>URXH01000055.1 GCA_900551675.1 uncultured bacterium
AATGAGGTGATAACGTCATAGTCAAGACCTATTTTTTAACAAAATAAAAAAAAAAAACAAACGAAAGTATTTTAAAAATATTAAGAAAAATTTACAAATTAGCGAAAAGTTGCTTGAATAAAGATTTTTTAAGACGCAAGCAAATATTGTTAGTGTGCCGTTTTTAGAAAAACAATAAAATCATATTTATAAATTATTTTCTTTTTAAACATGTCAAACCCCTTGCAATTGAATATTTTCCAAGTATGATTATGGTAACGCCTGAATAGGTGTATACTGAACAGCCGAATTTGAAAGGAATATATGTCAAAAGACGTTATAGAATTAGAAGGTACCATTTTGGAGGCAATGCCTAACGCAATGTTTCGCGTCAAACTCGAAAATGACCACGAAATTTTAGCCCACATTTCAGGCAAAATTAGAAAAAATTTCATAAGAATTTTGCCGGGTGATAAAGTAAAAGTTGAAATGACTCCATACGATTTGAGCCGCGGCAGAATTACATTCAGACTAAAATAATTACGTACACAAAATAATAAGGAAAGAAAAATGAAAGTCAGATCATCAGTAAAACCAATGTGCGATAAATGCAAATGTATTAAAAGAAAAGGCAGAATCGCAATAATTTGTGAAAACCCTAAACATAAACAAAGACAAGGTTAGTTTTTCGGTAGGGTGCTGCTGGTGAGCGAAGCGAACCAAACCCGTCACATCCGCAGCTCCGACTGAGCGACTACAAATTTTTATGAATTTGTAAAGTGAAAAGTAGGAGCAGGATAGCCGAATAAACTAATAAAATTTACAAAACAAGTTGAATTGACGGACTTAAGCGGTCAATGGTGAGGAAGTATTTAAGCCTCATAACAAAAAAAATCTAACAACAAGTGGGCGGAAATAAGGGAACCCGCGAAAAATTTGAAGCACCATAGAAAAAAGATGCCAAGTTATAGTGAAACTCCCTGTCCGTACCAAAAGCCAAGAAAAGGAGAAAAATTAAAATGGCAAGAATTTCAGGGGTCGATTTACCCCGTAACAAAAGAATGGAAGTAGCATTAACATACATCTACGGCATAGGACCGACCAGAGCAAAAAAAATTCTTGAAGCTACTAAAATCTCACCGGATTTGAGAACAGACGATTTAACAGATGAAGATATCAAATTATTAAGAAACGAACTTGCAAACTATCATATTGAAGGTGATTTGCGCCGTGAAGTTTCATTACACATCAAACGTCTTCAGGAAATCGGTTCTTACAGAGGTTTGAGACACAAACGCAACCTCCCATGCCGCGGTCAGAGAACTAAAACAAACGCAAGAACCAGACGCGGTAAAAAAGGTTTGGCAATCACTAAGAAGAAAACAGTATAGCGGATTTTGGTAAGTGCACCGCATGAGCTTAAGCGAGCCGTTAAATACGAATTAAATTGGTATAATTTTAACAGCGAGCAACAACAAAGCGAACCCAGCACGTCCTAACGAGAAACTTAATTGAAAAGTTTCGAGTGGCCAATAATCCAAGACAAAATGAAAATTCAAAATAACAAAAAATAAAGGAAAGTAGAAAATGGCAAGACCAGTAAAAACTAAGAAAAAAGAAAAAAAGAACGTATTGCAGGGTGTTGTACACATACAATCAACATTCAACAATACAATCGTAACTTCAACAGATACTCAGGGTAATGCTATTGCCTGGGCAACAGCAGGTGCAACAGGTTTCAAAGGTGCAAGAAAAGGCACACCGTTTGCAGCTCAATCTGCAGCAGAACTTGTAGCTAAGAAATCAATCGACCAGGGTATGAAAAAAGTTGAAGTTCACATCAAAGGACCGGGTTCAGGCAGAGAAACTGCAATCCGTGCAATTCAGGCTGCAGGTTTGGAAATTACATTGATTAAAGATGTAACTCCTATCCCGCACAACGGATGCCGCCCGCCTAAAAAACGCAGAGTTTAGTAAGAAGATAAGAAGCTAGGAAGGCAGGAAGATAAGCCCTTTAAATTAAATAGCCTACCCTCTTACCATCTTAGCTTCTTATCATCAATGTAGTGCAGGGGCTTGCTTTATAAGCCAAAAAGTAAACCATAGACGCCCTGCAAAAGTAAAGGAGAAAATAACAAAATGGCTAGATACACAGGACCATCAAACAAATTATTCAGAAATAAGAAAGTTAAAGATTTGTCTAACAGGAAGTTAACTTCTTCTATGAGACAAACTGCATCAGGCCAGCATGGCGCTGTAAGAAAAAAACTTTCTGAATATGCAATTCATTTGGCAGAAAAACAAAAAATCAGATTTACATATCTGGTAAGCGAAAAACAATTTGCAAGATATTACAAAGAAGCAGCCAGAAGAAAAGGCGTAACGGGCACAATTCTTTTGCAGCTTCTTGAATCAAGATTAGACAATGTTCTGTACAGAGCAGGTTTAGGTATTACACGTAAACAAACAAGACAAATCGTTAACCATGGACATGTTCTTGTTAATGACAAAAAAGTTGATATACCGTCATACCTTGTAAAAGCAGGTGATATCATTACAATCAGATCAAAAAGCAATGCATTTTTAAAAGGCGTTACTGAAATGATTGATATGGCATGTGCTCCAGCTTGGATGACAATTGATAAAGAAGCTCTAAAAATCACTTTCGACAGAATTCCCGAAAGAGAAGAATTAGACCCTGACTTTAAAGAACAACTTGTAATCGAGTACTATTCTAAATAATGGAAGATAGGAGGATAAGAAGATAGGAAGATATGCTTTTATAAAACAAAACAGCCTACCCTCTTACCATCTTAGCTTCCTACCCTCAAAGATTAGTTAGCAACAACTAGGAGATTTAAAAATATGGAATTAAAAATTAAATGTGTTAATACAACAACAAGTTCTGACGGATCACAATACGGGAAATTCGTAATTGAACCGTTAGAAAAAGGGTTTGGTACAACAATCGGTAACTCTTTAAGACGCGTGCTTCTTTCAAGCCTTGAAGGAACAGCTGTTACTTCTGCAAGAATTGAAGGTATTACTCACGAATACACTGCAATTCCCGGTGTTTTGGAAGATGTTATCGATGTAATGCTTAACCTTAAAGGATTGGTTGTAAAAACTGATTCCAAAGATCCTCAGCATTTAAGAATTGATGTTGATCGTCCGGGTGCTGTACTCGCAAGTGATATTCAGCTTCCTGCAGGCGTTAAAGTCGTTAACCCTGACTGGTTAATCTGCACAGTAGCAGACGGCGGAAGCTTCCATGCAGATATAGTTGTTGAAACAGGTAAAGGATATGTTGCACATGATGTACCGAGAGATTCTAAAGGAGTTTCAATCGATGTACTTCCGATAGATGCGACATTTATGCCTATCAAACGTGTAAGCTACAATGTTGAAAGCACACGTGTTGGAGATTCAATTGATTTCGATAAATTGACTCTGGAAATCTGGTCTAACGGTTCAATTGATGTAACAAATGCTTTAAGTCAGGCTTCAAATCTGTTGATTGACCACTTTATGCAGATTGCATCGATTACAGGCCAGCCTGTAGTTGCTCCTTCAATGGTTGTTGAAGAAAAAGTTGAAGATGATTCAAATGCTCCTACAATGACTATTGAAGAATTGGAACTTTCAGTTAGAGCTTACAACTGCTTGAAACGTGCAAGCATTAATTCTATGGCTGAATTATTGAAAAAATCAGAACATGATTTATTAAATATAAAAAACTTCGGAAAGAAATCTTCTGATGAAGTAATAGAAAGACTTCACCACTTCGGACTGGATTTGGCTCCAAATCCCGAAACCGAAGAAGAAGTAGGGTAATCGGAAGCTTGGAAGGTAAGAGGATTGGAAGATAGGCAATTTTAATAATTAAATAACTAAGTGCGAAGCACCGTAAACGGCCTACCCTCATACCATCTTATCTTCTTATCTTCAAAGTATTAAAACTAATTACAAAAAATAAAGGATAAAAAAATGAGACACCAAACTAAAAAACATACGCTCGGTAAAGCAAAGGATCAAAGAGATGCTTTGTTGCGCTCTTTAGCAACCGAACTTTTTGTACACGGTGAAATCAAAACAACTATGGCAAGAGCAAAAGCTTTAAAGCCGTATGCTGAAGAAATTATCACCCTTGCAAAAAGAGGCGACCTTCACGCACGCCGTCAAGCTGCTAAATTCATTTTTGACAAAGAAACAGGGAAATATATGGATTTAGCAACAGGAGAAGTTTTTGAAGCTCCTTCTGCCGACAAAAAATTAGCAGAAGAAACAGTTCTTAGAAAACTTTTTGTAGTAATCGGCAAAAAATATTCAGACCGTCAAGGCGGATATACAAGAATATTCAAACTTCCGCCGAGACGTGGAGACGCTTCCGAAATGGCTTTAATCCAACTGGTATAAGCCGTTATGCGTTACGCAATTCAAGTTCAGTATATAGGTAAAAACTATGCCGGAAGCCAGATACAATTTAGAAATGGCAAAGAAATAGAAACTCCGACTATACAGGGCGAACTTGAAAAAGCAATCAGTACATTGATATTCGGTGATACCGAAAATAATAACCGGCGATTTAAAACAGTCTTTTCCGGAAGAACTGATAGAGGCGTCAATTCAATAGGACAGACAGTTCATTTTGATACTGATAAACCGATTGTTGCTTCAAAGTTTGTCTATCAACTGAACGAAATTCTCCCGAAAGATATCTCTGTCAGTAATTTGAGACTTGTTGATGACGGTTTTCACGCTCAAAAATCGGCGAAATGCAGATTTTACAGGTATATTTTTATCAATCGTAAATGCAAAAATGCATTTGACGGTGATTTAATGAGAATAAAATTTGACATCAACATTGAAAGAATGCAAAAAGCCTTAAATTACCTTTTGGGTGAGCATGACTTCTCGAGTTTCAAAAGTTCCGGTACGCTAAACCCGAGCACAGTCTGTTTTATAGAAAAAGCCGAATGTAAAAAAGACGGTGATAAAGTGATTATTGATATTAAAGGGAACAGATTTCTCTACAATATGGTAAGAACAATCGCCGGAACCCTTCTTGAAATAGAGGGGCATAATCTCCCTGCAGAACACATGAAACAGGTTCTCAAAGCCTGCGACAGGCGTAAAGCAGGACAAACCGTCAGTCCGTACGGATTGACTTTAATTGAAGTAACATATTAACCCTGACAAAACAGGGATAAACAACGGAGACTAAGCATGAAAACATATTCAGCAAAACCTCTTGAAGTAGAAAGAAAATGGTATTTAATCGATGCTGAAGGAGAAATTCTCGGCAGATTGGCTACCAGAGTGGCAAATATTTTAAGAGGAAAAAATAAACCTGAATATACACCAAACGTTGACACAGGTGATTTCGTAATAGTAATCAATGCTGACAAAGTTCTGGTTTCAGGTAAAAAAGAAACAGATAAAATCTATTATCATCATACCGGTTATCCCGGCGGTTTAAAGAGTGCAAGCGTAAAAGAATTACGTGAAAAAGATGCAAGACTTTTAATTGAAAAAGCAGTTAAAGGTATGCTTCAGCACAACACTTTAGGCGATACACAATTTACAAAATTGAAAGTATACAACGGACCTGAACATCCGCATGCAGCACAAAAACCGATTGTGCTTGAAAAGGAGGCTAAATAATGGCAGATAAAGAAATTATGGCAACAGGCCGCAGAAAAACCTCTATTGCGGTTGTAAAACTTGTAAAAGGCAAAGGCAGAATTTTTGTTAACGGTAAAACATTAAAAAATTATATCGGCAACAGACCTGCTATTGAAATGTTAGTATACAGACCTCTGGTTTTAACTGATAATCAGGAAAAATATGATGTAAAGGTAAAAGCAGTAGGCGGCGGTGTTGTTGCCCAGTGCGGAGCTATCAGACATGGTATTTCAAGAGCATTAGTTAAAGCAAATGAAGAATACAGAAACGTATTACGTTTAGAAGGGCTTTTAACCCGCGATCCGCGTGTTAAGGAACGTAAAAAATACGGCCGCAAACGTGCAAGAAAACGTTTCCAATTCTCAAAAAGATAATTTTATATTATCGTATATTTTGCAAAAAACCGGCGGAAATGCCGGTTTTTTCTTTATAATTTATTATATTTATATCATCTTTAATATATATTCTTTTGTTTTATTTCTAATATTTTCATCAACTGTAAAAATTTCATCAATGGAGGGATTTTCAATAACTTTATGTTCATCACACATTTTTTTAGTAATTTCATAGATATTATAAAGTTTTATTTTTCCGGCCAAAAATGCAAATACAGCTTCTTCATTTGCTGCGTTCATGCATACAGTTGCAGTTCCGCCTGTTTTTCCCATATCATAAGCAAGTTTTATGGTGGGGAATTTTTCGTAATCAGGTTTTTCAAAATCAAGTCTTGCAATTTCGGCAAAGCTGAAGCTCTTTGATTTAATTCCTTCAAATCTTTCAGGGTAAGTAATTGCATACTGAATAGGAATGTGCATGCTCGGAAGACCTAATTGTGCAATAACACTTCCGTCAACATATTCTATTGCGGAATGCACAATACTCTGAGGATGAACAACAACATCTATGTTGTCATAGTCAAATCCGAATAAATGATGAGCCTCAATTATTTCCAATCCTTTATTCATCAAAGTTGCGCTGTCAACAGTAATTTTTTTGCCCATATTCCATCTTGGGTGTGCAAGAGCCTGTTCCACTGTGGCATTTTTCATATCTTCAATAGATTTGTGAAGGAACGGGCCTCCTGATGCTGTAATGATAAGTTTATCAACCAGATTTATATCTTTAATACATTGATGAATTGCGCAATGCTCACTATCCACAGGAATAATTTTTACTCCGTGTTTTTTTGCTTCTCCCATTACAATATCACCTGCCATAACAAGTGTTTCTTTGTTTGCAAGTGCGATATCAATACCGTTTTTGATAGCGGTTAATGTCGGGCGGAGTCCGATTTTACCTGAGCAGGCTACAAGTATTATATCATTTTCTTTATTTGAACAAATTTGTTCTAAGCCTTCTGTACTATGAAGGATTGTTACTTCCTCACTCCAACTCTCTCCTGCACTGGACAAGGGCGCATTTGAGCAGATATATTTCGGTTTAAATTTTTCAGCCTGTTTTTTTAAAAGTTCTACATTGTTACCGCCGGCAAGAGCAATAATTTCGAATTTATCTTTTAATTTTTCAATAACTTCCAGTGCCTGACGACCGATAGAACCTGTGGAACCAATTATACTTATTTTTCTCTTCTTATTTCCCATAAGTTTATTATAGTATAAAAAGCGGGATTGTATGTCCCGCTTTTTTGTTAATTATTCAATCTGTTCTTTAATTGATTTACTTTCACTTACGTATGTATTAACTTGTTTTAAGGCAGGTTTCATTGCGTTTATTGTTGAATTACCGCCTAAGCATCCGCCAGTGCAAGCCATAACTTCAATAAGGTTACCTAATTCACACATGCCGTTTTTAGCATATTTTTTTAAATCTCTTACAGATTGTTTTGTAAGTCCGTCAACTAAAACAACATGTGCAGGAATTTCTTCAGGAAGCATAGTTTCAACAGCTTTGGCAACACCGCCTGTTACGCAGTAATTTCTTCCTTCCGCTGAAGCCTGTGTTTTAAATTCGCTTTCATTACATTCAGCGACTTGAATTCCCAGAGCAATCATCCAGGCACCGATTTCTTCATAGTTCAGTACATAATCCACGTTAGGATTATTTAATGCTTCACGTTTTTTTGCAACACAAGGACTGAAAAATACTGTAACTGCATCCGGATTTTCACGTTTTACAATTTCTGCGGTATAGTACATTGGAGTTTTTGTATCTGAACGGAAAGGTTTCATTTCCGGAATATGTTTGTCTACAAGCTCATTGTATCCTGCACAGCAAGAAGTAGTCATAAACTCTTCTCCGTTTTCAAGTCTTTCAACAAATTCATGTGCTTCGGTTTTTGTTGTAACATCAGCCCCCTGAGCAACTTCATAAACATCTGTAAAACCGAGCTGCATTATAGCTTCTTTAAGCTGCTGGGGTTTGCAGGGAAGTTGACCGAACATTGCAGGAGCAACCATTGCTATAACTTTTTTGTCTGATTTGATATTTTTTAGCACATCAATAATCTGACTTTTTTCGTGGACTGCGCCGAACGGGCAGGCTGATGCGCATTTGCCGCATGAAATACATTTGTCAAAATCAATTTTTGCATGACCGTTTTCATCTTTTGCAATAGCTCCGACAGGGCAGGCACTTTCGCATGGAACAATAATTTTTTGTATTGCCTGATAAGGACAAACCTGAACACACATTCCACAATTTTTACATTTTTCAGGATCAATTACAGATTTGCCGTTTTGGATTGAAATAGCGCCAAATTTACAGGTATTTACACAGGGTCGTGCAACACATCCCTGACATAAATCTGTTACATAAATTCTGGAAGGAACACACCCCTTGCAAGCAGTTGTTAAAACAGTCAAAGGATGTTCTTCCGGAACTTCTCTTTTTTCTGCTTTTTCGGCCAAGTCTGAAAGCAGAACGCTGTCATCGGTTTCTTCAATAGAAAAACCAAGACCCGCAATCGCTCTGTCTCTTAAAATAGCACGTTCTTTAAAAATGCAGCATCTGTAATTGGGAACATCACTGTTTTTCGGGCGCATTGCATAAGGAATTAACCTTGTGTTTTCTTCAAAATTATCATTTAAATAAGCTTTTATTAATCTAACCAGAATTTCCCTTTTTAAATGTGATGTTTGTTTTGGTGTGTTGCTATTCATCGCCATATATTTTATACCTCTTTACTATTCCATATATTATTTATTATGGCATGAACATGAAATTTTTCAAAAAATTTTTGTTAACTATATTTAAAAAGCCATTTTATTATGTCATTCTGAACTCGTTTCAGAATCTCAATATAAAATGGCTTTTTAACAAATTATTTTAAGACTGATTATTTTAATTTTTCATCAATCGCTTTTAGAACTTTTTCAACAGTAGCTTCTTTAATTACGTCGTCATTGACTTTTACATAAGGTGCTTTTGAAAATTCCCAGTCAATTGAACATAAACCTAAGCAGGGAACACCTGAAACTTCTACTTTATCACCATATTTTTTAGGAACAGTTTCAATCAATTCCTGCAAATTTGATGAACCCATCACAAAACATGTTGTTCCCAAACATACTTTAACACTTACTTTTTCACTCATTTTTCTTTCTACCCTTTCTATTAACCTTTGTTATACTTTTCTATATTTTCACCAGAGGCTTTGCCTTCTTTTTTACCCTGCTTACATATACTGTATATTGACCTTTTTGAAATATTTATCCTGCAGTACATTTGCCATTTTTTTTATGATGTTTTTCCTGATTTCAATTTCTATCGGAAGAGCAGGATCGTAATGTGCCTGATTTAGTTTTGCACCCACCATGAATGTAATGCAGTCGCTATCTAATAAGAATTTTACCAGCTTTCCTGCCGCATTGTCAATATCAGGTGTATTTGCTTCTAAATATTCCAGCGTTTTTGTAAGGGTTAAAATTCCTTCTGTTACAAGATCAACACCTTCCATATAAGAGCACGCGGGAAGTTTTCCTATACTTATTGTTGTATCCATCGTTATGGGGCGGTTTAATTCCCGCGAAATAAGATTTGCGGTTGTACCGCCGGCTATTGCCTTTTTGCCTTTAAAATTAGCAAACATTTTTGCATATTCTGAATCTTTTTCCTGATGATAAGGAGGACCTGTGAATACCAGTGCTTCTCTAGGTTCTCTAAAATATAACACACACGCTGAAATATCGTCTTTCGGCAGTCTGTCTGTTTCAATATTTCGGGCTTGATTGATAACATACTGAGAAAGTTCTGTACTTGAAATATCAGGATGTTCAGTTAATTTATCGCGCAAAATAGTAATTAAGCCTTCTCTTCTTAAACCCAGTTTCAATCGTCCGCCACCAAGCCCGGACTGGGTTACGCCATCAGAGCAAAAAATCAGTCTGTCTCCGAGTTTCAAATTTATTTTATAAACTTTTAAACATCTGTTTTTAAAAGTTTTAGAAGGTATTGATCTGAATTCGGGTTTCATCACTTCATTATCTCTTATCCAGATGAATTCGGGATTTCCTTCTTCTACGATTTTTGCATCACCGTCATCATTAACTTCTATTGCAGAGAATGTTGAATAACTTATTTTTCTTACCTGGCAAACTGGAAGTGAATTCATTATGATTTCTGCAGCTTTGCTTATCGGAATCTGGTCGCCTTCAATAAATTTTAAAAGCATAGTTGCAGTCATGCAGGATAATATATTGGCCTTGATTCCGCTTCCAAGGCCGTCTGAAAGGACAGCGATAAGCTTTGCCTCATCAGGGTATCTTTTAGATATAAAATAGTCCCCGTAGGCATTCTGATTATATTTTTTCATTTGGCTGCAATCAATGTCTATGAACATAATAATTTGTTTAATGGCTGAAAAATTTAATTTTTCAACTATTCAACTTTTTCTCCTTCTTGCTTAGTAGTAGTTTCATTATCTTCATAATCCTCAGCAATGGAGCTTAGAAGCGTTTCTGTTTCTACCATGTGTTCTCCCAACAGGCAGGCAATTTCCTGAACTATTGAAATATTTTTTGAAATAACTTCATGTGCTTTTTGCGAAATTTTTTCTCTGTTAGTCTCTACAGATGTTACATCTGTGATTACAGCGCCCACAATTTCGTTTTCTTCAATTGTGAAGGCCGAAATGTCATAAAGTCTGTTTTTTACATGATAACGCTCTTTATGAATATCTTTACCTGTTTTAAGAATCGTTTTGAATATGTCTGCAAAATCAACAATCCTGTCTATTGCAGCGCCTGCAAGTCCATCAGGACGTGTTTTAAATACTTCATACATGTCTCCTGTAAACATTTTCATAAAACTGTCATTTGCTTCAAGAATATTCAAATTATTATCTACCATAACAACTGCTGCCGGCATACATCTAATCATTGCAGCAGCTTTTCTCATCGCAATCTTTCTCATATAAGAGACGCACATAGAAGGTTCTGCATCACCGTCAAGGAGAGCTTTTGCTAAATCTCTGCAGGTTGCATAACCGCAGCCGCCGCAGTTGAGTTCATCATCTACAGTGTGTTTGCCTATTCTTTTAAGTGTTGCCAGAATATCTTCAAGCGGATATTCTTTTGTAACCACTTTGCATGGTTTCATTTCATAATCAACAACTGTTGAAGGTTTTTGGGGGATGCAGTCTCTATTTTTTACTTTTGATAAAACATCAGATACAATAGAAAGGCTGGCTTTTTTAGTAGAAATACAAGGCCCGCCGATACATCCGCCTTCGCAGGCTAATGCTTCTACAAAAATAGTTTTTTGAATTGATTTTGGGTCAAGATTATTCAATGCCTTTTCAAAAGCATGGAGTCCGCATACATCTATTAATTGTATATCTCGTTTGACTCCGATGCGTCTTAATGTTTCGTTCATTCCGCCGTCTATCGGGTAAAGGCTTCCTTCAAATGCAGAATATGGAACAAACATGTTTTTGTCATCGGACACAATTCCCGAAATATCGAGCGCTTCGTCATGAATCCAGATTTTAAGTTCGTCAAAGGTAAGTGCAACATCAATCAAGTCAGTATAAGAGGCTTCATTTTTTTTGCCGATACAGGGTCCTATGAACACTATTGAAATATCATTGCCGTATTTTTCTCTCAAAATTTTTGCATGCGTCATGGCAGGAGAGCCGATAGGAGTTATGCAGTTTAGAAATTCCGGCCTGTAATGTCTTATATAGTCAACAATTACCGGGCATGCGCTTGATATAAAAAGTCCTTTTTCGGAATCATTTAAAATTTCTGCAGTTTTAATAGAAACCTCCTGAGCGCCGAGAGCTGTCTCCGAGACTTCACTAAACCCGAGTTTTTTCAGTATTGAAATCATTTTTTTAGGAGAATAATCAAAAACACCGCTCCAGGAAGGCGCAAGGGATACAAATACTTGTTTTTTTGCCAGGATTAAATTTTTTGCCTGTGCAATATCATTTCGCACGCGTTTTGCATTGGATGGACAGGTTTTAACACAGTTCCCGCATGCAATACATTTTTCCGGAATAACTGATGCGTGCCCGTTTTCTATTTTAATCGCTTTTACGGGACACTCCCTTATACATTTGTAACAGTCATGACATTCATTGATTAATGTATAGACCGGATAATGACTATCCATATTTTATATTCTCCATTTTTAAGATGCTTAACTTTAATTTATTAATTTTGTAAGAATTTCTTCCAGTTTTTTTTCATCTACACTATTGTATTCAACTCCGTTTATTACCACATTTGGCCCCATAGCGCATTTATTTTCACAGCGTGCGCCGGCAAGATCAATTTCTGCCTCCAGATCGTGAGTTTTTATGAATGCTTCTATAAACGCAAGATTCTGTTGATTTCCGCGGGCAAAGCAGGAACTTCCCATACAAACAGTAATTTTTATTTTTGCCATAAACTTCCTCAAATTCTTATAATAATATTATACCATATTCAAGATTATATCAATAGTTTTTTTTATTATTAAATTCTTCTACTAAATTTTTTAATATATTAATTTGATTATCCTGCAATCCTGTTATATCAAGATATTGTTTTTTGCTTATGCCGAGTAGATAATCAGTTGATACGTTAAAAATATAAGAAAGTTTAATCAGCATATCAAGTGAGGGGTATTTAATACCTGATTCGTATGCGCTGATAATTGACTTTGTTACCCATAAACGCTTGGCAAGCTGCTCCTGTGTCAGCGATTTTTGTTTTTTTTAATTTTTGGTATGGACTTTTATTTTAAAGTATGTTAATATAGAAAGGTATTAAATATTTATGCCGATGTGGCGGAATTGGTAGACGCACACGACTCAAAATCGTGCGGGAAACCATGTGGGTTCGAGTCCCACCATCGGTACCAAATGTTAATAGCCTTATAAAATATTGAAATATCAATATTTTATAAGGTTTTATTTATGATTTGTACATATGAACCATAGCAGGTATTGCAAATTATGTTAATTTGATGTATAATAGGATGCAGGCAAATATATATATTACCTGTCAAATGACAAGTTAAAATCAAAGGGGGATTAAAAATATTTGTAAAATCAGTATAATCACAATTCAAGGAGGTAAACAAAATGAGACGTACTGAAAGAAAAAAGATTGAAACCGTAAAAAGTGGAAATCAAATATGGGGACACATAACACTTGACAATTTAGCAAATCCGGAATCAATACGGATAACAATTAACGGAGATAAGATCAAACCAACTTCGTATGACATATA
>URXH01000056.1 GCA_900551675.1 uncultured bacterium
GTTTCATTTTATCTGCTTCCTGCAAGAATAAAACAAATGTGTCGTCAAAATAGAATTTACGCGGCTCTAACTTCTCAGGAACAAGTGCAGACATCTTAACTGCAATTGCAGCCTCTGATTTCAACTTAACACCTTCATTATCCATTTTGAAATCAATTGTCTCAAGAGCCTGTGAAATAATCATATCAGTACCTTTAATTTTATGATTGCAAAGTTCATCAAATGATTTTTCTCTATATAAACTGATATTTGGCACCTTTAATTCATCTTCTTTATTAAATTGCTGAGACCCCTCATAGTATACCTTTTTCATAAACATATCAGAGTATAATTTATCGAAAGTTTTGTCATCATCTGTTCTATAAAGATAAACTATATCATTACCATCAGTTCTAATCGCAACAGCAAAATCGTCTTTAGAATTGTAGAACAATACATTTATCATATTATCTAAATTTTTGTCGCTGTTTTCATCGATTCCGAAGTAATCAACTTTTCTAAAAGAATGCGCAAATCTTGCAGGCTTAAGTTTATCAAATGCCGTTAAGAATTTAAAATCTTTTTTAAGCATTGCATAAATAAAATATTTTCCCGGAGCAGGAGTCCAGTCAAAAGAATTCAAAATATCGCTTGTTTCATTGAATTTTTCCTTAATCGCTGTTTCAATCTGCGTTTTTAACTCGGGTGAAGTTTCTCCGTATGTTTTGTAATAAGAATCTTCCGACAACTGATCCGCTTTAAATTTTTGTTTGTTAAGCTGTTTTGCAAGCGGTGATTTATAATCTTCAAATTTCACAGGACCTTTGACAATCCCGTCCATCAAATCATTCCATACAAGCTGGAATGTACCAACCCACACTCTGTTTGCCTGCTCTGTTTTTGAAGATAAGAGAGGCAGAACCTCTAAATTTTTGTCAGCTCTTGCCATTGCACATCCGCCGGCAAGCAGTAAAATACACAATAATACCAGTAACTTTTTCATCTTTTCTCCTTATTTTTATTAAATATGTTATTTTATGTTCAAAAATCTCAAAAAACTTTTTAAGAAACCTTTTGCATTCTTTTCATGAGGAATATTAGCACAAGCATAATATTTTTCATAGTTCTCAATAATATTTTCGGGCAAATTTTCACCTCGGTCAAGTACGTTTGAAATAAATTCCAAATAATCATTCTGCTCTTCTCTATAAAGCTCATCACGTGCGCGAAAATCCTCATCTGCCTCATAATGCACAAGAGCATGATAAGCCGCATGAATACTTTTATCTTCGGTATCACGCGGGAATTTCAATATCGCTTCCCTCACACACATACGGGAAATTAACACCTGACGTATCAGCTCAGCGACAATTTTTCTGTCTTTAGACAAATCCATTTTTATACTAACACGTCTTGAATATTTTCTTCTACAAATTTTATCATATTTGAGAAATTACCGTCAAAAAATTGAGTTGCAACTGTTTTTACAGCATCAAGCGCCATTTCATTTTTATTCATTGCAGCTTTATAATAAAACTTTTTGCCAACCTTATAACGCACTAAAACTGATTTCACGGTAAGTCTGTCCATAACGGTCTTAATAGTAGTGTAGGCTCTGTTAACTCCGTTTGCTGACAAATCATCCACTATATCTTGAATGGAAATATCACTGTCTTCATCTCTTGAAGCTAGCTTCCAGAATGAGTTCAAAATATCAATTTCCAATTTACCGCACACCATATATTCCTCTACTTTCTTTGTTCATTTATCAATTACTAATATTGTAACATAAAATAATTTTATTTCAAGCTAATTATCAATAAAATGTTACAATTACTGGATATTAAGCAAGTCTTCTTCTTTTTTGAAATTTGTTTTACGTTTGCGCAGTTTCAAATTTTTCTTTTTAGTTTTTTCTGAAACATTTCGATACGCGTTATCAAGCGAAATTTTTGTTAATGCAGTGCCTTTACGCCTGTCATAAAAAGTCAGCCAGAAGCTTCTATTGACATTGTCGACTGCAAAAGAAACGCGTCCTGCAAATTTATCCCCCGGGCGTATCTGCTTAAACATTAATTTTGTATCACCGAAAATTGACGGTCTGAAAACCGAATTATAATCGTTTACTAATGCCATATCAAGTCCTGAAAACGTTTTATCGGACATATTTGAAATCATAACCGTTAAAGTTATTGTATTAACTTCTCCAAAAGGATCCGTTTCATGTTTAATGTCGCTTATATGTATATCTAACCCAGGATAAAACATTTCATGCTGCATAAGAGCCGATTCTTTGTAAACCGGCAGAGGAACAGATGTATTTATCTTAACTCTGATTTCATCTCCGGGAGCAATCAAAACATCATGCCCTTTTCTTATCAAAGCCATACCCAGCCCTATTGCTCCGCCAATTGCAGCGCCGCCCGCAACGGTATATCCCTGAGAAGCAATAGCTGCTTCAAGTCCCAGCCAGTTCAATGCCATAAATCCGCCTACTGCGCCGCCTGCCAGAGTATAACCTACATCCTGAGCAACAATTTTGGAGGCTTCCGCAACGGGATGAAGTTTGGTAGACATCTTGCCTTCAATAGGGATTTCACGCCCGTCAGGTGTTACTAGATAATCAAAATCAAGCGAAATCCATGCCTGTCTGCCCAGACGTTTTGCATCGCCTGTCTGAGAAATTCTTCCATGAGCAATTGTGCCTTTCGGGATAATTACCCCTGTATCGCCTTTTACTTCGTCCGTAACTTCCGCAAAAAATTCATCGCCTTCCATGTTTATATTACTGTCAAGAACCTGCGAAACGGTCATATTTATAACATCTTTTCTCTCAAGATGTTCCACCTGTCCTGTAAACAATTCCTGCTGCATTTGCTGTTCATAAACATCTGTTTTTTCTGCATGCCCTTCCAGCACTTCTGCGTAAACAGAAGTATTACCGGTTAAAAATGCAAATACTATAAAAAAAGCAGCAAATCTTTTCATAACTAAATTATACAACACTTATATTATTAATTCAAAAAAATATAAAAAATAACAAAAATTTACAGTATGTTTGGTTTTATAAAAATAAGGGTATAATAAATTTGTAAATGAAAGGGAGGAAGCTGAATGCGCTGGTATGATTTGGAGCCTGATGTTTGTATGGCTATAAGTATGATTGAGTGTGCACCACCTGATGCTCAGGTTGAATATGCAGAGTACATTATTAAACTTGTAAAAGAAAAAGACAAAGATTTTGATTACATCAAAAATATTACAAAAACCAATCTCTCTAACAGGCACAGCAGATGGTACGACAAAAACGAAACAGTCTCAAGAGCTTTTTCATATCTGAAAGAAACAACAAAAGAAATACAAAAAGATGTATCACTATCTGTACTTGCATTTATGAATTCGGCTATTGCATAAACGCTTGACAACAAATGAAAAAATCAGTATTATGAATGTATGAAAAAGCGCTGGTATGACATTGATCCTACGGTAAGCAGAGCTGTTGCACAGCTTGAAAAAGCTGAAGAATACATTCAGGTTCGTTGTGCTGATTTTATTATCGATAAATTAAAAGATATTGATTTTAATATTGAAATGTCGCTTGACGACCAGTATAACTATATTATGCGCCGCTGGTATGACAAAAATATTAAAGTTTCTCATGCCATGGAATACTTAAAGAATGCTCCTATTGATATAAGAAAACAATTAGCGCTGGAAATAATTGACTTTATAAAAGAGTATAAAGATTACGCGAAAAAGTTTAAGTAGATTTTTGCAAATACTGCCAGTAAGGTTCTAATGCCCAGCTTGTATTTTTATCTTTTATAACCTTTGCAGGAATTCCGCCGATTATAGTATTTTGCTTTTCAAAAGATCTTGTTACATAACCTTTTGCAGCTACAATAGTATCGTCAGGTAAAGTAACACCTTTTGTTATTGTAACATCTTCACAGAGCCAGCAATGTCTTCCTATATTAATATCCGAGGGCGGATTAAGCAGTTTCTTTGTTGAAGCATCAATAACAGTATGAAAATCGGTAGTCTGCAATCTTACATTACTTGCGATAAGGCAGTTATCACCGATATTAACAGATAATCCAGTCTTATCAGCCAGCACAATAAAAACACCCCTGATAAAATTATTCCTTCCGATATTTACAGAGGAATTAGCAGACGTAACCTGAATGCACGAGTTTGCAATTTTATATGGGGAAGAACCTATCGAAATATTAACATTATCTCCGCAGATAATTGTTGTATTTTCAAATTTAGGAACAGGAGTGTAAATTTTAACAACAGCGTTTGCTCCTAAAAACTTAACTTTTAATCCATTTAATTTTTTTATGCTTGATTCTTTCCCATTTTTGTCTACGAAAATTATATGATTATTTTTTAAAGCAAATATGTTTCTGAAGCGAATTCTTAATCCGAAAATATTAATTCTATATGAATGTTCTGCCGTCCCTTTTTCAAAAATTTTCAATTTCTTAATCCTGTATTATATCGCTTAATTATTACATCTGTCTGGGAATAAGTATACTAGCCGAACGGCTATTTTTTTGATGGTACTTAATCTGTAATAGACGTAATAATTTATTATAATAAGGAAGTAAAATAAATTAAATCACCCGTTCGGGTAATATTTTCGCGTTCGAGATTATTCAATTTCCGCTATTATTTGCTCGTAATAGTGCTTATCTTTACAGGGTTTGATAGAATTTTTATTTCTTTCTTCATTAAAAACAATTTTACCTTCAATTGGAATACTTTTCGTAGCTTTTCTTAAAAACCATTCGTACATTGTATCCACGTGCCCGACATCAAGCGCCCTGTATCCTGCTTTTGCAAGATCATAAGCAAGCACAGTAGCTGTGGGTCCGAGTGCAGCTATAAACAGCCCCCCCCCCGAATTTTTGCAAGCATTTATAATTTCATCATATTTTGAAAACGCATCCTTTATGGGACAGAGAATACGTCTTATAGATTTTGCATTAGAGAATAAATCATTTCCGATTCCCAGTCTGCTGCCTTCACCCTCTACTATAACAATATCTTTGTTTTCCCACAATCTCTTTAAACTTTTATAATAGTCATTACCCTTTGTTTCAGAGCTGAATTTTGACTGACGCGTTAAAAAAGCATCCCCGTAAGGTTTTTCAAAATTAATATACTTATACAAAAAATCTCTGCTTGATATCAGAACTCGTCTGAAATAATCACTCGGACAATAGCCGAAAACATCAGGAAGCCCTACAATTAAGCTGTCTAAATTATTTTCAATAATTTCACACAGGCGTTTAGCAAGTTTTTCATCATATTTTTGAAAATTTATACTTTCACCCATCATAATTTTAAACTCTCCGTCTCCGAAACGAGCCAGAGATTTATCGGAATCAATGAGAGCATACAACGTATCGTAAAGATTCAGCACCTTCGGAATTTTTACATTTTGTAGAGTTCTCGGATCTGCAAGCTCATAAATTAAATTAGCCAGTTTTTCATCTCCATGCGTATTTTTTACAGGCAGACGAAATTTCAAGCGCAAGCCGAATAAATTTATTATCAATCTTCCGGTAAGTTTATTTTTCTTAATAAACACTATTAAATCTCCTATGCTTTTTATCTATTATATCACAAAATGTTAACATTATAGCCATGCCTGCAAGAAATATAGTTAAATATAAATATGAGTGATGAAATTAATAAAAAAGTTATAGACATATTTTCTAAGCATAATAGCAATCTTACGGAAGAGACTAAAGAAAAAGTTAAATATTATGCAGGATTCAGCTATGTAAAAATTGATAAAGACCATAACGGCAACAAATTTAATGCTGATCATCTGTTGAAATATGCCGAAAAATGCCACTATATTGTAAGAGTTATGCGCGAATATAAAGGAGAAACCTTCCTTTACAATTATGATGTACCGAACAGCGCTCTTTTCAAATTTATGAAATCTTTTGAAGAGAACACCCTTGACGGTACAATAATTGAAATTGACAAATATTTTCCGGATAATCCTGCATAACTTTCAGGGAGGAAAACTTGAACTGTTTTTTTAGAGAAAACCACGAAGCCTTACATAAATGCAGCAAACCATACCAGTATGTCGGCGGAGAATTTCTGTCTTACAATAAAGATTTTGATTCTGCTAAAGTCAAATTTGCATTTGCATTTCCTGACAAATACGAAATAGGTATCAGCAATCTCGGATTAAGAATTTTATACGACCTGGTAAATAAACACCCCCGTTATATGGCAGACAGGGTTTATGCGCCCGAAAAAGATTTTCAGCCAAAACTATTATATGGACTTGAAAGCAAGCGCAATATAAAAGATTTTGATGCTGTCGGTTTTTCGCTTCAATATGAAATGTCATATCCGACTGTTTTAAAAATGCTTGAAATGGCGGGCATTCCTTACCGCAACGATATGAGAAGCGATAATGACCCGATTATAATTGCAGGAGGTCCATGTGCGTTTAATCCGTTACCTGTTGCGGATTTTATAGATGTTTTTATGATAGGAGACGGCGAAGACAGTATTATTGAAGTCTGCGAAATTTTAGAAAAAACAAAGGGAATGCCAAGAACTGAGAGAATTAAAGCATTATGCGGATATAATAAAGAAGATAAGAGGGTAGGAGGGTATGAAGATAAGCTATTATCCGAAAAAGGCATATCTTCTGACCTTCCTATCTTCTTACCTTCCTCAACCGGCCGCTGGTCGGCATTAACCGGAGGAACTGTTAAAAAACGTATTGCACAATTAACTTATGATACGGCATTAAAATCTTATCCGATACCGTTTTCTACATCCATACAGGACAGAGCTGTCGTTGAAATCAGACGGGGCTGCGGCAGAATGTGCCGATTCTGCCAGCCGGGGCACGTAACATTACCGATAAGAGAACGTTCTGCTGAAGATATAATTAAAATTGCAAAAGAACTTGTTACAAACACCGGCTATGATGAATATTCTCTGCTTTCTCTGTCTTCTAATGATTATAAAAATATTAATGAAGTAATAAAAGAACTCGCTGTTGATTTTAATGAGAAAAAAGTATCTGTGTCATTGCCCAGCCAGCGTATTGACGGTTTTAACCTTGAACTGGCAAACCTTGTCCAGAGCGTCAGAAAATCCACAATGACACTTGCCCCGGAAGCAGGAAGCCAAAGATTACGCGACAAAATCAAAAAGAATATTTCGGAAGAACAAATCTTAAATGCTGTTCTGACATTGTATGAAAACGGCTGGTCTAAAGTTAAATTCTACTTCATCTGCGGACTTCCGACAGAAACGCTTGCAGATATGGATGAAATGGCAGAGCTTCTGGAAAAAATTAAGTACAGGTGCAGACAAATTAAGAGAGAAAAAGGTTTAAATCACGGACTTGATATAACATGCACCCTCTCAATTTTTGTTCCCAAGCCTTTTACACCATTTCAATGGCACGGCCAGATGAGCCTTGAAAAAGTTGACGAACATATTCGCTATTTAAAAGAAAAAACAAAACACATAAAAGGCCTGAAAATTAACTATCACGAATATACCATATCTCAAATTGAAGCGGTATTAACACGCGGAGATAAAAGCCTTTGCAAATATATTGAAGCACTTTATAAAAAAGGCTGCTATTTAGATGCATGGGGAGAATACTTCAACAAAGATATCTGGCATGAAACAGCCGAAGAACTCGGAATTAACCTTGCAGAACTTGCACAAAAACAATATTCCACAGCTGATGCTCTCCCATGGGACTTTATAAATACAGGTATTGATAAAAATTGGTTCATACAGGAATTTAATGCTTCTAATTCAAAACCAACATGCGAAACTGCCTGCGTCAATTGCGGAGTCTGCAAAAATTTAAAAACACGAAAAATTCTTGCAAAACCGTTTAAAGCAAGCGAAAAAGCAAATAAATTAAAAATAGAAATAAAAGATCCGCAAACCTGCCAGGGCTATGACAGAGAAATTTATAAATACAGAATTAAACTTACCAAAACAGGCATTTTAAAATATTTCTCCCATCTTGACTGGCAGAATACGTTTTTTAAAGCACTTGCAAGAACAGATTTGAATGTAGTGTATTCACTCGGCTATAATCCTTCAATGAAAGTATCAATGGGAATTGCTCTGCCTCTGTTTGCTGAAAGCGAATGCGAACTCATTGATATAGAACTTTTTGACAGCCTGACACCTGATGAACTAAAACTAAAGTTGGAGAAAGTTCTGCCGGAGCAATCAAAAATTATAAGTATTGTAAAAATAGAAAAAAATGCCCCTGCTATTGATATTACAGCACAATGGGCAGAATATAAAATTGATATTTTTAATAAATCACTTTACGATTTTGAAACTTTAAGATATAATACAGACAGAGTTTTATCTTCTCAAGAAATTTTTGTAGAGAAGAAAAACAAAAAAGGTTTAATCAAAAAAACAGATATAAAAAAATCAATTAAATCATACCGATTTGAAGATGAAAGTCTGTTCATAGTGCTTAAAAGCGGTCAATCCGCAATTAACAGAAAAGACGGGACTGCAGAAGAAGGAATTCCCGCATTGAGAGCAGATGTTCTGATGAATTTAATTGCACCGGATGTAACCTTTGATATAAAGCGTACACGCTTTTTTGACAAAGATTTAAAAGAATTATAGTAAAGGATTTTATTTATGGCAAATGACAAACACAACAAAAACGGAAATGTTGAAAAACGGATTATCATCGCAGAACGCGACAACATTGCCGCAGTAATGGAAAACGGTAAAGTTTCCGACTTTTTTATTTCAAGAGGAGAAGTAATACTTGGAGATGTTTATCTAGCAACTGTTGATAACATTCTTCCGAGCATTGATGCGGCATTTGTAAATGTCGGAACAGACAAAATGGGATTTCTGCATGCTCAGGATGTGATGGGAAAAGGCGCCTTAAAAGATAAACTTTCCCCGAAACAAAAACTTATAGTTCAGGTAGTAAAAGAACCTACAGGGCACAAAGGTCCCAGAGTTACAACTGAAATCAGCTTACCCGGAAGATTTCTGGTGTTGATGCCGAATGAACCCGGCATAAGCATCAGTAAAAAAATTGAAAACTCTAAAGAAAGAGCAAGGCTAAAATCGGTTGTAAGCCTTATTAAACCTGTAGGTGTCGGAGTTATTATCCGAACGGAAGCAGAAGGTCAGTCAGAAGCAGATATTCAGGAAGATTTGGAAATTCTTCTTGAAAAATGGAATAACATTATCACAGCTGCTGAAACTATGACACCTCCGAATCTTTTATACAGAGATCAGGACTTACTTTATAGAACAATAAGAGAAGCCTGCACGGAAGACGTTAAAGAAATAGTTGTAGATACACCTTTTGCAATGCAGAGAGTTCAAAATATCTTACAAAACTGGCATATGAATAAAAATGTTCAGGTTACTTTATATAAAGGCACCGAACCATTGCTTGTAGCAGAAGATATTCATAAAGAAATTAAAGCGGCGCTGAATGTGAAAGTAAATATGCCTTCAGGCGGTTACCTGTTCATTCAGCAGACCGAAGCATTGACGGTAATTGATGTTAACAGCGGTAAATTTACAAGTTCATCAACTCAGGATGAAACAATTTTGAAAACAAACATTGAGGCTGTTCATGAAATTGCACGCCAGCTAAGATTAAGAAATATAGGCGGTATGATTATCGTTGACTTCATTGATATGATGTCAAGAGCCGATAAACTTGCAATGCTGGAAGAACTTGAAATAGCTCTTGAACCTGATAAAGCAAAACCTCAGGTCGGACAAATTTCCGATTTAGGACTCGTAGAACTTACAAGACACAGACAGGGGCAGTCTCTATCCGAAATATTTACGAGAAAATGTCCGCACTGCCAGGGAACAGGTTACTTTATGAATGAATTTAATTTTGCAACTCCGACAGCAGAAGGCGAATACAGAGCAAAAGCAGCTAAAATGAAACTGCCCGTCAATAACTTTAAAAAGAACAAAAATAAAAACAATCAGCCACAACCGGAAACTCAGCCGGCTGAACAGGCAGAAATTCAACAGCAAACGATACCTGAAATTGAAGTTGAAAATCCGTCAACAGCTGCCGTTCAGGAAACTGAAAAACGCGAAAATAAAAGAAAACGCGGCGGCAGAAAAAATAAATTCGAAAAGAAACAAGAACAGCAGGATATAATTGAACCGTCAATAGAAACAGCAGAAACAGTTCTAAAACCGAATGAAGAAATTAAACCTGTAGTTTCAACAGCGGAATCTGCTGTTGAAACGGTTGAACAGCTTGGAACGGAAGAAGTTCAACAGGCTGAACAAACCGAGGAAAAGCCTAAAAAAACAAGAAGACCGAACCGCGGGACTTCTAAAACACGAAAACCGCGTTCCAAAAAGGCTAAAGAAACAAACGAGGAAAAAGTTGAAGAATAAAATCTTTAATACAATTTTTGCACTTTTATTTTTAACGGCAAATGCGGGCTTGTGTGAACAGACCCGCTCTGCTGTTATGCAAAATGCACCGGTTAAATTTGCTCTTTCTATGGGCGGTGTAATTCTATCTGCAATTATAATATTTTTCGGTTTAAAACTTTATAAAAAATTTTTTATGGAAGGGAAAAATCCCGATATAATAAAAGATGAAATTCTTAAAACTCCAAAAAATACAGAAGATGCAATAAAATTTTTTATAAATAAAAACAAGTTAAATTAAGGTTATAAAATTATGAAAAAACAGGCATTCGGTGCAATTGAGTTATTAATAGGACTTGTAATAACGGCTGTAATATTTATGATAAGCATGAATGCATTAAAAGGTGTTTCTTCCTTAAAACTGAACGGCTCATCAGTTAACAGCGAAAGTGTTGAAGAACATGTTGACCGCCAGGTTGAAGAAATACAAAACATGCGCCGGCAGACAATTGATTACAACAGACAATTTCAGCAGGAAAATTTTTAATCCTAAGCATAATATGAAAAATTACAAAGCACCAATAAGCAGTTTTGCTTTATTAATATCCTGCTCTCTGTGAATAATTTCTATCAATTCTTTTACTATTTTGTTATAAGGCGTAGGAATACCGTACTTTATCCCGAGTTCTACCATCGTTCCGGCAAACATATCAACTTCTGTTTTTCGGCCTGCTTCAACATCCTGAAGCATTGAAGTTTTACCTTCAGGAATCATTTTGTGCAAATTTTCAACAGTTTCATCAATCATTATATCAGGATTTCTGACACCTTCAGCTTTTGCGACAGCCTGAACTTCTTTCATTAAATTAATTGCGAATTCCATACATTTATCATTTGCAAGCATTTCACCAAAAGTCAGCCTTAAAATTGCTGTAGTTTGATTTGCCGAAACGTTAAGCATATATTTTAACCACAGAGAATGTATTATATCGTCAGGAATATCATAATTAATTCCTGTACGTTCAAAATATTCTTTAACTCTTTTAACATTTTCGAAATCATCAGAATTTTCCGATCCGTAAACTATAGTGTTCACGTCATCATGAGCAACAGTTCTGCCTGTTCTGACAGCACTGTGGCCTATAAAATATGAATACAGGAGTTTGTCTCTGCCGTAAGTTTCGGCTATTATTTTTTCGCTTGTTACGCCGTTTAAAAGAGATAAAATTACAGTATCATCATAAACAAAATTTTTTATACTGTTTATTACATCTTTAAGCCCGTCATATTTTGTTGCAATAATAATTAAATCAGCTTTAAAATTCTTATCATCAGGCAGAATATAATTGAAATTAAGCTCTCTGCCGTTAAAAACTATCGGATTTTTAATATATTTACGGTATCTTTCTTCGTCAACTAAAACCCGTAAACTCTGCGGATCGTAATTTTGAATTTTATCTGCATAAATACTGCCTACGGCACCTATGCCGCATATTAAAACATTTTTTATATCTCTCATATTTTTATAATATCACGCAAAATAAAAAATTTTTTCATTCTTTACATATCCTTAATGCATAATGGTTAAAAATTGTACACATGGGCTATATTTAACGCAATTTGGCAATGAAAAAATACTTTATTTTATATGTGGTAGTTTAATTTATAGTGTGTAAAATCAGATGGGATTGGAATTAACCAATGCGCTTGGTGTGGGCGCAATACAACCGAATATTTATGTTAATCCGAACAGATATATTACATTCGGAAATGAAATTACGGCGGACAAATTTGAAAGCACATCTCTTGAACGCTACATTTCAGAAGCATACATACAAAAAATGATTAACTCAAATCCAAAAATAAAAAAAATGGTAAAAGATTTTAACCCTGATTTAAAACTTAACATTAAAGAGCTGACTGATCTTAAACAAAACCACATGAAAGACACTCAAGAAATAGTAAAGGGAATTACAGATAATTTACCGTTTTCTTTGAAGAACAGAGTTGATATAAAATCAGTGGAAGACGCATCATATCTCCATGATATCGGGAAAGTTCTTATCCCTGCGGAAATATTAAACAAGCCTGATAAATTAACAGAGCTTGAATCTGAAATTATGCATAAACATTCAGAAATCGGCTATGAACTTTTAAAAACAACAAATCTTGATGAAAAAACGCTGAATCTTATAAGAAATCACCATCAAAATGCTAAAAAAACAGGCTATCCATGGGTAAATAAAGATTTTAATGCGGATATTAATTTACAAATTTTATCTGCGGCAGATAAATATTCAGCGCTGACCGAAAAACGGACATATAAAAAAGAAATGTCTCCCAAACAGGCTCTTACAATAATTTATCAGGATGTAAAAGACGGGAAACTGCATCCGTTCGTATTTAAGGCTCTTGTCAATTATATAAATAATAATAAAACAGCCGTACAATCTTTATCTTGACAAAAGCTTAAAAATCGGAAATAATAAAAATATAGTTTTAATTTTTAGGAGGCAAAAGTTATGGATAGAGAAGAGCTGAGAATCGCCCCCCCCCCGAAAAACCTGTTATAAAAA
>URXH01000057.1 GCA_900551675.1 uncultured bacterium
TATCTATTTTATAACGAATTTTAATTTCTTTTACATCAACAGTGTGCTGTTTTTTCTTAGCTTCTTTTGCTTTTTTATCAAGTTCGTACTTATATTTGCCGTAATTTAAAATTTTAGCAACCGGCGGATCTTGGTTTGGATTTATTAAAACTAAATCTAAGTCTGCATCATAAGCCATCTGTAAAGCCTTTGAAGTTGCTAACACTCCTTTATTTTCGCCATTCTGATCTATTAATCTTACTTCTTTAGCGCGGATTCTTTCATTCATAATCGGCTGGTTTTTATGATTTTTAGTGTCGTTAGGTGCTATTGTTTTATCTCCTATATTTATAATTGGTAACTACAAGGGTCATGGTAGCACAAAATTAACTTTTTAGCACTTAATGAATAATTTTTTTTGTAACAAAATGTAAATACGAATTTTTAAAGCCAAATCACTTATACCGTAAGCTTTTTAAGTTTACTTATGCAGAAAATTTATTAAAGTTTTACAAGAAATATTCCGATATTATATCTGTAAGCATAAGCAACCGCGAATAGATATAAATAAAAGGAGTTATGTATGATTAATGAAAAAACAGCTGAAGAACAAATCCCCGAAGTCTTTATCGACTTAAACAACGGCGAATATCTGCAATTTGATATAACACTGCCATTGCAGATGCTGTTTGATGATGTCATGAATTTTGTTTCAAAGACTGATTTTGAAGACTAAAACAAGAAAAGATTTTACAAGAGCCAGCTGAAATTTCAGCTGGCTCTTTTTTGTTACAAAATATAGTAAAATGTCGATGTTCGTGCAATAATAATTATATTAAAATTTTCGTGAAGAGGGATTATTTATGAAAAATTTTGTAAAATTAATGTGCGCACTAACTCTAGGAGTTATAACTGTTACACCGTGTTTTGCGGGATTTAAAGAACACTTTGATTTAGGACAGCAGTATCTGTCTAATTATCAGTATTCTGGCGCTATAACGGAATTTAAAAGTGCACTGCGCATAAATTATCTTGACAACTCTGCAAGAATAGGTCTGATTAACTCGTATATTGCACGCGGAACATATTATGCAAATACTGATAAAGATTACGCTAAAGCCGCAGATGATTACCGCGCAGCGCTTTTTTATCTGGTATATTACCCGAATGCCAATCAGGTAAAGAATTCATCTCAAGCTATAGTACAGGTTACATCTAATCTAAACCAGTGTCTTAATGAAATAAAATTTGATACCTCTGCACAAAACAGATTTAACATGGCAAAACAATTAAGAGCTGAGGGCAATTTTGCAGCAGCAGGTTATGAATTTAATCAGGCTCTTGGAGATACAAGCTTTATAAAGGACAGCTTCGAGCAAACAGGCGATATTATGAAGCTTCTTGGTAATGACACAAAATCCGCAGAATACTATAAAAAAGCAGTTTCTGCAGCGCCAAATGATATTGCACTCAGGCTCTCTTATGCAAAAATGCTTGATAAATTGCAGCAGGAAGATGAAGCTGTTGAACAATATAACTTTATTCTTTCAAAAACTACAGATAATAAAGATGTCCTTTATTCTTTAGAGCGAATTTATAAAAGAAAGCTTGAAGAATCTCCGAATGATCCTGCAGTAACAGCCAATCTAGGCGCAATTATGCAAAAAGAAGGGAATTTCGATGAGGCATTAAGATATTATTCTAAAGCCGAATATCTGGATCCGTCAAATGTTAATACCAGACTGAATGTAGGAACCTTATACCAGCAGAAAGGCGACTATAAAACCGCAATAACGGCTTATGATTCAGTATTAATTATTTATCCTGATAATATACAGGCGAACCTTTATAAAGCACAATCACTTGCAGCAATGGGAGACAGCAAAGGAGCTCTTGAACAATACAAAAAAGTTCTTGCAAAGGATCCTGCTAATGAAATCGCACAAACTGAAATGCTGAATATGGTAAAAGATACAATGACAACAGCGCAATTTGTTGATTATATAAAGAGAAACAATCCTGATAACGCAGGCAACGTTCTTTACAACTACGCATTAGATCTGCACAAGCAAAATAAACTAGCAGATGCCATAACAATTTATAATGAAGTTATAAAGCTTACGCCGTCTAATTCTGAGGCCTATGTAAATCTTGCAATAGCACAGGGGCAGGGGAAAAATTATGACGCAGCGCTTGCGACACTGAATACGGCAAATACAAAATTTCCTAACAATGCACAGGTATCTGATGCAATAAAATCAATAAGCGCTCAGTCAACAGATGAAAAACTGGAAACAGCTGCAAATTTTTATAATAATAAAGATTATCAAAATGCAATAAATGAATACTTGAAAATTAAACCTGCAACATCTGATACAATGCTTGGTATTGCTTCTTCATATCAAAATATGGGCGATAGTGATAATGCAATTGAATACTATAAAAAGGCTTTAAATCTTGCTCCTAAAAATTCTGATATAGCCTATTATATCGCAGCTTTATATTCAGAAAAAGGCGACAGTTCAAATGCTAAAATATATGCTCAAAAAGCAGTTACACTAAATGCCGGCAATAAAGAAGCAAAAGAATTACTGGAAAGTCTTGACGCTCAAATTGCTTCGGAAGAACTGGAAAAAGCAATTTCAATGTTTGATGCAGGTCAATACATAGAAAGCCTTGCATTACTTAATAAAATTATTACCTCCGAACCAAACGATTCCTATGCACTATATTACAGAGGCATGATTTATGATACGCAAAAAAAATATAATGAAGCAATAGCCGATTATAAAAAAGCAATAGCTTCAAATCCTGATTTGACGATAATAAATTACCTTATAGGCGTTGACTACGATATGCTTGAACAGTACAAAAATGCAATATCATATTATAAATCATTCACAACAACATATAGCGAAGATGATGACTACCTTAAATACGCAAAAACAAGGATAACTGAACTGGAGCCTTATGCAAAATAACAGAGTTAACGCGTTAATTACAAGCCGTGTATCACTTGCTCCGATGGCAGGCATAACAGATTATGTTTTGAGGAGTCTTGTCAGAAAATATTCAAAAAATGCGCTTTTGACAACTGAAATGATAAGTTCCGAATATCTTGCCCAAACTCTTAATGGGCGTGGAGGAACTGAAATTCTCAAAAGGGATAATAACCATTCACCGATTTCATATCAGATAAGCGGGCATAAACCTGAACTTATGCGTAAGGCATCTGAATTTTTAACGCAATTTGCGGATATGATTGATATAAATATGGGATGCCCTGTGAAAAAGGTTGTAGGCGGGCAGGATGGCGCTGCCCTAATGCGAAATTCTGAACTCGCATCAGATCTCGTTAAGGCGGTAAAAGACGGTACTGATAAGCCTGTAAGTGTAAAATTCCGTCTGGGATATACTGCAGATGATATGAATTACGTTGAATTCGGGCAAAAAATGCAGGAAGCCGGCGCACAATTTATAACAATACACGCCCGCACACGCTCGCAGATGTATTCCGGACACGCTGACTGGTCTAAAATAAAAACATTAAAAGAAAATATTGATATTCCAGTATTTGCAAACGGGGATATCTCATCAGTTGAGGATGCAGTTGAATGTCTTGAACTTTCCAACGCTGACGGAATTGCCATCGGGAGGGCTTCAATGGGAGATCCGACACTTATAGGGCGTGTAGAACACTACTTAAAAACAGGAGAAAAACTAACAGTTCCGCCACTGGAAGAACGTGTTGAAATCCTAAAACAACACTTAAATGACGAAATAAATTTACGCGGAGAAAATGTTGCAATAAAATTTATGCGCAAATTTTACCCTTATTATCTTGCGGGGTTTAAAAATGCAAAAATCCTGCGTTCACAGTTGGTTACTGAGGATAATTACGAAAATATAATCGATTTGCTTAATTCATTAAGATTTGTAAACGCATAAATTACAATTATAGCAAATATTTTTATTCACAAGATTTAGACAAATACAGGAGAAAATCATGCCAATAGGAATTAATAAAGTTGAAAAACTAATAAAAAAATCTTCTGAATTTACCTCAATACATACAAAAGGTATGAGAATGATAAATGAAAGATATTTTATGCAAAGCAAAGGAATATCTTATAATCCTGATATTGAAACACAAAAAATAATGCTTGATAATAAGACAATATCCGAATTTTCATCAAAAATATTTCCAAACGGAGACAGGTTTGAAGTTTACAGATTGCCTGAAGGCACTGTAAAAATATTAAAAAACCGTTTCGGAGAAATCAAAAACTTTTCAAACAGCAATAAAAACAGTCTTTTAAAGCCTGATACAGCTTTAGAATATATCAGGAGTTTATTCTACGATAAAATTCAGGAATTTTTAGGCTGATTACATTCTTTCTGGAGCCGAAACAGCAAGAATATCTTCTAAAGCATTGTGAAGAACTGTTTTTACACACCACACAAGAGAAATTCTCGCCTTCATCATCTCTTTATCATCTGAAATGACTCTATTCGCATTATAGAAAGAATGGAATTCACTTGCCAATTCCTGAACGTATCTGCAGATAGTATAAACCTGACGGGTTTCTGCTGAATTTTTAATAACAGATTTATATTCTTCAAGTTTTAATATAAGCTGTCTTGCGGTATCTATTGCAGGCAGAACCATTTCAGATTTAAAACCGCTGATAAGTTCTTTTAATTCATTTTCACACATCGGTGCAGGAGATTTTTCCCCTGTTTCCGTATTAATTTTTTCAGCAATAACGTTTCTCAAAATCGAGCAGGCTCTTGCATGAGCATACTGAACATAAAATACAGGATTTTCATCAGAATTTTTCTTAGCAAGTTCAATATCAAAATCAAGAGTTGTATCAATATTTCTCATTGACATCCAGAAACGTGTAGCATCAACACCGACTTCATCAATCAGATCTTCAAGTGTAACCATATTTTTACGCTTGCCCATCCGGACTTCATTACCGTCTATTACAAGATTAACAAGCTGGCCTAAAAGGACTTCAAGTTTATCAGGAGCATAGCCTAATGCTTCAATAGAAGCCTTTACGCGTGCTACATAACCGTGATGGTCAGCACCCCATATATTAATCATCCTGTCAAAACCGCGTTCCAGTTTATCAATATGGTAGGCAATATCTGCTGTTAAATAAGTATTTGAGCCGTCAGCTTTTTTAATAACTCTATCTTGATCATCGCCGTAATCAGAAGATTTAAACCAGTCAGCACCATCTTTTTCATAAATTTTTCCGCTGGCCTTTAATTTATTAACACACTCATCGACCTTTCCTGATTTATGCAAAGTCAATTCAGAGTAAAAATTATCAAAATGAACTTTAAACCTGTCTAACAATTCACGCTGAACCTTTTCTTCATATTCTTTTGCGAAGTCGCAAAGAGTATCAAGGGGTATAAGACTGACGTCATTGCGAACTTGTTTCAGAAGCTCTTTGTTACATGCAATAAAGTCTTTTGCAACAGGTATTAAATAATCTCCGGGATAATAATTTTTTCTTTCAATTTCATCGGAAGGGAAATCTATATCTTCGCCGAGTTCCTGACGAATTCTGATTGCAAGAGAATTGCCGAGTTTTTGAATTTGTGAACCTGCGTCATTTATGTAAAATTCCTGATAAACATCATGACCGTAGAATTTCAAGAGATTAGCAAGAACTGAACCCATGGCAGCCCAGCGCCCGTGTCCTATATGAAAAGGACCTGTCGGATTTGCCGATACATATTCCAGGATAATTTTTTCAGTTTTTACATCTACTGGTTTTCCGAATTCTTTTTTCTGTTTGAAAATTTCTTCAACAAGATTTGATAATAATTTTTTACCTGCTTTAAAATTTATAAACCCGCCGATTACGGTATATTCATTGTCATCCGTATTAATATATTTCAAAACGTTATTTGCAATCTGAGGCGGAGCAATTTTTGCAAACCTTGCAAGAGAAGAAACATTAACCGCATAATCTCCAAAATCAACATTTTTCGGACGTTCAGGAACCAGAGTCTCCCTCTTGTATTCCGTCATTGAACCGAGTTCTGCGGCATTAACAGCTTTTTCCACAGCATTTTCAATCTCATTTATAAAATAATCTTTTATCATAATTCTCTCCTGCAGACTACATAATATCACAAACAATTTTTTATTCAAAGATATTGTAAATGGGACTTATATCTTAGTTTACACTAAATAACATCTAAGTTGTATTCGTTCATTCTGAAGCTCTGCAAACTGAAAGTTTCGGGATCTGCATAGAGATGCTGCAATTCATAAAGACAGGCTCTTTTAAAATTTTTAAAATCTTAAAATAAATTCAGGATGACAATTTTAGTTATTTTTAATGTATAGAAAAGACTAGAAGTTATAATCACGTCCGCCGGCTTCAATTTTTTGCAAATCTTCCTCGACTTTCGATTTTACACACTGCGGGCATTCAAGAATTTTTACTTCTTTTTCAATTAAAGCTTCTCCTACACGCTTGGTATCTTCTGATGCATAATCTTCTAAATATTCTTTCAAAGTTAAAATAGCATTCGGATGGCAGAAGTTATGAATTTGTTTTTCTTTGCATATTTCCATAAATCTGTCGCCTGTTCTGCCGTTTCTGTAGCAGGCAGTACAGAAGCTCGGGAGATACCCCAATTCCATAAGCCATTTGAGAACTTCATCTAGCGGACGCCTGTCGGAAACATCAAACTGTGCGGAATCATCTTTCTCGGGCATAGGGTTGAAATATCCGCCGACACTTGTTTTTGAGCCGCCTGAAATTTGAGAAATTCCAAGTTCCAATACACGTTTTCTGCATTCGGCAGTTTCTCTGGTAGAAACAATCATGCCTGTATACGGCACTGCAATTCTAATGCAGGCGACAATTTTTGCAAACGTATCATCATCAATACCATTATCAAAACTTGCAGGATCAATATCATCAGCTCTTCTGATTCTCGGGACACTGATTGTATGCGGTCCTACTCCGAAAACAGCCTCTAAATGCTCTGCATGCATTAAAAGCCCTGCAAATTCATACCTGTAAGACTCCAGCCCGAAAAGGACTCCGAGACCTACATCGTCAATACCGCCCTGCATTGCTCTGTCCATAGCTTCCGTATGATATTTGTAATTATGTTTCGGTCCTGTCGGATGGAGTGTTTCGTAACTTTCTTTGTTATAAGTTTCCTGAAACAGAATATAAGTTCCGATGCCTGCCTCGTGGAGTTTTTTGTAATTTTCAACGGTAGTAGCCGCAATATTAACATTTACACGCCTTATTGAGCCGTTTTTGTGTTTAATCCCGTAAATTGTCTTTATGGATTCCAGAATATATTCAAGAGGGTTATTAACAGGATCTTCTCCCGCTTCTATAGCAAGTCGTTTATGTCCCATATCCTGAAGCGCAATTACTTCATTTTTAATCTCTTCCTGCGTTAGCTTTCTGCGCGGAATATGTTTATTTTTTGCATGATAAGGGCAGTATACACATCCGTTCACGCAATAATTTGATAAATAAAGAGGAGCAAAAAGCACAATTCTGTTTCCATAATAATCCTGCTTAATCTTTTTTGCAAGCGAAAAAATTTCTTCATTTTTTTCTTTAATATCACAGGCCAGAAGAACTGATGCTTCCCTGTGAGTTAAGCCTTTCCCGAGCTTTGCTTTTTCTAAAATTTTATCAATTAATTCAATATTATTTTTATTCTCATCTGCGTATTTTAATGTATCAAGAATTTCTTGATGCGAAATAAATTCATCAGCATTATTTGACTTTGGATTATACATATAACTCTCCTCCCTAAGCAAAACCATGATACTGCCGTAAAAAATAAAAGTAAAGGAATATTTATCTTACAACAATTCCTCCGCCGAGCAGATGTTTGTCATCAAGGTCGTATAGAACACCTGATTGGCCGTTTGTTATAGAATTTACCGGTTCGTAAAATTCGATATCTGCAAAATCATTGAAAAGCCGCACATGCGCTTTTTTGTGCTGCATGTTATAACGAATTTTCACCCACGCATCAAATTCATATTTTTCTAACGGGTAAGTTAAATTCAAGTCAGTAATTCTGCAGTTTGTTTTGTAATTATCTTCTTCGCGCCCGACATAGACAATATTCTTTTTAACATCAATATCTATTACATAAAGCGGATACGGAGCAGCAATACCTATACCTTTACGCTGCCCTATCGTGTATTGATAACAGCCTTGATGCTCTCCCCATTTTTTCCCTGTCAGAATATCTATAAAATCCCCTTTTTGCGCGCCGAATTTTTCAGACAGAAATTTCTTTGTTGTCATAGGCTTTTGAATAAAGCAGATATCCTGACTGTCTTTAGAGTCTTTCGGCGGAAGATTAAAATTGACAGCCATCTGCCTTACCTGCTCTTTGTCGTATTTATGAAGCGGGAAAACAGTTTTTGATAAATGCTTTTGTCCTAAACGATAAAGGAAATAAAGCTGATCTTTATGTTCATCTTTTGCGGGATAAAGCTTATAAACCCCGTCAACATATCTTATATCTGCATAATGTCCCGTTGCAAAAATATCCGCATCCAATTCATTAAGCGCATAATCAAAGAGAACACCCCATTTAATAAATTGGTTGCACATAATACATGGATTCGGAGTTCTACCGTTCCGGTAAGAATTAATAAAATAATTTATAACCTTATCTTTAAATTTTTCAGAAGCGTCAAAAACGTAATGCTTAATTTGTAATTTATCAGCTACGCGTTTGGCATTGTAAACAACAGAATCAGATGCATTAATCATCCTGCCTGTTAATCCAATTACTTCATACCCCTGCTGTTGTAAAAGGAGTGCCGTTACCGAACTGTCAACTCCTCCGCTCAATGCAACAACCGCTGTTTGACGTGTATCCATAATTTTATTATAGTACAAATAATTTTTAAAATCAGTCATTCTGAATCGGGACTTATATAGCAGTTTACACCAATTATTGATAACACGTCATGCTATAAAGCTGTATACAAATTTCTTATTTCGCGGGTTGAACGGTACGCTCATTTTTATAGTAAAATAAAAACAAAGGAGAGAAGTATGAATAACGAAATTAAATCAGTAATTCTTGCAGCAGGCAAAGGCACAAGAATGAAATCAAATACATCAAAAGTTTTGCACAAAATCTTTGAAAAGCCGATTCTGGGATATGTTCTTGACAATTCAAAAAATATTGTAAGCGAATCTTTTGTAATTGTCGGACATCACGCCGAAGAGGTTACGGAATTTGTAGAAAAAAATTACACCAATGCAAAAACCATTCTGCAATCACCGCAATTAGGCACAGGTCATGCTGTTTCAATGGCTTGTCCGTATCTTGAAAACTTTGACGGACAGGTAATTATACTCAACGGAGATTTGCCGTTAATGACGGAAGAAAGTATCAGAAAATTTATTGAATATCACAATTCTAAAAATTCTGACCTTACAATAATGAGTACAATACTTGATGATCCTGCAAATTACGGCAGAATTATCAGGGAAAAAGATGATTCTCTAAAATGTATTGTGGAAGCAAAAGATGCGACACCTGAAGAAATCTCCGTTAAAGAAATTAATGTCGGAGTTTACCTGCTTAACTGGAGCAAAATTAAGCCTGCATTCTCGCAATTAACAACAAACAATGCGCAGGGAGAATATTACCTGACGGATATTATCGGCTGGGGCAAGAAAAATAACCTCAATGTCCACGCCTATATACTTGAAAACAGCGATGAAAGCTACGGAATAAATTCACGTAAAGACCTTGCTTATGCTACAAAAGTTATGAATGAAAGAAAGCTTGATTTATTGATGGATAACGGTGTAACAATTGTTGATCCGACATCTACATGGATTTCTGAAGATACAGAAATCGGAGCAGACACAATAATTTACCCGTCAACTTATATTGAAGGCAAAAACAAAATCGGCAAAAATTGTAAAATAGGTCCCTGCGCACATTTACGCGGAGATGTCGAAATTGATGACAACTGTAAAATCGGTAACTTTGTGGAAGTTAAAAAAGCAAAAATCGGCCACAACACAAATGCAGGACACTTAAGTTATATCGGCGACAGCGAGCTTGGTTCTCATATAAATATCGGTGCAGGAACAATTACCGCCAACTATGATCCGATTTCAAAAACTAAAAGCAAAACAGTTCTTAAAAATAACGTAAAGATAGGCTCAAATACCGTACTTGTTGCCCCTGTAGAAATCGGCGAAGGAACAAATATCGGAGCAGGAAGCGTAATTACAAAAAACATAGGCAAATGGGCACTAGGCTTAACCCGAGCACCTTTAAGAATTATCGAAAACTGGGTGAAACACTAGAATGATAACCAAGGTTGAGCTTTCAGCAAGACAAGAATATAATTTGGATAAATACTGATTATGACAACAAAAGAAATTAAATGGACAATGTTTGTAATCACAGCAGTCGGCAACTTTATAGCCATGCTGGATTCTACAACAGTAAATCTTGCATTATACCCCATGTCCGTTGATTTGCACGTAACTATGGGTCAGATTCAATGGGTTATGATTGCGTATATGCTTGTATTAACCGTTTTTTTGCCTTTTTTCGGCAAGCTGGGGGATATTTTTCCGAAAAACAAACTTTATGCAGCAGGCTTTTCATTGTTCGCACTCGGAGCTTTTTTAAACACAACAGCAAATTCATTCGGACTTTTAATAGCTTACAGATGCCTTGAAGCTCTTGGAGCTTCCATAATGCTTTCAAACGCTCAGGCAATTATCGCAACAATTTTCAAGAATGAACGCAGAGGGAAAGCTCTCGGGCTTAACGGCTGTCTGGTTGCAATCGGAGGGATGAGCGGGCCGGCTCTGGGAGGGATTTTGCTGAATTATTTCGGCTGGCACTCGGTATTTATTCCATGCATTCCGGTTGCACTTGCAGGTGCTTACTATGCTTATAAAGTTCTTCCGCATCACAGCAATACAGACAGAAAAAACTTCAAATTTGATTACAAGGGATTTTTCTATTTTACGGTAAGCTTATTTGCACTCCTTCTTGCAATATCAGAAGGACACAGCTGGGGCTGGAATTCGCTTAAAATTATAGTTCTCGGCATTGTTACACTGATTTTCGGTGTTCTTTTCTATATAAGAGATCACCATATCAATTATCCGCTTATTGATTTTTCACTATTTAAGATCAGAACTTTTACGTTCGGGAATCTCGGCGTAATGACTTCATACATGGCAATGTACACAAACAGCATACTTTTGCCGTTCTTTTTACAGGAAATTTTAAAATACAATCCGCTTGTTACAGGTCTTTTAATTCTTCCGTATTCTCTGACGCTTTCATTTATTGCTCCTGTTGCAGGAAGGTTATCAGGAAAATACGGAAGCAGATATTTAACCATTGCAGGGCCTGTTGTTTACTGTATAGCACTTTTGATGTTCACGTTGTATGACAAAAATGCAGCTATGTGGCAGATTGTACTGGCATCAGGAATAATGGGAATCGGAAACGGTTTATTTCAATCGCCCTCCAATAACGCAATTATGACAAGCGTTGAACACGGACATGTAGGTCTTGCTTCAGGAATTCTTGCTCTTTCCAGAAATATGGGGAATATCTTAGGCGTAGCTGTAACAATTACACTGTTTGAAACATTCAGAAATATTTTTCTTGAAGCGGGAAAAGTTTATGATATAGCATTTTTAACTGCATATAGAACAACAATGTGTTTTGGAATATTTTTCGGCCTGTGCTGTCTGACATTTGCATTTATTGCCTATAAAAAGGATAAAGTCCGCTCTTAAAAAAGTATGTTCTTGCTATATGCGAAGGATAACTAAGTAAAATCCGTGCTCTTAGCATACACCAATAACTTATTCTCTTATTTAATTACAATGTAAATATTGTAAATAAAATAATAGCCAAAATTTTAATTTTGAAGTATTATAAAAGTAACAAAGGGGATTTATAATCGTGGAAAAAACTTTAAATAATGAAATGACAATAGGCATACCGCGCGCAATGTCTTTTTATCATAACTATCCGTTTTACTACGGATTTTTTACGGATTTAGGAATAAAGATTGTACTTTCTGATCCTACTACAAAACAGACCATGACAAGCGGTTCTGCTCTTGTTGTAACCGAAACCTGTCTGCCTATAAAAGTTTACATAGGACATGTGTTGAATTTAATAGATAAAGGTATTGATAAAATTGATTTAGATAAATTATTAGAATGGGATGATATAAAATTATATTCAGAAATTATAAATATTGCTGAAACCCATCCTGATTCAAATGTAAGGGATTTAGCAACAATGACAATCCCAAATATGGAAGCATTTTTAAATATGATTTATTCTCACCTTGATCTAAAAAATCGTTCAAAACAAGATTTAAGTACACAAGATTTAAGATTTTTGCAAAAAATAAAATCTTTAATCGTATCAAATAGTAATTTAGGTAAGAATTTAAGAAATCCAAATTTTACTGATGAAAATACAATCTTTTTTGATGAACAAAATTCAAAAGTGCTTCAAAATCAATTACACTCAATTGCACCTACCTTAAAAAATGATACTTCACTTATAAATACACATTTAATTTTTCAAAGAGCATATAGTCCTGACGAGCCTATTTACATAAGAGACTCTAATGGAAAAATATATGAATTATCAAAACATCCAAAAAGAAAATATGATTGGAATAATATATCTATAAATTCACATAGTAATTTTGCTTATATTCCATATTTACGTTCATGTGGTATAAGTGAAAATATAATTTCTAAATTACAAAATATATCTACTGGTATCTCAACTTATTCTATACCTAAAGAAACATATTTTCCACAAGTTAATATGCAACCATTACAAGTAGGAAATAGTT
>URXH01000058.1 GCA_900551675.1 uncultured bacterium
TCTCTTTTTCATTTTTTCGAGGTGCAGATTGGGTTTTATTTATTTTTAAGTTTCATCATCCTCATCGATTAGCTTTATATTTTCGAGAGGAGTATTGTAACGTTTACCTTTAACATCTACACAAGTTGCGTAATCTACATTTCCATCCGAAAATTTATTTACCCATGTGTAAATTAAAAGTCCGATTTCCTTTGTTGTATGGTTAAAAATCTTTGTGCCGAATAACAAATAACTTTTTTCTGTCATAAACACTTCCTTTCTTCAAAACATACATCACTCTGAAACAAAGGATGTTCAAGTGTTTGTGTCGATAGAGAAACATTTTCGTAAATTTAAAGATTATTAATTGCTCTGTAAAATTCTTCGGCAACTTTTCTGTCTACATAATTCCAACTTTCGGCAAGGGTTGTTCCGGGTTGAAAAATTTCAACTAGACTTTGATTATCAACAACAATGTATTTTTCAACGTATGGTTGTAACTTTTTAATCCCTTCAGTAGCTCGTTCCATTCGATCAGGGAATTTGGGAGTTATACTTATTTTGGTTTCGGAAGTAACTATTTCAAGTCGACTTGGACTTTCAAATGCAAAAGGTTTGGTAACTATAGCGATTGTTTTTATTCCCTGTTCTTTAAGCATTTCGGCAATCACAGGAGTTGCACCGGTTCCGCAGCCGCCGCCAAAACCCGCAATTAAAAATATAACATCCGGTTTGCCTGCTATTTCTCGAATTATATTTATATGATTAAGTGCATATTCTTTTCCGACTTCAGGATCGCCACCGCATCCTAATGACTCACCTTTGTCACTATAATATTCACCGCTTAAAATATACTTATTGCGTGTTTTCGCTTGTTTTAAAATTGCTTCATCTGAATTGATTACAACAAAATCAATGTTTTTACTTTTATTATTCAAATATAAATAATCAACACTATTTTGTCCGCCGTTGCCAATACCGAAAACTTTAATTTTTAAATTTTTATTTTGCATAAATTTATCCTTTCTGTTTTATTCTAAACTATATATACGTCAAGTTCGGTGATAGCATTAATCGCTTTAAAATCCAAATTATGCAAGAGTTTATCGTGAAACAGAAATATTTATTTATATCCTTAATCCTTAAAATATTCATTTTTATAACCTAATTCTTTTAATATCTCATCTGTTGTAAAAGATGGGACTTTTCCTATATCTTTAGCACGTTTGTCCATTTCCAGTATTTCATCTTGTGAAAATAATTCATTAACAAATTCTTCCCAGGGGATAGAATTTTCAGAAGCACGTCTATCCATTGCTTCGATTTCAGCTCGGGTAAAACCTGCCTTTTCCCACTCAATATCCTCCAATTCTTCTTTTGTTAATTCTCGGTTTTCTTCTGACATCTTTTTACTCCTTATAACTTTTTTATTTCCCGACAAACATCGGCGGAATCATATTCCTGATAATAATGTTTGATAATAATTTCTTTATTCAAGATTATCCAGTCTTTGAGGGCTTGCATTTCGGCATCGGTAAAGACAACCTTTTTGTTTTCGTAATTGTCAAGCGTGCCGTCAATGTACATTTTTACCCAGTTAGTGTTATATCTTGAGTTTCGGTCATTTTGAAAACGTAAGAATGGAGGCTCCTCTTTATTTTCAATGCACCTCAAATGTACACACATCGGGAGTCCTGTTTCTTCTTGGTTAAGCGGAGTTAATAAGAAACTTTCCGCATCTTCCACTGTTTCAAACGGTTCAACACACTGACATAAACCTGCCTTTACATATCCATCTTTTAAAGTTTTTATTTCTTTGAAATTTTTCATTTTTATACTTTCTTTTTAAAATGTTATTTTATATTTTAAATTTAAAGTACGTCAATTTTGGTGTTATATTTTAAAGTTCTATAAAATATGCATCATCTTGATCCAATCTGCGGATAAATAAATATTTCCCACCGATATAAACATTTGCATTATAGTTTTCCTTATCAAGAGTCAATATTTCTTTTAAAGTTTCTATTAATTCTTCCAGTGTTGCCATAATTTCCTTTATAAAAATGTATACAATTTATCAATTGTCCAGTCTGGTTCGTGTGAACCTGTCAAAATAGCTTTAATAATGTCTTTAGACAAAAACCTCAGTTTCATCAACCTGTAAATATGAGTATTGGCTTTTTGTTCTGAGGTTAATTTATTCTCAAACATGAGTTTGTGGTAATAAAAACTTTTCACGATTGCATCAAGAAGAATTTTATTAACCGTTTTTTGTTTAACATCGCCAATAATCAACTTGCTTCCGTTTTTTGTTGTGGAACTTATTCGGATTTTATAATCCAATTCCACTAAAGAATTTTTGTCATATTTTTGTTCAACCGGTAGATGAGTCCCGAAAATCATATATTCTACTGCTTCTTTTGTAAGTGTTTTTGAAACCGTTATCAAAACTGATTGGCTTGAAATTTTTGCTTTAAGAAGCACGTGTCTTATAAAATTTGCATTGATTTGTTTTGATTCAATTTGTTCAAAAATTATTTTTTGCTGACTTACTGAATAATTTGCAAACAATTCTTGCAGAAGTTTTTTATTAAATGCAAATTCTTTAATTTTTTCAGTGACAAAGTTTTCAATCTCGCCTGCCGAGATTTTTGACACCGAACCTAAATCTTGTAATCGGTTTTGAATTTGTGCCTGGCTAACATAATAACGGTATCTTTTACCACTTTTACAACTATGAGTCGGCGACATGTAATTATCTTTATCATCAAAAAGTTTTCCTTTTAATAATGAACCACTTGCGGCATTTGTAGCATTTTTGCGGATTAACGCATTTTGAGCTAAAAGCCGTTGTGTTTTTACAAAAATTTCAAAATCAATTATCGGCTCGTGAAGTCCGTCATAGACATTATTTTTGTGAACAATTTTGCCGATATAGGTTTTATTTTGCAAGATTTTGTACAAATGCCCTTTGTAAAATTCTTTGCCGCTTCGGGTATAAATCTTGTTTTCCTGAAGATATTTTACCAAGTTCGGAACAGTTCCGATTTCAAGATATTTCTCAAAAATATGTTTAACAATTTTTGCTTCATTTGGCTCAATTTCCAGTTTACCGTCTTTTTTGACATAACCCATAGGAGGCGTTCCGTTTATCCACATTCCTTTTTTCTTTGATGCCGCAAATTTATCCCGAATTCTTTCACCTGTCACTTCACGTTCAAATTGAGCAAAGGATAACAAAATATTTAACGTCAATCTGCCCATCGAAGTTGTTGTATTAAACTGCTGCGTTATTGATACAAACGAGGTTTCGTGTTTGTCAAAGACATCTACGATTTTTGCAAAATCCATCAACGAGCGTGTCAACCTGTCAACTTTATAAACAACAACGACATCAATCTCGCCTTTTTCAACATCTTCCAAAAGTTCCTGAAACGCAGGGCGATTCATTGTTCCACCCGAGAATCCTCCGTCATTATATTGTTTGTCGACTAACTCCCATCCCTCGTGTTTTTGCGATTTAATATATGCTTCGCAAGCCTCACGCTGTGCATCAAGAGAATTGAAATCCTGTTCAAGACCTTCTTCAGATGATTTTCTTGTATATATGGCACATTTTAAAACTTTTGTCATACTCCATTCATCGCTCTTTGTGCAGTATTAATCAAGTCCAAAGACACAAATGTTATCATTAGAACGAATCTTTATCATTTGTAAAAATATATTTGTAATAAGTTTCGGATTTTTTGTTTACCTCAACACAAGCAATTCCCTCAAAGAATTCGCCGCTTGAGGAGCCGTATTTCAACGGAATAACAAAATTATTATCTTTATCTATAAACCCGCATTTTCCATCCTTTTCAACCAGGCAAATTCCGGCACAAAAGCCAAACAAGCCGACCCGATCATATTCAAGCGGAATAATTATCTCATTTTTAGGGTTTACGAATCCGCATTTGCCGCTTTTTCGTACCTCCGCAAGTTCATATTCAAAAAAATTATCACAATAATCGTATTCAAAAGGAATTATGGTTGTTATAGATTCAGCTGTAACTGAAATAATTCCCCATTTGCCATCTTTTTCCTGATGAATATAAATACTGTCCTGCACAGAGATAGTTCGTCCATATCGGGTAAATGGTAAGATTTTACTTTCTGTCTTTTGTTGAAAAATTGTTTTGCCGTTAAAGTGAACTTTTTTGCAAGTATTACCTTTTTCTAAAGTGTAACCGTCTGGTCGCTGATAAATATAATCATACTCGCACGGAATAACGATTTTGCCACGATTATCCATAACTCCGCAGAGTGATTCGTTGTTGTAAATAATTACTTGATCGGCTTCGTTAAAACTTCCAAACGGATAATATTCTGTTTTAAAAAGGACTTCACCATTTTTATTTATACAAAAAGTTTCATTACAGTCAAAAGTTTTGACAAAGGATTTCCCTCGACTAAAATCTGTTGCTGATATAAATTTATTTCTTAATTTTTTCATTTCACCAATCCAAAAAATTTCTTTCCATTCCAACGGGTTCCTGTAATTTCATTTGCAATTGAAGAAAGACTTTTATATATTTTGCCAGAGAATTCATAACCACTGTCGAGTTTTGTAACTTCATATTTGATTCCTTTGAATTCCCGAATAAGTTTCGTTCCGGTCTTTACTTCAAATGGGGTAGAGGGGGTAAATGTGGAGATTCCTTTTTCATAATTCTCTACAAGTTTGTCGATTTGTTTTTGTAGGGATTTTTCAAGACAGTTATTTTCTTTTTGCCATTTTATATATTTTTCAGCATAAGCCTTGTGAATATGTTTGGGCAAATCTGTGGCAAAAATCCTTTTCCATTCTTTTTCGACTTGTGTTCTGTTTCTTTTCATTAAGTTACCTCTTTTAACAGCATTGCTCTTTGTTTAAGACTTTTCAAGCCGTCAAACACAAATCTTTTCAATAGCTTCCATATATTTTTCATCCAAAAGATTAAAAATATCAGTCATGCTGATTTGAACCGGGTATTTTTTAGAATCAAATTCAACAGTGATGACTTCGCACAAATTTTCGATATACGAAATCGTTTCAACTGCATGGTGTTTGCGACGGTTTCCTTCCCACTCAAACGGCAGGCTTGCCAGAACTTTTACGTACTTGTTGTTATCCAGAGCCAAATCAACAAGCTGTTTTGATGCCCCGCAAGATGTTCCGCCGCCAAGAGGAGCAATAATAATCCAATTTGAAAGCTTTCCTATTCTGTCCAAAATCTGTAATTTGTTTTCCCTAAGAGATAATTCCCCCTTAACAACATCGCCGCCTGTGGATAATCCGTTACAGGTTTTTAGACCGATACAAAAACCGGAATACTTTTCAACAACATTCTTATCCGTATCAACGAAAAGTTTTTCGATTTTGAGTTTAACTTTAGATAAAGCATTGCAACCGCCCCTGCCAACTCCGATTATAACTGTGTTCTCAAGCATTTTGACCTCCTTATTATTTATATTAACAAGAAGCTATGTCAATTGCGGTGGAATAATAAAACAAAAAATGTAAATTATATTAAGTTCCCAATACTGCTTAGGACAACTGGTTTCGGAGTTTTACATATCTAAATTACACTCATAGAGGTTGAAATGAGCATTTAAATGGTTTATAATGCACTCGTGAAGTAGTTTTCTAAGGTTTAAATAAGGGGAAACGCAATGATAATAACTAATAAGCTGGTTACAGTTAAAATTAAAGATTTAAAACCGAATAAAAATAGTGCAAGATTACATAGTGAAAAAAATAAACATGTATTATGCTCTGCGGTACAGCATTTCAAGATTCTTAATCCGCCAATGGTTGACCAGAATAAAAATATTATTGCGGGGAATTTAAGGTATGAAGTTGCAAAAGAACTCGGATATGAAGAAATTCAGGTTATCCAAATCGAACATCTTTCAAAAGACGATATTAGAGCATTTATAATTGCTGAAAACAAAATCGCAGAAATGGCAGGTTGGGATAAAGAAATTTTGAAAATTGACCTTCAGTACTTGACAGATATCGGTTATGACACAAGTTTAACAGGTTTTGAAGTAGCTGAAATTGATTTGATTATAAATGATATTGTAATAGATAGCACTTCGGATGATGAATTGCCTGATGATTCTGAAATAATCCCTCGCTCAAAACTTGGTGACAAATGGCAACTTGGCAAACATATTTTAGTCAACGGGGATGCTTTAGATAGAAACTATTACGAATATTTATTGCAAGAGGAAAAGGCTGACACCGCATTTGTTGATTATCCTTATAATGTTAAGATTCAGGGTAATGTAACAACAAAAACCAATCATAAAGAATTTTATCAGGCATCAGGGGAAATGTCGAAATCAGAATTTACGACCTTTCTTAAAACGGCAATGACTTTACAAAAAGAATTCTCGAAAGATGGCTCAATTCATTTCGGGTGTATGGACTGGAAACATATTGAAGAGATTATAACTGCCGGCAATTCAGTTTTTGATGAACTCAAAAACGTATGTATCTGGGATAAAGGTACAGCCGGACTCGGAAGTCTTTACAGGTCACAATATGAAATGATATTTGTTTACAAAAATGGCACAGCCCCTCATGTAAATAATATTCAGTTAGGAACGTATGGACGTTACAGAACAAATATATGGAATTATCAGGGGATGCATGTTTCAAATCCTCAAGCTGCAGAACTGCTTAAATGGCACCCTACACCAAAGCCAGTCGGATTAATTTTGGATGCTCTCAAAGATTGTTCGAAGCCTAATGATATAGTTCTCGACAATTTTGCAGGTTCAGGGTCTACATTAATTGCTGCTGAAAGAGTTCAACGCAGAGCTCGTTTGATTGAAATAGACCCGCATTACTGTGACATTATAATCCATAGATTTGAGACGCTCACAGGTAAAAAAGCCGAATTTATAGGTAATATAGGAGAATAAATAATGACAGATACTAATAAAGATTATGAAGTCGGATATAAAAAACCTCCAAAGGAATATCAATTCAAACCTGGAGTTAGCGGAAACCCCAAAGGTAGACCTAAACTAATTCAAGATTTTAAATCAGACTTTCAAGATGAGTTGGAAGAAGTTATAACCTTAAAAGAGGGTGGAAATATTAAGACGATGACTAAACAGCGGGCCTTGATTAAAAGGCTTATAACAAACGCTCTTAACGGGAATGCTGCATCAATAAAACTTGTAACAAGTATTATGAGTTCTTTGCCGATAAAACCAAAAGACATTGAAGCAGATTTATCAATAGAAGATGCACAAATTCTTAAAGATTTCATTGAAAGGAATGCAAAATAATGGATGATAAAAGAATTTTACAAGCTGCAATGAGATCTGATTTTTATACATTCGTGCAAAAATCATTTTACGAAGTTGATAACTCGCAAATATTTATTCCGGCAGCGTATTTAGAAATTATGACAGATAAATTACAACAGTGTGCAGAAGGAAAAATAAAGAGATTGATAATTAATATTCCTCCAAGAAAAATGAAATCACTTCTTGCATCAATAGCGTTGCCAGCATGGTTACTTGGGCGAAATCCAAATGAAAGAATTCTGTGCGTAAGTTATTCTCAAGAATTGGCAAATAAATTTTCAAGAGACAGAAAAAAGCTGATGAACTCAGATTTTTATAAAGAAACTTTTGCAACAAGATTAAATCCTAATAAACAAACAGAAAACCTGCTTGAAACAACTAAAAATGGCTACTGTTATGCAACATCTGTAGGCGGTACATTAACTGGCTTTGGAGGTACATACATAATAATTGATGATCCGATTAAAGCTGACGAAGCACTTTCTCAAACAATACGTGAAAGCGTAAACGAATGGTACGATAATACATTATCTTCCAGACTTGATAACAAAAACGATGGTGTAATTATTCTTGTAATGCAACGTTTACACATCGATGATTTAACCGCACATTTGCTAAAACAGGATGGTTGGGAAGTTCTGTCATTACCTGCCATAGCTAATTCAGATAAAACTTACACTTTATCTAACGGGAAAAAAATTACCATAAATGCCGGTGAGGTCTTATGTCCGGAGATAGAACCACTTGAAGAAATATTAAAACTTCAAAAGACAATGAGTAATTATAATTTTTACGCACAGTATATGCAAGAACCGATTCCGGAAAAAGGAAACATTCTTGATTTTAATAAATTTAAGTATTTTGATGAAGTCCCGTCTGGCGGAACAGTATTCCAAAGTTGGGATATAGCTTTTAAAACAGGACGGAATAATGATTATACCGTATGTATTACAGCTGTTGAACACGAAGGAAATATCTATATAACAGATATTTACAGAGAAAAAATTGATATTGCAAACTTGCCTGTAGAAATAATGTGCCGGTCACAAATGTTTCAATGTAAAAATATGATTATTGAAGCTACAACAAGTACGGAATTTTTATTACAGACTCTTGCACAAAGGGGGATTTATCCAATAAAATATACCCCGAAAGATTCAAAAGAAATCAGAGCCAATTATGCATCCGAACCATTGGAATACGGAAAGATCTTTTTAAAACGAAATGCTTCCTGGTTAGACGATTTTAGAGCTGAAATAGTATCATTTCCGTACGGACGACATGATGATCAGGTTGATGCATTTTCGCAATTAATTATTGAACGTAAGCAAAAAACTTTTGTAACTTCAACACTTGAACGAGTTAATGCAATGGCAAACTATGTAAAATCGGAAGAATATCAAGCAAGAAAATATGTTCGATTTAAAAGATTAGTACTTGATAAATTATTCTAGTTTTACAAAAAATTTAACCGGCAAAAATCTTTAAACTGACACCATTTGCAAAATTTTTCAGATGGTGTCAGGTTAAATTTATATGATTTAATGTCAGAAATTGCTGTTTTAAATTTTTGCACTATTTCACAGCATTTTTCGTCAGAAAGTGTTAGTGTAAAATTGTCTGTAAATTCGTCCGGAAAGATAAAGGTTGTTTCTTTTACAGTTTTACCGGTTTGTTTTTCAAAGTAGTATTTGTATAACCCGATTTGATTATAATAATCTTCGTGGTCGCCGCCTTCACAAATTGATTTTTCATTTTTAGCACTGCCGGTTTTGTAATCATAAATTGTAAAAGTTCCGTCATCATTTTTATCAATTCTGTCGATAATTCCTTTAAATTTCACGTCATCAATTTCTAGTTCAATCTTTTTTTCCGTTGCGTATAAGTTTTTTACAGGAGTGTTGCAGAGTTGGATGTAATATTCAGACAGGGCTTTTTCACCTCTTTCTTCATGAATATTCCGCTGCTGCAAACTTGACATAGGTTGATTATATAATTCTCGTTTGAAACTATTTATAAATTCCTCTTTTGTAGGATAACAGCCGTTTTTTATAGCAAAATTTACAGCGAATTCACAGGCGGAATGCACAGCAGAACCATAACTAACTGAGTCGGGATTTCCGTCTTTCGCACTTAAGTCCAGAATATAATTATATAGATACTGTCGTGGACATTTCAAATATGTATTTATAGAACTTGGTGAAAAAGACCTGCCTTCAAGCTTTTTATCAACAAGCGAACAGAAATCTTTTTCGTAATCATAATCATTTTTTATTAAAGCTTTTGTTTGTTCTGTCCAATAAGAATCAACGTCAAACGTAAACGGTTCGGGCTCAGTTTCAAATAAATCTTCAAATCCGGAAATAAATGAGGTTGGAGTTTGTGCGACACCATTTATTGATTTTGGATAAGAAAGCCTTAATGTATGTTTTGCCCTTGTCATACCGACATACATTAATTTTATTGCATCAGATGTTTTCATTTCTTTCAATTCGGCTTCAGTCTTATATTCTTCAATCGGAATAATTGGTTTTAGTGAACGGCTGCTGCTTTCCCAGTCTTTCTTTTTTAATGTCGGCATATAGACATATTCAAATTCCCGTCCTTTTGCAGAATGGTAAGTTGAAAGCTGAACGGCATTCACCGTCACCGGTGCTTTATCTGTTTTAATTGCAATATCATCTGTCAAACACATTTCAAGATATTCTACAAAATCTTCAAGGCTGATTTTTTTATAAACAGTTGAAAAATCAACGGCTTCATCAACAATCTTTTTCAAACCTGCAATATTTTCCACACGATTTACTTCAGAATTGATATAATAATCAATAATGCTTGTCTTTGAGCCGATTTCAAGAATTACATTTTTTAAGGTTTCATTAGTCTTGTACTTCTGCAAATATCTAAAAGTTTCAACAAAATTCTTAAATTTTTCAGGTTCATTCAAATCCTCAAGAGAAACAGAATCAAAAATATCATTCAAACTTTTACAATGGGATTTTCTCTCGTATAAAATTTCTAAATCTTTTGCGTTTAAATTAAAAGGTCTTGACAGCATAAGTTTGAAGAATTTATCTGAATGAAGTTCCGGATTTACAAGCATTTGCATGTAATAAATCAAGACAGTGGAAGATTTTATTTCAAATATGCTTTTACCCTCTTTTAATTCTGATGGAATATTTCGGGCTTTAAGCATTTCTGCAAAAGTTGCAAGCTCGGCATTTCCGCGAGTCAAAATTGCAATTTCCGCTAAATTCTTCTCTCCGTTTTTGTTAACAGGACAATCCGGAGAATTTACAAGTTGGACTATTTCTTCAACAATTTTCTGATACTCTTGCAAAATGTCAGCGTATCTATAAAGACGAACTTTTTTATCTTTTATAATTACATCTTCATTTTTTGCAATTAAAGATTTATCTATATTGTACTTTTTGAACTTAGGATTATTTTCTAAACGTCTGCTGTCAAGTTCTGCAATTTTTCGGGCAATATCGAGAATACTCTGAGTGGAACGCATATTTTCTTTAAGACAAATAACCTTTGTTTGGGGAAATTCTTCCAAAAATTTTTCAATAGTATCAAGTCTGGCTCCCTGAAATGTGAAAATTATCTGGTCATCATCACCAACAACAAATACATTTTCAGTATCCAGTGCTTTTGTCAGTTGAAATATAAGTTCATTCTGGTTTTGATTTGTATCCTGATACTCGTCAACCAGAATGTATTCATATTTATTGGCAATTTTGGATAAAAATGCAAAATCTTCTTCAAATTTATCCAAAACAAGATTAATCATATCGCTGAAGTCGAAATAATGCAGTTCTTCCATTTTAGATTGATAAAGTTCATAAAACTTCCACAGCTCTTCTGCTTTTTTAATTTTTGTTTCAAGGTTTTCAATCCCGCCGGTCAATTTTTTCGTAATTTTTTCACCTTTTTCGGATTTTTCTCTTAATTCATTTTTAAGTGCAATCAGCTGCGGTTTCCAATCCGGATTATTTTCAAGGTTTGCAAAATATTTTTCTTTTGTAAGCCTGTTTGATTTGATAGCATTAATTCCGTCTTTGATATCTTTAATAAAATAATAAGGATCATTGCGTTTAGTTCTGTAAACTTTTGAATTGACTTCATCTATGCATTCTTTCATCAATGACACAGAAACAGCTGAGGATATAACCCTGATATTTTCAGAAAGTTCAAAGTCTGTTGTGTTTTCGGAAATAATTTCATTACAAAAACCATGATATGTATAAACATTAACTCCGACATCGGATTTTTGTAATTCTTTTTCAAGTCTGGTGCGAACTTCATTAGTTGCAGCATCAGAAAAAGTCAGACACAAAATCTTTTCAGGTGAGATTCCTCGTTCAATCATTGATTTTATACGCTGAATCATTGTAAAAGTTTTGCCTGTTCCTGGACCGGCGAGTACAAGATACTTACCATCAATATTATCTATACATTCCTGTTGTTTTGAATTTGGTTTAACTATTGATTTCATGAATTATCCTTTATTACGTTTAAAATTTTACACTGCTCAATATTAGGACATTTATATTTTACTCCTGTAGAATAAAGTACAAATGTACATAATTTATTTTTTGATTTATGGCAAAAAGTTTGTTCAAATTGTTCACAACTGCTATCTTTATATAATGGGCAAAGTTCACACTTGTCATCAGCACACATTTTGGGAACAAAATTAAATGTTATATCAAAATTAATAGGATAGCAATTACTGTTATAAAACTCAGATTCTTTTTCATTATATTTTTCTCTTAAAAATTTTGAGGAGTTAATTGATGAATTATTAAGCACTTCATCCCAAAAACATTCAATAAATTTTGGATTATTATTCCATACATCTCCCGGCAGTTCTATATCGGAAATGTTTTGCCTCATAGCTTCAAATTTTTCTTTACCTATAATTTTTATAAAACAATCCTTAAAAACCGGATGATAAAAGAAATCCCGAATTACACACCATAACCTCTTAGATTTATATCTTTTACTATTAAAATTATTTAAATTATCCTTTAATGGTTTCAATACAGATTTAATATCTATTAGATTGTCGCTTCCCGAGATTTGAGAAACTGAATTATAAGTTAAATTATACAAATTTTCAGCTAGTCCATTGATACCATCATTACTATTATCTCTTAAAAATTGTTTAAATGAAGATTTTATATCATAAAGCCCCAAAAATGTTTTATACATACAACAGATATCCTGTAACATAAAACGAGAAGTAAAGTACAATTTTTCATCTTTTAATAAATCTTTTAACTTAAAATAT
>URXH01000059.1 GCA_900551675.1 uncultured bacterium
GCAATACCTTATTATAACAGGTTTTTCGGGGGGGGGGCGATTCTCAGCTCTTCTCTATTCATAATTTTTGCCTCCTAAAAATTAAAAACTATATATTTATTATTTCTGATTTTTCGTGTTTTGTCAATCATGTTAGAACCAAATATTAAATTCTACTTGTTCTTTTTCAGGTGTAATTTCTATTTCTTTCCCTCTGAATGCAACTCCGCAGTAGTTAAAAAATTGGGCAATTCTGTTTGATTTGTATTTTAAAATTTCAAAACCGTTAATAGAAAGCGGATTTTCTATATTAATAACCTTGCCGTTTACTGTTTTTGTTTTGAATTTTTTAAAATCAATCTGGGCATTATCATAAGCCCAGCCGTTTTCGCTGACATAGTCAACAGTACCGTACACAGGGGTGTCTTTTTTTATGTACAATTTTCCGTTTTTATAAACATCTTTTACTGTTTTGAATTTAATTTTGTCTCCGACTTCTATTTCGTCATAACAGGTGGAAATTTTCTGTGCCGGAGTAATTTTGACAGGAGTATCTTCTGAGTTAAAGTAGTCGCTGAAAAAGACCGTTAGCTTTGTTTTATCAGGCTTTAGTATAACTTCCCCACCCCGTATTATAACCGTAGCGGGCATAATCCCGTTATCTGCAAGGTTCTGGTATTTTTTATGTTCTCCGCCTTTTACATAAATTTGACCGTTCAGAATTTTGTCAGAATTTTTATATTTAAAATTATCAATAAGTAATGATGCAGGTTCGCCTGCAAAACCGTTTGGTGTGATTTCTTTTATAATTCCAGTTATGCCTTCTCCTGTCGTTGTATCTCTAAATTCAACAGTATTCCCTTCTTTTAAATATTTATCTCCTGTTGAAATTTTGTGTACAGGTGTAATTGTAACAGGGACTTCCTCTGCTAAAGAGGAAAGTCCTGTCATCAGTAAGCTTATCAAAATTAATTTTTTAAACATTATAAATCACCCTGCTGTTTCATTCTGCGTTTTTTCTGTTTCAGCTGAAACTCCAGTATATCTTTTGACATTGCATATTCAAAATTTTTATATGAAGGAGTACGCGTAAGAGGCGAATTCAAATATTGCGGATATTTTACGTAAATGTATTTATACATTTCAATAAGTCTTTTTGAACCTTTCGGGTGAAGATATGTACAACCCCAATCCCAGATTGGTTCTCCGAAAATTTTATTTCCCATTGTGATTGCAGCAATCGGGTCGTAGCCGGCTTTTACCATGTAATCAATTCCGTTTAAATCTGCCTTTTGTTCGTATTTCTTTGAATTTGCTCCCATTGCCATATATTTAATCATGCCTCCGTATGCATCAACTGAGTGAGCTATTTCATGTGCAAGTACATACGCAAGTTCATCGTCATTGTCTATATAAAGAAATGCTCCCGAATTAATAGTTACTGTTTTATCGTAAAGATTTGCACTGGCATTTACGGATTTGTTGTTTACGACAAATATCGGCACACGTTTGGGAATTTTATTGTCAAGCATTATTTTTTGACCTACACTTAAAACTTTTTCTTCGTCAATCCCTTTTTTCTTCCAGAAATTACCGAAATTGACCCCGCGGATTACATATACTTCTTCTGCAAAAGCACATGTGCCGATTAATATTGTCCCGAGTAACACTAAAAATTTTTTCATAATATTTCCCCTTTTGCTTAATTCCGCTTAAATCATACTATATTTAATAAATTTTTGCAACCTGATGTAAAACTTTTATAAGGGAATGTATTTTTAAATATTTCAATGTTATAATATCAGATAGAGAGTTTCAGATTATTGGAGAGAAAAATATATGTGCGGAATAGTCGGATATGTAGGTAACAAATCTGTTGTTGATATATTGTTAGACGGTTTGGAACAGCTGGAATACAGGGGATATGATTCTTCAGGTATTGCCGTAATGTGTGAAGAAGATATTAAAGTTTATAAAGCTGTTGGAAAACTACAGAATTTACGTGATAAATTAAAAGGTCATGAGACTGAATTTAATAATTCAACAATGGGTATAGGTCATATAAGATGGGCAACGCATGGCGCGCCGACACTTTTGAATGCACACCCGCATACCTGTAATTGCGGAAATCTTGTCGTAGTACATAACGGTATTATTGAAAATTACAAAGAATTACGTAAATCTCTTGAAGAGGCAGGCTGTATTTTTCGATCTCAGACAGATACAGAAACTATTGCACATCTTGTTGCAAGAAAGTATGCCCAATGTAAAGATTTAACGGAAGCTGTCCGACTCGCATCAGAAGAAATTGAAGGTGCTTACGCTCTTTGCGTTATGCATAACGACTGCAAAAATAAGCTAGTTATTACAAAACGCAATGCACCGCTTCTTATTGGAATCGGGGACAGTGAATATTTCGCGGCATCTGACGTGCCTGCAATTATTAAGCATACAAATAAGGCTGTTTATCTTGAAGATAACCAGATAGCAACTTTAACTCCTGAAAGCATGGATATTATTGATGTTGAAAAAAATAAAATTTCTCCAAAAATTGAAATTCTTCCCTGGGAGCCTGTTGCGCTCAGTAAAATGGGATATAAACATTTCATGCTTAAAGAAATTCATGAGCAGCCTGATGTTATAAGAAATATTCTTGTCGGCAGGCTTCATGCTCCTGATGAAGAAATTATTCTGAATGAAGTTAATCTCAATAAAGAAAGACTCAGACATCTAAACCGTATTCAAATTATTGCATGCGGAACATCTTTACATGCTGCAATGGTAGGGAAATACCTCATTGAAAGTTTTTGCGGAATTGCTGTTGATGTTGAAGCCTCAAGCGAATATATTTACAGAAAAACCGTTACGGATGAGCATACACTTGTTATCGGCGTGTCTCAGTCAGGTGAAACTGCCGATACTTTAACTGCAATTCGTCAGGCTAAAGCTAAAGGTTCCCATATTTTAATTATTACAAACAGACCTGACAGTGCAATGGCAAGAGAGGCTGACAGCCTTATCCCTGTTAATGCTGGAATTGAAGTTTCTGTTGCTGCAACAAAATCTTATATTGCTCAGCTTATGGCATTTTATCTTTTGTCTTTATATATGGCTGAGGTCAAAGATTCTATTGCATCTTCAACTCTAACATCTTTGAAAGCAGAATTAATGATTCTTCCGCAAAAAATCGAGCAAATTCTTGCGCACAAAGAAGATATTCAGACTGTTGCAAGAGCGTATGCAAATACAAAAGATTTTATTTATATCGCAAGAGGCATAAATTATCCGACAGCTCTGGAAGGGGCTTTGAAACTCAAAGAAATAAGCTATATTAATGCAACAGGCTATCCTGCAGGAGAGTTGAAACACGGGCCTATTGCAATGCTTGATGAAACAATGCCTGTTTTATCAATTTTGATGAACGGATCAGTTTATGACAAACTTCTTTCAAACAGCGAGGAAGCAAAGGCAAGAAACGCAAGAATGATTGCTCTGACAAATTCTAAAGATGAAAAATTGAATGAGCTGTTTGAACATATAATAAGAGTTCCGGATGTTCAGGAATTGTTCTCGCCGATAATTGCCGTTATACCTTTGCAGTTAATAGCTTATTATATCGCGGAATTTTTAGGCAAAGATGTTGACCAGCCGAGGAACCTCGCAAAATCGGTTACGGTAGAATAGAAGAGCTGTTTTTATTAAGCTTTTGTCATTTTGAATGCGTTTCAGAATCTTAAAGCAGCCTTTATATATTTATACTTTTAAATGGCAAATATTTTTTCAGCGTTCAAAGTTGTAATTTTGTCAATTTCTTCAAAAGACATTCCGCGTAGATTTGCGATTTCCTGTGCAGTGTATTTTACATAAGACGGATGGTTTTCTTTACCTCTGAACGGTACAGGTGTAAGGTAGGGGGCGTCTGTTTCAAGCAGAAGTTTATCTAATGGAACTTCTTTTGCAACTTCTTTAACTTTTACGGCATTTTTGAATGTTACAACTCCGCCTATAGCAATATACCAGCCTTCTTTAACACATTCTTTCATAAATTCTGCACTGCCAGAAAAACAGTGCATAATGATTGTAGAGTCGTTATTGTGTTCTTTTAAAATATCAAAAGTATCCTTGTGAGCTTCTCTATCGTGAATTGATACGGGTAGATTAAGCTCGTTTGCAAGTTTTATCTGCTTTACGAATATTTCTTTTTGCAAATCGTTAAAACTCTTATCCCAGTAATAATCAAGTCCTATTTCTCCGATACCGACAATTTTTTTATTTTTAGAGTACTCTCTGCTTTTTTCAGCCAGTTCATCTGTCCAGTCTTTTGCTTCTGAGGGATGTATCCCTAAAAGCCCGTAAACATTATCATATTTCTGTACAATTTCATATACTGCATCAATGTCTGAAAGCGATGCAGCAGGAAGAATTATTTTTTCAACGCCGTTATCTTCTGCTTCTTTAATAAGCTCGTCGAGCGTCAAGCCTTCAATCATATTTATATGTGAGTGTGTATCTATCATATAGAGATTATAACATGATTATGTGCTATAATTAAAAGAGCATGGAAGAGAAAGATTTAAAAATATCAATAGCGCATCTGTACCCGAAACTTCTAAATCTTTACGGAGATATGGGAAATATTATTACCCTTAAAAAACGCTGTGAGTGGCGAGGTATTAAAGTTGAGTTTGAGGAAATCGGTGCCGGAGACAATATAAAGGAACATGATTTATATTTTATAGGAGGCGGACAGGATAAACAGCAGATTGATGTAGCTAAAGAACTTTATAAAAATAAAGATTTTTTGCAGGATGAACGTGATAAAGGTGCTGTTTTTTTAGGAATTTGCGGGGGATATCAGCTTTTCGGACATTACTATCAGCCGTTTGAAGGTGATAAACTTCCTGGTATAAGCCTTATGGATGCTTATACTGTTGCAGGTAAAAAAAGATTTATCGGAAATGTTACCGTGGAAACTGATTTTTTGTATCCCGCAACTCTTGTTGGTTTTGAAAATCATAGCGGCTTGACTTATCTTCAAGGAGATACAAAACCGCTAGGGAAAGTAGTTGTCGGAAACGGGAATAACGGAATAGACAAAAGTGAAGGAGCAAGATATAAAAATGTTTTCGGAACATATCTGCATGGTTCGCTTTTGCCGAAAAATCCGCATTTTGCCGATTATTTAATAGAACTTGCTTTAGAAAAACGTTGCGGAGAAAAAATTACACTTTCAAAACTTGATGACAGTATTGAATATATGGCTCACAATTCATTGACAGGAAAGGCATATTAATGACGAGAGAAGCTGTAATTACTTTATATAACAGGTGGTGTACAATTTCCGATAAAATCAGATTCCTGCTTGTAGGAGGTTGGAATGCAGCTTTTTCTTATATAATTTTTGCAGTTGCCGTAGGTCTGCTAGGACACGAAAATTACCAGATATGCGTTGCTTTGCAGTGGATAATTTCTTCGGTATTTTCATTCGTTAATCAGAAAATTTTTGTGTTCTGTACAAAAGGGCACTGGTTTAAAGAGTATTTTAAATGCTGTACAACATGGGTTGTCAGTTATGCTTTTAATGCAATTATTCTTGAAATAATCGTAAGATTTATTACCAAAAATGTTTATGCGGGGCAGCTGGTATCTATATTAATGGCATCTGTTGTTACTTATATTTTGTTTAAGTATTTTGCATTCAGACATCATAAAAAATAACTAAAGTTCATGAATATCAAGTTTATATCCTAAAATTTCGCAAATTAACACCATTTCTGAAAATCTGAGTGAACCTTTTTCTATTTTGGCGCGGACGTTAAATCTTGAGTATTCTTTTCCGCTCAAATCAGTCATTCTTCTTGCAAGTTCGGCAATTGTAATTTTATTGCGAAAAAGCAAAAGTCTTACAAGTTCGTTGATGTCTGTTTTGTAATCTATGTCAATATTTATACCCATTCTTTTATTATAATTTACATGTTAATAAATAATTAACATAATAAATTATAATTACTATTTAATTAAGTAATGTTAAGAGGAGCTGTATATGAAAAAAGCTTTTAGTTTAGCAGAGGGTGCTATGCACATTGATACCTTTAATAATTGTCGTTGTGGATTTACTCTGGCAGAAGTTTTAATCACTCTTGGTGTAATAGGTGTTGTGGCTGCGATGACTATGCCTGTATTAATAGCAAATCACAGGAGAAAAGTTACTGCTGGAAGAATAAAACAATTTTCATCAATCTGGCAACAGGCTTATTGGGATGTTTATAATCAAAACGGTACTGAAAATTACTGGGGTTCACTTGTTGCATTAGATGCGCAATCTGCTCTGGATTTTTATAATGAAAATTTTGGAAAATTTATAAAAACAACAGAGGTTAAAAAATCTAAATACGGTATTGTAGGGGCGTTGCCAAGCGGATCAGGATTTTATTTTTACCGCTGGGATAATTCTGCTGATCCATCGACATCGAGCCGTACTTATTTAACATTCTGTCCTTATTACAAAGATTGTATTGAATTAGGCGAAACTGCAGCTCCGATTCAAGGAGAGCATATTGTTGACGGTAAAAAAACATTCGCTTTTTATCTAAGCGGTAAAGCTCCCTCTTATGGCTGGGATGGAACAAGAGAATACCTTCTGAAAAAATGTTCCGGAACTGTAAAGGGATTTTGTACAAAACTTATAGAATTTGACGGCTGGGAAATCAGTAAGGATTATCCCTGGTAATAAAAAAGCGGTTAATTATTTAACCACTTTTATTATATTGATAAGTTTTTGTGTGGCTTCATCAGGTGTATACTTTTCCTGTTCGCCTGTTTCGCGGATTTTATATTCCACAAAGCCATCGCTAATTGTTTTACCTACAGTTACTCTGAACGGGAAACCTATAAGGTCTGCATCTTTAAATTTCACACCTGCTCTTTCATCTCTGTCGTCAAGAACAACTTCAACGCCTGCGGATTTTAAATCTTCATACATTTTTTCCGCAGTTTTCATTTGAAGCTCGTCATTGATATTAACTGGAACAATCACTACATGGTAAGGGGCAATTGCAATCGGCCATTTGATCCCATGTTCGTCATAATGAGCTTCAACAGCAGCAGCAGCTGTTCTTGATATTCCTATTCCGTAGCACCCCATAATATATGGATGAGTTTTACCGTTGACATCAGTGTAAACAGCATTCATAGGTTTTGAATATTTAGTGCCGAGTTTGAAAATATTACCTACTTCAATGCCTTTTGTTACAAATAATGGTTTGCCGCATTGCGGACAAAATTCGCCTTGTTGTACAAGACGGATATCGGCATATTCAATATTATCAATTTCTAAATCTGAAAGGTTTGCGCCAACCATGTGTTTGTCTGTTTGATTGATGCCTACAACAAAGTTTTTCATATCACGTACTGTTTCATCAGCAATAATTTTAACGTCTTTCATACCTTTTGGACCGATAAATCCCGGTATGGCATCAAAGCCTTTTTCAGCCATAAGTTCTGCTATCTCTCCAGATGATGCTATTCTTATATCAATTCCGCCTGCTGCATTCATTAATTTTGTTTCTTCAACAGCTTTGTCGGCTCTGATTAGTGCAAGAACAGGTTTTTTATCAATAATATAAACCAGAGTTTTCAAAATCAGAGTGTCAGGAATATTTAAAAATTTGCTTAATTCTTCAATTGAATGAGTATTTGGCGTATCAATAATTTTTGTTTCTTTAAAATAATCTTTGCCGTCAATTACAGTCTCGGGCAAGTTAGATACTGCATGGTTTGAGTTTGCCGAATAATCACAAGAATTGCAGTAAAATACATCATTTTCTCCTGCATCTGTGTCTGTAATTACCATAAATTCATGCGACACGCTTCCGCCGATTGCGCCTGAATCGGATTGAACCATTTTTGTATCTAAACCGCATCTGTCAAAAATCTTTTTGTAAGCTTTAGCCATATTTTGATATTCTTTGTCAAGACCTTCTTCATCAATATCAAAACTGTATGCGTCTTTCATTATGAATTCGCGCCCCCTCAAAAGTCCGTATCGGGGTCTAATTTCATCGCGGAATTTTGATTGGATTTGATATAAATTTACAGGCAGCTGTTTATATGATTTTAGAACATCGCGTGCAACAGATGTTATGATTTCTTCATGAGTCGGTCCGAGACACATATCTCTGTCGTGGCGGTCTTTAAGACGCATTAATTCCCTGCCGTATACCTCCCATCTGCCTGATTCTTCCCATAATTCTTTCGGCTGGACAAACGGCATTAAAAGTTCCTGTGCGCCCGCATTATCCATTTCTTCTCTTACAATATTTTCAATCTTTTTTAAAACTCTCCACATCAAAGGCGTAAATGTATATATCCCGGGGGCAAGTTTTTTTATAAATCCTGCTCTCCCGAGCATTTTGTGAGAAACAACTTCTGCATCGGAAGGATATTCTCTAAGGGTCTGTATAAACATTTTTGACATTTTCATAATAATTAATTCCTCGCTGATTTTTGATTTTATTTTAGCATAAAAAATTTATGAGAGAAAGTTATCAAGTTCTTTTTTTACCAGTTTGGCGGAAACGGAGAGGCTGTTATTGAATTTCAATGCTGTATTCATACATTTTACATATTCATCGTTTGCTTTTCTGAGTTTTTGAATTTGCGCTAATATGTAGTATAAATCTCCATTTGCACCGCAGTTGTCTATCGCTGTTTCCATAATTACTGCAGCATTATCTAATTTACCGGCTTTTGTTAGAATTTTTGCATAAATCTTGTATGCTTCAATATCTTTCGTGTTTAGTTCAAGTGTTTTATCGAGATTTTTTATTGCAGATTCAAAATAACCTTCCTCATAATCGATTGATGCAAGATTAAAGTATGCCCAGCTGTAATCGGGCGAGAGTTCGAGAACCTTGCTAAACTTTTCTCTGGCACCTTCATTGTCTCCTTCTTCTTTTAAAATATTTCCAATATAAAAATGTGCGTAAATATCAGCATCATTTAAGTCAATTGTCCTTTGAAAATAATACTTAGCTCCGTCAAGCTTACCTTCTTTAAAATAGCATAGTCCTATTGAAAAATACGAATTTGAGTCATTGTTATCTTTAGCCAGTACATTTTCAAAGCAGTCAACTGCCTGCTCGTATTTCTTTTGATCAGTGTAAACAAGTCCGAGATTGTAGTACGCATCTATTTCATCGGGAGCAAGTTCAATTGCTTTTTTATATGCTTCTTCCGCCTTGTTAAGGTCTTTCAGTTTTTCGTATGTTATACCTAAATTATAAAAAATTCCGCTGTCATCGTCAAAGATTTTAGACAAATACAAAAAATGCTGTCTTGCTTCTTCGGGGTATCCCAGATCAAGCAATAATACCGCAAGTTCCCGTCTTGCTTGAAAATTTGTCTGATCTTCTTTTAAGATTTTTTGTAATTCTTCTATTTTATCAATTTTTGACATACATTTATAATACCAGTATTCAGAATTGTCCGCAACTTTTTAACATTGCTATTGCATTTTTTTATAAAATTTACTAAAATACAAATTAAAATGAGGAGAGTTTTTATGAAATTTATTACTTTAATATTATCACTTTTATTATTTGTCCAGACAGTATCAGCCGAACCTTTGAGCGGCAAGGCTAAAACAAAGAGAATTCCGGCAGGTACAAAATTTTCACTTCAGATGATGAATAATGTATCAACTTCGATTAATCCTGAAGGGACGGAATTTACTGCAATTATGTTGAATGACCAGACATCTGATTCTGATGTAATTCTTCCGATGGGGTCTTTGGTGCGCGGTACTATAAAAAGAATAGAGCAGCCGAAAAGATTTTCAAAGGGAGCTGTTTTATATCTGGATTTTGACCATGTTGTAACTCCGAACGGCAGACAGCTTCCTTTAACATTTTCAATTGTTGGGCGTTCTGATTTGACTTATGACGGCGGGATTACTTCATCTCGCGGTTATAAAGATGCATTGAAAGAAAACTGGGAAGTAACAAAAGATATTACATCAACAGCAACTGAATGGGGCGGAGATGTATTTGATGATGTTATTGTCGCAGATCAGCTTATGACAGGTATAGGAGCAATCGGCGGAGCAATCGGCGGCGGAGCATATTATGCTTATGACTTTTTTGCTGATATGATAAGAAAAGGCAAAGATGTTTCATTAAGAAAAGGAGATACTTTAAACGTCATTCTGGTCGATCCGGTTGATGTTCCTGTAATCTAGGTATATAAATGTGAGATATATAATTTTATTAGTTGTTGCCATTTTTAATATAAATTCTACATTATTAGCGGAGGAATGTAAGGGTATAATGAGGGCAACCGGGGATTTTTCTGTCGTAACTTGTAATAACAAATATGGAGTTGTTGACAGAACTATTCATAAGTTTCTAATAAAACCGATGTATGATGATATTAAGGCTTTTGGCGACGATTTATTTGCGTCAGAGCATCATAACTACAAAAAAATTATTTTTTCTTTCAAATCAAAAGGAAAATATGGATTGATTGATGCAAAAGGTGAAATTTTAAATCAACCGGAATTTGATAATATTAGTTCTATAGGCTCTCAGACCAGATATATTTCAGTTAAAAAAGGTAATAGTTTCGGTGTATTTGATATTTATGAGAAACATTTAGTAAAACCTGTTGTGTATAATAATGTATCTATAAATTTGTTAAAAGAAGTTTATGTGGTCGAAGGAACTAATAAAAAGATTTTGCACCCATTAAGAAATTCTGCGAAATTTGTTGGGATTGTTCTTGCCTCTCCAATTATTGTAATAGGTGCTTTGCCAATATGGTTTGGAGTTGGCAATATATTGTTACATGAAGGTTAATTTTGATGTTTGAAATTATTTTACTTGATTTCTTCCGCTGTTTTTAGCTGTATACAATCTTTTATCAGCACTTTCGATAATCGCGGGTGCTGTATCACCGTCAAATGGGAATGTCGCAACCCCTAAACTTATCGTAACATGTGTTTCTTTATCGCCAGTAAGCCTGAATTTCTTAGATGCAACGCGTTCGCAAATTTTTTGAGCAGTAGAAAAAGCTTCATCTTTACCGGTATTAGGAAGAATTATACTCATTTCTTCTCCGCCGTATCTGCATACTATATCTGTTGCTCGGACATTTTTTTTCAGAGTCTGCGCTACCTGTCTTAATACTGCATCACCTGACTGGTGTCCGAATGTATCATTAAATTTTTTAAAGAAATCAATATCAATAATAATGAGCGAAAAATTACTGCTGTAACGTTTTGCCTGTTCTACCTGCATTCTGATTTGCTCCTGAAAATACCTGTGGTTATACAGCTCTGTCAGACCGTCAGTCGTTGCAAGAATGTACTGCTGTTCAAAATCACGGGATTTTATCAGGTATTTTACAATATAAGCAACAGTAAAAGCGCCGATTGAAAATATCAGCGGATAAACAAGCTCAAGCCAGAGATTTTCAAATTTCATTGCATAGTAAGCTGTCAAAATATAAATAAGATATGTTGATAAAGACATCATTGATGCTGCAAATGCCGAACTGACTCTTGTTACAACTGATGCAATTAAAAGCGCAAGCAGAATACTTAAAGCTATTGTATAGCCTTTATGTACTTTTCTTATAAAATTATTGTCAATAATATTGTTTACATAAGTTGCCTGAACTTCAACACCGGGATAAATTTTTCCTGCAGGAACGGTTTTTATGTCAAAAAGACTTGCTGCTGTGGTTCCGAAATATACAATTTTATTTGTAAAGTTGTAGTCCATTTCTGTTTTTTCGCCTTTGACAGCCTTAATAAGCTGGTACATCGGGATATATGTATATGTCCCCGCCGGTCCGTACCAGTTCAGAATTGCACTTCCGTCATCATCCAAATATATTTTTCTATTGCCGATAATAAAATTTGAATGTTTATCGATTTCAAAAGATGTCTGGTTTTCTCCCAGATAATTAAGCCCTGCTCTCAGTGCCAGCTGAGGATAAAATTTATCTTTATATTTCACAACAAGAGGCATCTTTCTTAAGATACCGTCATCAGAGCGTGATACATTTATAATTCCTATATTCGGCGTTGCTTTCAATATCCCTTCCAGAATAAGTCTGCAATTTTTAAACGTCAGCTGATGAAAATCAATCTTAGATTTATTCTCTATTTTTATGCTCATTTCTTCTGGTAAATCAGGCGGGGTGCGCAAATCTGCCGACTGATTGTCAAGGTTCATAGATGTAAATATATTGTTGTATTTTTTGAAAGCATTAATTAAAGCTTCATCAGCCTGATTTTTACTTTTCAGCGATTTTACAAACATTAAGTCAAAGACAATTGATTTCGGGTTCTGCATTTCAAGATAATTTATAATATTTGCATAAGTATCCCGCGGCAAAGGCCATTCCCCGTAAGTATCAAGTATGTATTCATACGTTGCATCGTCAATTGCGACAATAACAATATCCTTACTCGGCTTTTTATGCCCCTGACTTATTAATATGCTCTGTCTGAGATCAAATGTTCTGTTTTCTATTGTATCAATAAA
>URXH01000060.1 GCA_900551675.1 uncultured bacterium
AAGAATATTAAGACCTGTCATCGCGCACATGGTGCGCGATCTTTTTATGACAAATTTTAGATTGCGCAATAAATGCGCAATAACATTACTGTATAAAACCTGACTTCCTGCACTTCTGTCAGCTAAAAATGCCCCCCCCCCGAAGATGCGGGATTTTCATTTCTTCGTAATCTTTCCATAAATTCAACTCCTTTTTCTTATTAATCAGTTCTTTTTAATATGATAACATATATTCAAAATAATTTCAATTATTCATACGTAAATATGTCTCTACAAATCCGTCTAAATCACCGTCCATTACAGCATCAACATTAGATGTTTCAAAACCTGTCCTGTGGTCTTTTACCATTTTATAAGGATGAAACACGTAAGAACGTATCTGGGAACCAAAATTTATATCAGCATTTTCGCCCTTCAATTCCGCCAGTTTCTTTTCATGTTCTGACTGCCTTATTGCAAGAAGTTTTGATGCAAGAATTTGAAGTGCATTTTCTTTATTTTGAAGCTGTGAACGCTCCTGCTGGCATTTTACAACTATACCTGTAGGTTTATGCAAAATTCTGACAGCAGTTTCTACTTTATTAACATTCTGACCGCCGGCACCTCCAGAGCGCATTGTATCAATTTCAAGGTCTTCTGGCGGAATTGTTATTGTCTTTTCAAAATCTTCTATTATGGGGCAAACTTCAACCGATGCAAAACTTGTCTGGCGCTTTCCGTTTGCATTAAAAGGAGAAATTCTGACTAATCGGTGAACGCCTTTTTCGGCTTTTGAATAACCGTAAGCATATCTGCCTGTTATTTTTATTGTTGCCGATTTTATTCCTGCTTCATCTCCGTCAAGTTTATCCAGAAGTTCAACTTTCCAGCCTCTACTTTCAGCCCAGCGCATATACATTCTCAAAAGCATGCTTGCCCAATCCTGAGCATCTGTTCCGCCTGCGCCAGAATTTATTGACAATATAGCATCAGCTTCATCATATTCTCCGCTCAACATCTGCTTCACTTCAAATTTATCAAGAGCAGCTTCCATTTCATCAAGCTGAAGTGCTGTTTCTGATATCAACCCCTCATCGCCCAGTTCAAATGCGGTTTCAACATCATCAACTACTGCCTGCCATTTGTCTATAAATAAAATATTATCTTTAATATCTCTGATATGTGCTCCGAGTTCTGATGCTTTTCGTTGATCTGACCAAATATCCGGACTCTGCATTTGAGCTTCCAGCTTTTTTAATTCATCATCAAGAGAAGCTCTGTCAAAGACACTCCTTTATTTTTTCAAATCTGCTCTTTAAGCTGTTCAGGCGTTGTTTTATCTCTATGTCCATACATTAAATTGTAATATAAAAAAATATTGTTGCAAACAAAGAAGGAACTGATATAATTAAAGCATTACAAGGAGAGATCATGAGCGGATTAATAGACAGTTATAAAAAAGTTTTTGAAAATAAAAAAGCCCATATATGGCTTCTGGTTATTTCATTTTTATGGACTATTCTATCAACATTAATTGATATAAAACTGGGAAGACCTGATACTTTCAGGCAAAACCCTGTTGATATTACCTGTAATATTATAATCGGGGCATACAGCCTGCAGTTTCTGCATAATGCAATAAATAGCATTAATAACGGTGCTTTGCCGTTTTTGACGGATATTCAGCCGAAAGTATTCTGGGGTGTGATAAAATTGAATATCGTATGGGGAATTTATGCGGTAATCTGTCTGCTTTTTTCTGTAGTAATATATATGACAACTCATTTTATGGCTGCTGCAATAATATTAGTTCTTGCTATTTTATTTTTTGCGGTATTTGTGTATTACATATTCTTAGCTTATGCAGAAAATTTTGATTCAAAAGGTTTGTTGAATATCACATTGTTATTCAAATTTATAAAACCTGCATTTAAGCCGCTTTATATAAAACTTATTTTATTTATATTGTTTACGCTCGGTGCTGCTATAATTTATATACTTTTATACACTGTTGCGGGTCTGACTGGAATTGACAAAATCGGATATATTGCGGAAGATTTTTATTTTCTCGATGTCATAATGTATTCTATTGCAGGATATTTTGTGATTATTACATGGTATTTTGCATTTCCTTACTCACTTATTAATTCATTTAACAGAGATATAAAACCGGTTTTAAGAAAGGATGATATTGATAATGACTAATATGCGCGAAGCCTTAAAATACTTATACAAAGGTCAAAATGCATTATCAAGACAAATATGCCTGTTTTCAATCTGCGGAACTGCAGGTTTGATTAACGGTTATCTGGCACTTGCAGGACAGTTATATAATGATGCTTCAATTTACATAAAAATTATATTTGCAGGACTGATTATTTTATTCGGCTTTTTTATCACCGGCTTTGAAACAGAATTTCTTCATACCAGAAGAATTCCTGATTCTGACATGAATGTTTTAAAAACAGCATTAAAAAAAATCCCGTTCATAATATTTTTAATCGGGGTTCCATTTTGTCTTGTGAGCCTGTTTACAAAATATCAATATCAGGCTTTTTGTATACAAACATTATTAGCAATTCCTATAACAATGATTCAGGCAGGATATTCTTATAACTTTCAAAATTCTGATGCATTCAAAATGTTTTCAAAATTTAAGGTTAAAGATTATTTTATGCTTCTTATAAAACGAATTTGGGTTGTTATTGCAAGTTATGCAGTTACACTTATTTCGGTTTTTCTCATATTTTTTGTTATAGGTGTTTGTACTGCTCTGTTATATAAAGGCGATGTAAACTCAATAAGTCTTGCACTATCAGCACATCAGACACAAATAGCGAAATTATCAAATTATATTACTGCGATACTACTTGTTTACACACTGACAATCGGCACACTTGTCTGGGATTATGAATTATTAAAAACAAATGAGAGAGAGGAACAATGAACGTTATAGATTTAATGGTCAATGGATTTTCAAAAATATTTAAGGGAGAAAAAATTGCTGTAAAACATATTCTTCTTATTATAATTACCGCTTTTGTATCAATTTCATCAGTATATCTGGACAGAGCATCAGAAGCATTAAAAACAACAAAACAAATGCCTGACATGAATTTATTCTTAATAGCACTAGCTGTTCTTATTATTTTCGGAATTTACATGGCCGGATATAATCTTATATTTTCACATAATGCATTTGACAAAGATAATCCGCAGGGTATTATGCCTGAAATTGACATTAAACCGTTTAAAGTATTCTGGAACGCTTTACCTTTAATGATTTGCTGGACTTTTTACATCTTTACGTCTGTTATTTTATCATGCTTTATAATTGCGACCAATACATTTATGAAAATATTTGGTATTGCTCTTTTGCTTTTTGTCTTAATGTTTTGTGCATTTGCACAGTTTGTATATATTGAATATTCCAAAAACTATGACAAAAATGGACTTTATAACATAACTCTTCCTTTTCAATATTTGAAAAAGACTTTTTCAGAATTTGTATTACTCGGACTTCTATTTATACCTGTATATGGCATTGCAATGATGCCTAGCTTTTTTGCAGGGATAATTCTGGCATTAGCTGGTATTAAAGACATATCTATTGCAATGTTTGTTGGAGGAATTCTCGGAGGCTATTTTACATTCTTAGTACAAATTGTATGGTATTACAGTCTTGTTCAAATATATAAAGAAAAAATAATAAGCTGTTAATCAACTATTTGAATTCTGCCGTCATCTTTAATATCAACAGGCTGTGGATTTTTGCGCATATAATCTTCTATGCATTTGCATACGTCAAAATCATAAATCTTAACGTCATTATCATCTTTTTTGAGCATTGTAAAACCGTCATGACCTTCAGCATAGTAATCTGTTAATGCCGTTTTATAAAATTTATCAGTTCGCGGATTATTTATATCAACAGGAGTTTCTTTCCCGTTTTTATCAACAAAAAATACACTTTTCAGATCTCCATTTTTGCTGACAGAATATTTTAACCCTGAAACGTATATAAGCCCCGGTTTGTTATTTGTATTAACAAGAGATTTACACGCCACACGCAGGGCATCAACAATATCTTTTTCTGTATAATTTGCAACTGCCATTTTGTTTTTGAAAGGTGAAATATCTTCCAGCCATCTTGTATCAAGCTTACCCGATTCAAAGAAGCCTCTCATTGTTGCAGAGCCGAAAAGAGCAATATCCGTACCCAATTCCTCTCTCATACAATCACAAAGGAAACTGCCATGACCGCTTGGTTCTATTGCGACATTTTGCGGAACCGGAGGAACAGAATTTATTGTGCCCACAATTTTCGGTTTGCCCAGAATAGTCTCAAATATATGTCTAACTACAGGATTTCGCTTAAATCCGCGTGTACTTGTTACATTATTTTGAACTTTAGTCATAACACCTCTGTCATTCCACTCTACATTCAAAACGCCAAAATAATTGCCGTCTCTGCCTGCCTGCGTAATAACAACAGGTTCGCCTGATTTTGAATTAAACAGATTAATTTCAGGTTTAATATCCAATACAAGATTGTGAGAATGCCCGCCGAGAATGATATCAATGCCGTCAGTTTCCCTTGCAATTTTTTGATCATAGCCGAAACCGACATGAGACAACAGAATAATTCTGTCGACACCCTGTTTTTTTAATTTATCAACTTCTTCCTGAACATCCTTTATTGTATTTTCAATTCCGTCAATATTAAGCTCTTCAAAAATCTTGCCGTATTTTAATCTTGAAAATAAATCAACAGGAGAAACGCCGATTATTCCGTATCTGTTGCCGTTAACTTCCTGAATATAAGATTTTTCAACTTTTTTGTACAAAGGATTATCCGGTTTAATGTTTATATTGCAGGCAAGCATCTTATACCCCATGTGCGGTATAAGTTCTGCAATATGTTCAGGCGTGTCATACTCATGATTTCCCATTGCTGAAGCCATAATCCCCATAATATTTTGTGCTTCAACCATAACACGGTTCGCCGGAACAGGTTCCCCGAGCTGAATATCACCCGATGAAAGTTTTAATTTATCAGTAGGCACAGATGGAACAAAATGGTCAAAAGCATTTGAAGCCGTAACAGTTCTTTCAATATTTATAGACTTGCCATGGAAATCATTAATATAAAAGATACTCGTCCTTTTAGGTTTATAAGCTTCTGTTTTACCGTCCGGCGTTTTTTTTTGAAGCGCCTGATATAATAAATTTGAATTTGAAGCTGTTACGGGCGTTATCATCTGGTCTAATTCCCTTCAGAATAAAACACCCTGAAAACTATTTTTTGCTATATAAAAAATAAAAGATTTACAAAAGTTATAATTCAAATTCCATTGTCTGAAATTTCCACTCCTTTGAAAGTTCTTCTTTTAAAAGTTTTGCATCGCCGTTAACTTCCAAAAGTACGATCCCGCGGTTCAGACACACCTCGTTGTTTGAGGGGTGAAGTCCGATTCTTGTCCTAATTTCACAGCCGAATTTAGTAATAAGTTTTTGAAAATCAACAGCTGTTTCAACCCTGTTTTCCAAACAAACTCCGATAATAGTTACAGTCATTTTTCCTCCTTTTACATAAACAATGTTATTGAAAGTGAATAAGTAAATAGGTAAATAAGAGAATAAGTCTTTACGGTGCGCTTTCGCGCACGAAAAAGTTGTCCTCTCGCCCCTTTTGGGAGAGAGATAGAGAGAGGGGTTTAATATTACTGCTTAACGAAACAACAGCAAAACGAGTGCTGTCTGAGCGGTAAAAGAGATTCCGAAACAAGTTCGGAATTACGAAAATATAGCGAGTTCACTCGTTACAGGTTGAGTTTAGCAGTAATTAAACGGTCTGCGTATTTCTTTTTCTTATCCAATATTCTTTTTCTTTTCATCGCAAAAAAGAAAAAGAATATTCGGTGCGGGGTGTGGGGATGCATAATCCCCACTATACCCACAACATAGTTTATGTCAATGTACACTCCCGAAATTTAAGCGACACAATAAAAAAATAACACCCGCAATCGGGTGCCATTTCTTATCAATTTTGATGAGTTATTAATTATTTTCCAGCTCATCCATAGCTTGAAGCTGTTTTTTCTTGTAATTGTGGATTACCGCATCAACAAGAAGCTCATAAGATTTCATTTTCTCGATATTCGGGAATTCTTCTTTGAGCTGTTCTCTGACCATTGCTTCCAGCTTTCTTTCGTCAGAACTTGATTTTAATTCGTCAACTCCGCTAACCATGCTGATATAATCAGGCGATTTTTTATTTGAATTAAGGTTCATAAAATTAAGCCAGCGTAATTTCGGGCTGATTTCTTTTCCCAATTTTTTTACTATCTTTAGATTTTTCAATCTGTCCAGCATAAGTTGACTCCTACCATTTATTGTTAATTTTTTAATTAACCTTCTTTGTACTATTTTAAAGTATCCTGAAAAAAATAATTTACTTTTTTACAAAGAATGTTTACAATTCTTTATAATTTACTGAAATCAGCGAGATAATCATACTTTTTCTTCAGCATAGTCAAAAGTGCAAGTCTGTTTTCCTTAACATTTTCATCCTTATCCATAACAAGAACATCATTAAAGAATTTTTCTACAGACGGATTAATTTCTTCAAGCTGTTTCAAATATGCATCATAATCCAAATCATCAGACACTGTTTCAATTTGCTTAAGCAGCATGCCCTCAGCAGGCTCTTTGAAAAGATTTTTATTTACAGATTTTTTAGAATCTTCTTTTAGAATTCTTAAAACTCTATTTGCGCTTTCTAAAACTGCAGGCGAATTTAATTTTGAAACAGCTTCAACACGTTTGATGTAATCCGTCAAATCCGTTAAAGGATTTTTATTTGAAGCACAAGCTTCGAGTACATTCTTTGAATACCTGTCAGAAAGATAAATTATCAGCCTCTGAATAAAGAATTCATAAATTTCATCGGTAACTTTTCCTGATACTCTGTTTACACAGGAACCCGCAGCCTTTTTGAATTTATCAGCGAGACTTTCGCCTTCAGTTGATACAGGGAGCAGAAGAAGTGCAGAATTTATAAGCATTGTAAGATCTATTTTCATATTATTTGCAAGAATAGTTCTTATAATACCGAGCGCGGCGCGGCGGACACCAAGAGGGTCTGATGAGCCTGTCGGTTTTTTACCTTCCGCAAACACAGCGCAAATATTATCAATTTTATCAGCTATTCCGACAACCTGTCCTTCAAGAGTTTCTGCAATTTCACCATCTGCATTAAGCGGGAAATAATGTTCTTTTATACCTGCACAAACACACTCAGGCTCATTTGAAACTCTTGCATAATCAGCTCCGATAAATCCCTGCAGTTCGGTAAATTCAAATACAAGTTTTGTTGCAAGATCAGCCTTTGCAAGCATTGCAGTTCTTTCAACAGTCTTGTTATCTCCGGCCATAAGTTTAGAGAGAGCGACAAGTCTAAGCGCCTTGTCATACATAGTGCCCATACCTTTTTGGAAAGTAATTCCTTTCAAATCTTCAACGTAATCTGCAAGAGGTTTTGCAGTATCTTCATTAAAGAAAAATACTGCATCATCAAGACGGGCTTTTATTACTCTTACATTTCCGGCTTTAATATTTTCAAACTCATCACCTAAATAATTTGTCATGGTAATAAATTTATTGATTAATTTACCGTCTTTATATAAAGCAAAATACCTCTGATGAACAGCCATAACAGTAACGACAAGTTCTTCTGGCAGTTTAAGATATTCTTCGGAGAATTCGCACACCGCAGGAACTGGATATTCCGTTATAAATGTAACCTCTTCCAATAAATCATCCGTATAATAAGGTTCTGCACCGAGTTTTTCAGCTTCTTCTTTAGCCTTATCGATAATTCTTTGTTTTCTTTCTTCCTGATCAACAATTACACAGCAGTTGCGCATAATTTCAACATAATCATCCGGATTGTTAATATAGACATTCTGCTGAGCAAATCTGTGTCCGCGGGTAACATTTGAACTTTCTTTATCAATAATTTTTATCTTAACTTCATCTTTATCAAGTATTGAAACAATCCATCTTATAGGGCGGGAAAATTTTTCATCATTATCTCCCCATCTCATAAAATGAGAGCCTTGAAGCTTCAAGACAATAGAAGGAACATTATCTTTCAAAAGATCGACAATAGATTGACCTTTTATGGTAATTTTTGCATAAAGGTAATCATCTTCTATATACAAATCATCAGCAGAAATTCCGTTTTTCTTACAAAAACCTTCACCGGCTTTTGTCAAATTTCCATCATCATTGTAAGCGACTTTTTTTACAGGACCTTTTACGATTTTTACTTCATCTTTACTTTCTTTTTCAAGTCCTGAAACAATAACCGCCAGACGTCTCGGGGTTGCATACACTTTAACATCTTCAAACTCTACCTTATTGGTATTCAAAAAATTTTCAAACCCTGTTTTCAACTGCTGAATCGCAGAAGGTATAAATTTATAAGGTAATTCTTCACATCCGACTTCTAATAAATATTTACTCATACTCTATCCTTTTATGTGCATTCTTAATAAAATTATAGCTTATAAAGCCTGAATGTAAAGAATTTATTTAGAGTTTTTTAAATCTTCCAGTGCCAGCTCAAAATCTTCTGAAGAATACTGCAATTCTTCTAAATCAGTTTTTCTATAACTTCCATTATCCATTTTGTCGTAAATTCCTGCTCTTTCATACATTTTATCTCTTGCAGTGTCGACAATTGCACTTATATCTGCGCCAGAACAGGATAATTCATAAAGTTTTTTTGCAAATTCTTCTCGGTTAAAATCGATGCTGACTCTTTTGTTTTTTAAATAGTGATTCAAAATATCAAGACAGCCTTTTTCATCCGGCTTTTTAATCTCAATAAGATTTCCCAGACGTCCGCTTCTTTTAATTGCTTTATCAATCATATCAGGCCTGTTTGTTGTAGCAATAATTGACACGCGTGCATGCTGTTTTTCAAGATTGTCTATAAGAGTTAAAAGCTGTGCCGTAACACCGTTTTTCCCGACATAATTTGAACCTTCTCTTCTCTGCGGAACAATAGTATCGAGTTCATCAATAAATAATATGGAAGGCTGATTATCAACGAGTTCTTTAAATGTGTTTCTCCACAATTTTTCAGTTTCTCCAAAATTTGAGCGTTCAAATTCCTGTGAATCGACTTTAATAAAATGTATATTCTGATTTTGGCGTTTTTTAGCCTCACCGATTATTGCAAGCGCCAAAAGAGTCTTACCAGTTCCGGGCTCCCCGAAAAATATTGTTCCTTTGTTTGTAAGCCCGGGAAATGCTTCAGGATACAAAAGCGGGAAAAGAATTTTCTTTTTAACAGTTTCAATAGTATCATCCATGCCTGCGACATCATCAAAAGTTCTCACGGGGATATTTGATATTCTGTTATTATTATTTCCGTTAATTTTTTCTTTTAATTTGTTTATCAAATCAGCGTTCTTTATATTTGTAGAAGAATACGCAGAATCTGACATTGGCCGGCTTTTAATATTTATATACCTTTCCTCATTAAAAAACTCCTGCAAAGGGACCTTTGCGTCATAAAAAAGATTATTTGATTCTTTTCCGGTTTTTATTAATTTGATTTTAACTTTGTCTTCTGTCTCTATCATATCGCCATATTTAGCGGTATTTTTATAAGTGGTAAAGTCGTACTTTGAATCAGACAAATTTCTTGCAAGACCATACAACTTAAAAGAATCCTTCTTATTATTTAAAGATATAATTAAAGGATCTTTAGTTTTTTCCTTTATAATATAGACATTATTAATATCTTTCGGGTTATCAATATAAGAATCTTCATTCGTTAATTCGCTTTCTACAAAACCTTTAAAGAGTATACTTTCAGGATCTCCAATAACAATAATACTATTTTTATCAACCCTGTGCAGAACATCAGCGAGCTTGCATGACAAAATCAATTCATGCGCATTTAACTTTGACAAATCTTTTGTTCCAATATTATTTTCAGGCTTAACAGGACCGGTTTGTTCAAATGAAGGATTCTTAGTATCTGTGTTTTTCTCTTCTTTAATAAACTGATCCTGCTGCAACTCTTGTTTCTTTCCGAACCACCCGCTAAAAGACACGGTATTACTATAATATCGGCCGAGATTTAGTGAATTACCACTATATATATTACTATTTACTGATTGAACTCTCATATTCTATATTAAAACCGTGAAAAAATTTTTTTGCCTGTACTTTTTAATCACAATTAATGTATTTTCAAAATTAATAAAAGATGTAAATGAACACGCAAACTCAAAATAAAAGAGGACTTTATGTCCTCTTTTATTTTGCGCTTGGCGCGATTCGAACGCGCGACCTATCCCTTAAAAGGGGAGTGCTCTACCTGCTGAGCTACAAGCGCATCTTAAATTAACGCTATTCATTTCGTCAGTGAGTTTATATTAGCAAGAACAATTTTTAATGTCAACTGCTTTTTCAAAAAAAATTACGATTTCTATAATCGTAATTTTTTCTTTCTATTATTATTTTAAATGTATATACTTCTTGGCACAATCAAACATTGAATTTACCAATGCCGCGTTGGAATAAATATTCATTCCGTTCGACTCCAGAACCTGTTTCATCCGCTTTTCCCACATCGAGTATATGTCGTCTTTGCTCAAATCTAATACCTGCGCAATCATTGTTAATTCTTTAAAATCAATCGGTATGGGAAGAGTCCCTCTAAGCATATCTACAACATCAAGCCGTTTTTTCCGCGGAAATGCTTTTAAGAAATTAATAACTGACATGCCTTTTTCTTTCATAACATCTTTGAAAAACTCTACAGAATCATCAATTAATACAGGTTCTTGCGGAATTTTATACTCTTCAAATTCTTCAGGTTCAATTTCCATAACCGTTGCAATTCGCTCCAAGGTCGTCGTGCGGGTAGAAAATGGTATAGAATCATCAATAAGGTTGTAAACGTATGAAAGCGTTACACCTATCATCTCTGCAAAGTCTTTTTTGTGCAGCGAATTTTTCTCCAGAAACTTTGCAACTTTTTCAGAACTCTTTTCTTGAACTATAGGTTTATTTTTCATAACTCATATCCTCATCTTTTAGCATTCTCAAAATACGAGTTTTTTATCTTTTTGTTAAGCGTAAACACGGCAAACAGGTATGCTAATATTTATTTACGTTAAAATAAGAAATATAAAGGGAACTGCGGGCACAAGCGTTTGAACATAATTTCATCATGTGATAAAATAAATCCGTAAGCGTTGTGCCTGACAAAAACTTTTTTAAATATCAAAAAAAATTGATAAAAGGATAAAAACATGAAATTAATTGCAGGGCTTGGAAATATCGGAGAAAAGTACTTATTTACACGCCATAATGCAGGCTTTATGGTACTTGACAAATGGGCAATGGATAACAATATTTCTTTTAAAGAAGATAAAAAATTAAAATGTTTTATCGCAAAAACGGGAGAAAATATTCTCATAAAACCAACAACTTTTATGAACTTGTCGGGAGAAGCTATACGCGCCGTAATGGATTATTACAAAATTGATGTTAAAGATATCTTAATTGTATACGATGATATAGCCCTTGATTTAGGTCGTATAAGATTTCGGACAAACGGTTCTGACGGCGGGCATAACGGGATTAAATCAATAATTAAGCATGTCGGAACAAAAGACTTTGACAGACTAAAAATAGGCATAGGCCCGCAGCCAAATATTCCGTCAGAAAATTACGTTTTACAAAATTTTCCAAAAGAGCAGCTTTCAGAACTTAAAGAAGTTCTAAAACGTGCTGAAGAAGCAATTGAATATTATCTTACAAATGGTATTCAAAAGGCACAAAATCAGTATAATTAAGTTTATTCAACATTAAGGTAAACTTTCCCAGAAAGTTGGATCTGACAGGGCTTTATAAGTACATCCCGCTCCGTTATCGGCACTGGAGGAAGTCTTTGAACAGTATGTATCATCCTCACTGTAAAATTTTGTTCCTTCAACCCCCATTGGAAGCAAAGCTCCCTTATCATCAAGCTGAAACATAAACAAATCCTGTCCTAATCGATTTGGACGTCTGTTATAACCGTTAATGTCGACAGAGATATAAGTACCTGTAACATCTGACGGAGAACTGGAATAAACAGCGTTATTTAGCAAAATAATACTTCCGTCAGTCAATACAAACTGTCCGTCATCAAATTTATTTATATCAATAGAAGAAGTCCCCGTAAAATTTTTATACGACTTTGCGTTGTTTTTAATTGATATACAGGCATTATCAACATCATCATAACCCAAACCGCAATCTTTGAGAACATTAAAAAATTTCATAATTGCAGGTTTTAATTCGTGAGTTCCTATATCAGCAGTAACAGGTTCACCGTTTTCGGCTCTGTACATATCAAGAGCCTGAGCAATTACTGATGCATTCTTTTTCAATGCAGATTCTAATTGACGATTTCGGACATTTTGAATTAATGAAGGCATTGTCATTG
>URXH01000061.1 GCA_900551675.1 uncultured bacterium
CACTGTGTGATTCGACAATTTTATCTGCATGACTTTTTAATGTTTCATGTGATGAACTGTTTGTAATTCCTGCGCATTCTATTGCTAATGCCTTTGAAACAATCTGTCCGAAATTTTGATATCCTTCATTCAAATTTTTCTGAATGTTAAAAATTGCAAAAACAGCGATAAATACAATAAGAACGGTACTCAGCATAAGCCCTGAAATTATTAGTCTGTTTTGAGTTGTTAAGCTTACCTGTTTGTTATTCATAATCATAATTATAGCATTATTAAGTCTTTCAGGCAAATAATATATTTATGTAAATTTTTAAGCAGCTATATCTGCAATGCTGTATTTAATTATTTTAGAAAGATTATTAAGTTCTAATTCCACCTGATAGCCTATTTTTCCTGCACTGAAAATTATTGTATCAAGATTTTCAGCACTTTTGTCAATCGTGGTTGTAAAAAATTTTTTCATACCTATAGGCGAGCATCCACCGTGAATGTAGCCGGTAAGCGGTAAAAGTTCTTTTGATTTTACCATTTCGATTGATTTTTCTCCAACTGCTTTTGCAGCTTTTTTCAAATCAAGTTCTTTCACAACTGGAATCATAAATACATAGTACTTTTTTGATTTTCCTGCTGTTACAAGAGTTTTAAACACTTTGTCAGGATTTTGATTTAGAGCAGATGCAACTTCTATTCCGCTTATTGCATCAGTATTCGCATAGCAATAATGGTTATATTTTATTTTGAGCCTGTCAAGCTCGCGCATTACGTTTGTTTTGTGTTCCATATTTATCTATTTAGCAGATTTGTAAAAATTTTTCAACTCTATAATTATATTGAAAATAATTCAAAAATGTATTATAATCATTAATGTAATTTAATATATAAGGAGTGAATTATGAGAGAATTTAATTTTGGAAACAGCTTCGGGGGGGGGGAACTCGCCGGCTAATCAGAGGACAAAATGTCAATCAGGCTGGCATTTTAAAGATACTGGGATACTATGGTACTAAGGCAGCAGGAAGTTTTGTTAAATTCTTCTTTCCTTTATCAGGAAAGGCTGCGAGGATGGGTAATAACAATCAATACCCACACCTAACATCCCTGATTAGGGAGGGAGTGTACACAGGTCATTCTAATGTTCAGCACGACGAGAATAACTTCCCGGAACGAACTTATTCTCCTATTAACTTATTTTCTTATTCACTTAAAAAACGAGCAGCCTTCACTCTTGCAGAAGTTTTAATTACACTTGGCATTATCGGCATAGTTGCAGCGATGACAATGCCGGCGCTAATATCGAAATACAGACATAAAACACTTGAGACTGCATTTAAAAAATCTTATTCAGAATTATTGCAAATAACCCAATATTTACCGAATGAATTTGGCAGCTGTTCATATTCAAATGCACAAGAGGTTATAGATTTTTTTGCTTCTAAGTATAATAAAGTTTCTGATAAGATTGTTTATTATGATAAATATGTCAGGAAATGCAAGACATATAGTAAACAAACTTCTTCTGCCATAATTCATTTTAATGTTTTAGCATTATACAGCGGGAATGAAGCAACGATTATTTCATTACCAAGCGGTGCAGTTATTGGTTTTCGCGAGCATGACAGTAATCAGAATCTACTTGTAACTATTGATACTAACGGTCCTAATAAAGCTCCAAATGCATTTGGACATGATTTATTCTTTTTTCACTTTGACAATGAATGCAAATTAGTCCCGCAGACAGGCTTGATAAGGGATTGCGAAGACGATGAAACTGATTGCGGTGATTCCGGTTGGAAATGGGTAGAGAATATTGATTGCTCCAAAAATTCAACCAGTAATACAAACGGATTTTCATGCGGAAAATTTGCGATAAGCAATACCTGTCCGGACGGTTCAGGTAAAACTTACTGGGATTGTCTGCCGTAGTTTATCCGCGTGCGCAAATTGTTCTTGCTGCATGTACGCCTGATGCTGAAGCTTGTATTAAACCTCTTGTTACACCGGCTCCATCGCCTATTGCAAAGAGGTTTTTTACGCCTTCTGTTTCAAGCTCGTTTGTTAGTTTTACTCTTGCAGAGTAGAATTTTACTTCAATACCGTATAGAAGGGTATATCTTGATGCCGTTCCGGGGCAAATTTTATCAAGAGCTTTAAGCATTTCAATAATGCTTGTCATCTGTCTGTAAGGAATCACAAGGCTTAAATCACCAGGAGTTGCGCATGCTAATGTCGGTCTTATAGTGCTGGCTTTAATCCTTTCCGGTGTAGATCTTCTCCCGTCAAGCAAATCGCCGAAACGCTGGACTAAAATTCCGCCTCCGAGCATGTTTGCAAGTCTTGCAATATGCTGTCCGTACTGTATAGGTTCTTTAAACGGTTCAGTGAATTTTTCGCTGACAAGCAATGCAAAATTTGTATTATTTGTAGTTTTTTCTGCATAGCTGTGGCCGTTGACTGTAGAAATTCCGTTATAATTTTCCTGAACAACTTCTCCATTCGGGTTCATACAGAATGTCCTGACCTCATCGCCGAATGTCGGTGAATTATAGATAAGCTTTGATTCGTATAATTTATCTGTTAAAGGTTCAAAAACAGGTGCCGGAAGCTCTACGCGCACACCGATATCAACAGCGTTATTTACCATACCTATTTTATGTTTTGCAAACTCCTGAGTAAGCCAGTCAGCGCCTTCTCTTCCCGGAGCAACTATTGTATATTCCGCGCGGATTGTTTCGCCGTTGTCGAGAATTATTCCCTTAACCTGTTCGCATTCTACTATCAAAGACTGTGCGCAGACATCATTTAAGATTGTTATTCTTTCACTCAGATAATCCTGCATGTTTTTCAAAACATTTAAGCTTCTTTCAGTTCCTAAATGTCTTACAGGAGAATGGACAAGTTTTAATTCCGCAAGTACTGCCTGACGCTCAAGTTCCTGAAAAACTTTCATATCTGTTCCAAAAACTTCGTCTGTTGCTCCAAAATCCAAATATAATCTGTCGGCATAAGCAATTAAATCTTCGACATGTTTTCTGTCCATATAATCAACCAAATGTCCGCCAACATCAGGTGTAAGTGTTAATTTGCCGTCAGAGAAGGCTCCTGCACCTCCCCAGCCGCATAAAAGCCCGCATTTTTTGCATGTAGGACATTTTTCGTAGCCTTCACGGAGCAGACATTTTCTTTTTTCAATTTTCTGTCCTTTTTCTATTAATACGACTTTCCACTCAGGTTTTAATTTGGTTATTTCAAGAGCCGTAAAAATACCTGCAGGACCTGCACCAATTATAGCTACATTATACATCTTATATCTCCATTAATTTTTATTTTTCCAAACAGCTTAAGCATAAACTAAACAAAACTTTTTTTAAACCGTTTGTGAAGTATTTGTTAAGAGTTTGAAGGAGTAAAGGTTATTTTATCCAGAAAAATTTTAAAATTGCTTTGCGCATATTTGCCGTTGCTTGTGAGATGTATGTTTAAATCAACAGGCTTGCCGGTTCGTTGTTTTGTAAAACTATCAAAAGTTTCGCGCAGACGCAGTTTTGTTGAACGCAGATAGTTTGCAATCAAAAAGCCGTAATTCTTTTTTGCCGCATGTAAGTCAAAACTGTTTGTAAGATGTCTGTTTTTACATACCTGTTGTTCCTGCCCTACCGCTTTGCCTGCTTCCCGTAGTTTGTTTGCCTGTTCGCCTGTAAACAGATAACTTTTTGTGTCGTCAGAAATGCACCTGAAATAATCTGACGGCTGCATTTTTTTCGCACTCCCTTTCAGCTTTGGATAACCGTTAAGCCCGAACCGTAAAATATAATCAGGATCGTGTTTTGCATATTCTTTTACTATGCCTGTTTTTTTTATATCATTTGCTGCCGGTCCTGCAAGAACCGATGACAATTGTCTGCAGGCTGTTCTTATATTTTTTTGATTAAATGTTTCCATGCCGTCTATATAAACTCTGACAGGTACTACACTTGTAAATGAAAGGTTGTTGTTAATTGCAGAAGAATACATATAAATTCCCTTTTTTATGGTATAAAAACCGTAAAAAAATTTTTTGCTAATCTTTTTTTGTATCCTTTAAAAAATTTCCTAGAAAATTCTTTTCATCTGCGTTACGGGCAAGCTCAATGTTTGTAATTAACTCCTGAACTTCAGAACTGTCAATTATGCCCTTTGCCTGCTGGGCATATTTAAGAGCCTCGTCAAGATGACCGCTGTTCATATAAATTGCCGACAGATTATAACAGACCATATATTTTTCATTCTGAGTCTGTGCAAGTTTATATGCTTTTTTCATAGCTTTTACTGCTGAAGATGTTTTATTAAGTTCGGCGTAGGCTACACCTAAATCAATGTAGCCTCCCGCAAGTTCAGGTGCATTTTTTATATAATTTTTTGCTTCTGCCAGTTTTCTTGATGAAATTTCTTCTGATGTTCCCAGAATTACCGGTGCATAAATGAGACCTTTTGTGTTAAATTCTTTCATTGGTGTGTTTGTTATTTGCGGAAGGAGCATATAAAGCAGTTTTATTGTATTAATATCCTGTGATGAAAGATATTGAAAAGAACTTCTGTAGGGCGCATAAAAACTGTTTGAATTTTCTGTAGTCATATACATTAAATCGCCTGTGCTGTAACTGTGTCCCATTATTCCAAGAGCATGACCGAGTTCATGCAAAATTGTATTATAAATTTCTTTATCCGAAAAATAATTTCCATAGGGATCTTTCGAGTAAAGAGTGATTGTTGATTTTTTTAATAAATTTCCCTTAATTTCAGGTGTTGTATAACCGGCTACGTATTTGCAACCTTCCTGTGTGCAGGTATTTTTAGGAGTTTCTGTAATTTTTATAATAATCTCTGCATTTTTTGAATTATTTGTCATTGCAAATTTTATAAAGCCTGTCGAATCCTGCCATTGCGAAAGTGCGCTCATTATTTCTGTCTTGTAGTAATCAGGCAGATTCCCGCTTTCATCAATAATTGCTGTTTTGAGCGGAAATTTAGTCTTGTCCCAGCGTAAAATGCCTCTGTCAAATGGTGCCTGTTCTATATAATTATCTCCTGTCAGATTAAAAACTTTTCTCTGCCATTCGGAAATTTTCATATCAGCAACCTGCTGTGCACTGTCTAATTCTTTCCCTGAGGCAATTTCAAAAATCTCTTTTTGTACAGCAATGCTTGGGGTTAAATTTGTAAGTGTCTTTGCGTAGTAGTATCTGTAATCTTTGTTTTCGCTATCTGCAAGATAGGCTTTTTTAAGGTTTGTATAAGCTTTTACGTAATCCTGATTTTTATAGTAATTGAGTCCGCGCTTGTAATAATATGATGGCATAAGTTTATACACAATACCGAAAATTATTGCTATTGTGCATATAAAAACAGTGATTATTCTATGTAAATTATTTTTTTTCTGAGTCATTATCTTTTATCCCCTTATCAATTTCCAATATTTTGGCAAGGGATCGGGTATCGCCTTTAAGTTTAAAGTATTCGGCAAACTTCGGAGTAGTTTTTAAGTTAAAACTTCTTCCGTTTTTATCCCGTGTCTTTGATACTAAACCTTTTTCAACAAGCTCCTGAACATGTTCATAAGCATTTGAACCACGCAATTCTTTTAAATCTGTCTGTCTGATAGGTTCTTTTAATGCTATAACAGATAAAGTTCTAAGCACTGCAGGTTTTAAATCAACAGGGCAGAGAAGCTCGACTAAATCCATATAATCTTCTTTCACCTGAAGAATATAGCCGTTTTCATCGTCAATTTCCAGAGCGCCTTCTCTGGCGGAATAATCCATAATAAGCTCTAATATTGCTTCTTCTATTGTTTCTGTATCTTCGCCGAGAATTGTTGCAATCTCATCCAACGAAACTGCTCTTGCCGTAATAAATAAAACTGCTTCAATTCTCGATTTCAACTGTTCCATTTTTTGTCCTCTGAGTTAATCAGTCTTTAATCTGCGATTGTGAACTTGTTACAGAATCTTAATCAATTTGTTCATTTTTGTCAGTGCCTTTTACAACATACAAATCAGAATAAAATTCTTTCTGTTCAAGTTCATAGTCCGTTTCTGCTGTTAAAAATAACAGGGCGATATATGCGCTTATCCTGTCCATACCGAGCAGAGTAAGCTCATTCAATTCTATTTTATCATTTTTCTCAAAAATCTGGCATAAATTTTCTTTTAATGTTTGAACACATGTTTCAATATATTCTTCATGCGCAAGATTTACGATATCATCAGGTGTTAGTCTTGAATATGACTGAACACGCCTTTTAGCTCTTTCATGCGCACTTTTCAAAGATTGTTTCTGTTCTAATTTTTCATAGAACTGCAATTGCCTGATTAAGTCTTTCAAAGTTACAACGCGGTTGTGATTTAATCTTACGCTTGTACGTCTTTGAAGAACTTCATCAATTGATATAACGTTATTTGTCGGCACATAATCATCTTCGCCGTAATCGACAATAAATCCGTCATCATCATACTGGATATTATCTTCTTCCTGCGTGTCAAACTGCGTAATATCAACACCTTCCAGAACATTTGATTTTAATTTTAAAAGTATTGCGGCAAATAAGAAGGTTCTGCCTGTAACTCTGAGATTTTGAGATTTCATTTGAACCATGTGAGCAAGATATTTATCCGTAACATCTACAATATCGATGTTCCAGGGATCAATTTTTCCGGCCTTTGCCATATCTACTAAAATCCCGATGCCTTCACTTTTGGGCTTGCCGTCTGTTGATAAGCCTAAATCAGGTAAATCTAAATTATAATTTAATGCAATTTCTGTACTCATATCCTGATTATTCGTCCCTTAGTTTTATGCCGGTAACTTTTGTGATGCCTTTTTCTTTCTGGGTAACACCTAATGTTCTATTTGCTGATTCTATCATAGGTTTTCTATGGCTAACTACTATAAATTGCGTATCTTTTGACTGGTTCTGCACCATCTGGGCGATACGCTCAACATTCATAGTATCTAAACTTGCATCAACTTCATCAAATGCATAGAAAGGAGATGGCATATATCGCTGAATTGCAAAGACAAAAGCAAGTGCCGTCAAAGATTTTTCACCGCCTGACATACTTTCTAATCTTTGAAGTTTTTTGTCTCTGGGCTGTGCTTCAATTGTAAGCCCGCCTGATAAAGGATCATCAGGACATTCAAGTTTAAGTTCTCCTTCGCCTTCTGACAGCTGGTGGAAGACTTCCTTAAAGTTTTCGTTTATATGATTATACGTTTTCATAAACGTTTCTTTTTTTAGCTGTTCGTAGCCGTGCATTCTGTCTAAGATTTCTTTGCGTTCTTTTGAAAGTGTTTCAATATGCTGTTTCAATTCATTCTGACGGGCAAGAACTTCTTCATAAGCAGTCAAAGCTTTCATATTAACATCGCCAAGCTCCTGCATTCTTTTTTCAAGTCGCTGTATTTTTGATGTAATTTCTTCTATAGAGATTTCTACAGGTTCAAGTTTGTTGATATCTTCTCCTGCATCTTCAAGCTCTTTTCTTGCCGATTCCAATTGCGGTTCAAGTTCTCGTCTGCGTGATTTGAATGATTCAATCGCTTCTGCGATTTTTTCAAGTTCGTTATTTTTAGCGAATTTTTCTTCTTTAAGTTTATCAAGTGATTCTTGAATACTGTCGCGTTCTTTAAGCAGTTCGCCGAGTTTTTCTTCTATTTCTGCAATTTGTTCATGGAGAGTCTCCATTTTTTTATTCAAATTTTCAATATCATTTTTATATTGTTTTTTATCTTCTTCAAGTTTTGAATTGTTGTGTTCAATATTTGTAATTTCTTCTTCTTTTGTTTCTATAAGGTTGTTGTGGAATGCTATCTGGCGGTTAAGATCGTTTTTATCGTGCTCCGCACCCATAAGTTTACCTTGAAGCCTTTTGATTTCAGCTTCAACGCCTTCTGTTTTTTCTTTCAGGTTTTTCAAATCTTTATCATTAATAAGTTTTTCAACTTCTTCGATTTGTTCCTGACAGATAGTCATATCATCATAAATTTTGACATTCTTTTCTTCTAATTTATCTAACTGTTTATTTAATTCATCAATTTTCGGAGCAGTTAAAGTTATGAAATCAGCTTTTTCTTTTAAAATATTCTCACTGTTTTCAAAGTTTCTGTTCATACTTTCAAGTTCGCTTTTTGATTTTGAAAATTCGCTCATAGAATCTGAATATTTGCTTCTTACATCTTCCAGTTTCTGTTCTAAGGAATTTTTTTTGTTTTCCAGCGAGCCTAATTTTTGTTCCATTTCTTTCAGGCGTTCTTTGTAATTATTTAGTTCTTCATCATCATTCTGGCTGAAGCTCAGACCTGTCCGCAATCTTGTTCCGCCTGTCATTGAACCTGATTTTTCAAGAAGTTCGCCCTGCAGAGTTACCATTCTGTATCTGCCGATAAGTTTTTTTGCACATTCAATATCTTCCACAACGATAGTGTCGCCTACTGCATAATAAAATGCATCTATATATTCATCGTCAAAATCTACAAGATTTATGGCAAAATCAATAACCCCTTTATCTTTGGGTAACTGAAGGCGCGATGGGGCTTTTTTTATTTTATTAAGAGGGATGAACGTAGCTCTTCCCGCATTTGAAGATTTTAAAAGTTCTATTGCAACTGATGCGACATGTTCATCATCAACTACAATATGAGCCATTCTGCCGCCAAAAGCAACTTCCATAGCGATTGAATATTCTTTATCAACCGTTCCGAGTTTTACAAGCGGTGCATGCACGCCGCGCAATTTTGCATTCATAATGGTATCTATTGCGCGTCCGAAATTAGCTTCTTCTGCTGCCTGTTTTTTGGCCTCCATAGAAGAAATTTTCTTATATGCCATTTGAATATTATAATTCAGATCGCTTATTTCATTTCTTGTCAAGTCAAGATCATTCAATGTATCTTGCTGAATGGTTTTAAAATCCGCCATTTCTTTTTGTAGCTGCTCAACAAGCGTTTTTTTTAAATCCTGATTTGATGCAAAATTTGCTTTCATTTCGTTTAATTCGGCAAGTTTAGATTTTGCATCCTGCAAATCGCGCCGGAGATTTTTTAATTCGTTTTCCAGCGGGAGTTTCGTTTGAATTAGTTTTGTCTCTTCATCTTTTAAATCTTCCAGCTGCTTTCGTAAATTGTTTCGTTTTTCAATATGCTGATCTGCCGTTGCATTAAGACCTGTCATATCTTCAAGAATTTTCTTTAATTCGGCATCTCTGGCTTTAATATTCGAGTTTATTCCTGCAATTTCATCATCTTTAAGTTTTATATTCAGTTTTAAATCTTCTATTTTCTTTTTGAAATTTTCAATACCGTTTCTGGCATTTTCAATTGAGCGCAAGCCGTCATGAATCTGCTTATCAGCGTAATTCAAGGCATTATTTTTTCTGTCAATTTCGCCTTTCAGGGTTTCTTCCTGTTTTTTAAGTTCAATTTGTTCGCTTTCGCCTTTTTCTTTTACTAAATTTGAAACTTCTTCAAATTTTTTAGTTATAAGCGTTATTCTTTCTTCAAGGTCTTTATTTTTTACTTCTTCTTCTTTCTTCTTTTTAGTAAATTCCAGGATATTTTCGTGTGCTTTTTCAAGGCTCTTTTTTATGTCAAAGAATCGTACTTTGTTAATCTGGCTTTCAAGCCCCTGTTTTTCATCACGGAGTTTCTGGTATTTTAGAGCGACTTCGCGTTCATCTTTAAGCTGTTCAAGTCTGTTGTCTACTTCATTCAATATAACATTTGAACGTTCTACGCGCTGTTCAACTGTTTCCAATTCTCCCGTAGCCTGCTCTATTCGTCTGTCAAAGTCGGCAATTCCTGCTATTTCATCAATAATTTTACGGCGATTTTTGGGGGAACAGTTCGTAATTCCCATAACGTCGCCCTGCATCATTACGTTATAACTGTTGGGGGTAACGTTATATTTTTCAAGAATCGCATGTACATTTGTAAGAGTTGTTACGCTGTCATTTACGTAATACGTGCTTGCATACCCTTGAGATGTTTTGCGGATTTTTCTGCCGATGCTTAAATCTTCTCCGTTTTCCGTTTCGCCGAAAGTTACCTTTACAAATGCCTCATTTCTTTTAGTGTAGGTCGAAATAAAGTGGGATAAATTTTCTGCACGCAGTTCGCTTGCGTTTGCAAGTCCGAGGGCAAAAAGCACGCTGTCTATAATATTGCTTTTACCTGAGCCGTTCGGACCTGAAACAGTCGTAAATCCTTTTAAAAGGGGGATTTCCGATTTGTTGGCAAATGATTTAAAATTATCTATCTCAAGTTGTTTTATGTACATAAATTCCTACCAAGTCTTATTATCTATTGAACAACAACTTTTTTTTCATGTCAAAAGCTTAAAGAAATCTTTACGTTTTGTATTTGTATTTATAATATAAACAGTCTGACCCCTGGCCTCTTGACACCTAAACTTCTTCATTAATTTGCTATAATGTATATTTAATGCTATTATTTCTTTATGCTTGATTTTAAAGAATACAATGATAAAGAAAGAGCTTTTTTGGAAAAAGATTTTTCCTGCATGGATATGTTACTGAAACGTGTACGTAATGCTCTTGTAACAGGTAAAAAAATTGATATTTCCGATTTGGATTTTTCCGGGGTTATTGACTATAATCCTTCTGAAACGCTTGTCTATATTACGCTTTTTCAAAGCGGTCGGAAATTTGTGCGTTACGGCAGTAAAAGAACAGACTTGCAAACGACAATAAACCGCAATATTGAAATGATAAGAAAAAATCCGAGATTTTTAAATTTTAATCCTGAAAATGAAAATTTATGCAGAATAATGCTTGAATATGCAATTGACCGCAAAAAGGTTCGTAAAGGTGAACTCAATTCTCAAAATTTTGATAACGGAAGATTTGAAATCGGCATAAACGGCCTTGAACTCAGAAAAGACGGGATTTCGTATTACTATATGCCGACTGATGCTATTTCTTTAAGCCACATGGGGCTTCGCTCGGTGTTGCAGACATTAGTAAAAAAAACACCTATTGGCAAGCTTTCAAACAGCCGTTCGGAAAGATTAAAAATTCTTGCTGCTTCAAATGATTATGAATATTATCTTTTTAGAAGCAGAGCATTTGTTACTTATAAAGATTCTATAATCCCCCTCTATCGCGGCAATATCAGATATACGGAATTCAGTTACGATGTTTTGTATCATCAGGTGATTGCGTCTGCAGAGTGGCTTCTTGCAAATATGTATGAAGACGGCAGGTTTTTATATTACTATGACTGCTGTGAAGACAATTACAAAGATCATGAACACCCGACACGTCCTGAAAATAATTTATATTACAATGACTTACGCCACTGCGGCGGTATAATTGCGCTTATCAGAGCTTATGAGCTTACATCCGATGAAAAATATATCAAAGCAGCTAAAAAAGCAGTTGACTGGAGTATTTCGATTACAAAAGAGCATTATACAAAGTGGGGTAAAGGCTGTTATGCCTTTTATAACCGTAAATCAAAACTCGGAGGAACCGGTGTTTTACTTGTTGCGATGATGCAGTATCGTTCATTCACTGGAGACAAATCCTATGATGAATACATAAAAGGTTATACCCGCCATATTATGAGCAGAGTATATGAAAACGGCGAAATTCTCGGATATTATATCCATCCTGAATTTCAAAACGGACAGCCTCTTATAAATATGACTGACGAAGAGCGAAAAGCAACTTTTTCGTTCTATTACCCCGGTGAAGCACTTTTAGGACTCGCACTTTTTGCCAACAATTTTTTAGACGATGAAAAACTTGCAAAAGAGGTCAGAAAAGTTGCTAAAAAAGCTTTAGACTGGATTGTTGACGAACGCCCTAAAATTTATGCGGAATTATTTACTGCGCTTCCTTCTGACGCATGGCTTATGCAGGCTATAGAAGAATGGGCTAAAGATAAAAACTTTCAAAAGCAGAATTATATAAACTTTGTTTTTACTGATGCTGCCACAATGGTTTCGAAAATGTATAAACACGATGACTCGCCTTATATAGATTACGAAGGCGGATATTATTACGACTACGGCGATCATTATTATCCTGACGGAGCACGTTCGGAAGGACTTGTCGCAGCTTATTATCTTGCAAAATATTTGAAAGTTAATGCTCTTGAAAAAAAACTGCTGGAAGCGTGTAAAAAAGCTGCTATGTGTCAGTTCCACTTATTTAATGATGATAGAAACAATTATTCACACAAAAATCCTGAACGCTCAGCCGGTTCAATAAGATTTAAAGCAACACGCCAGTGGGTAAGAGTAGATTCTATCCAGCACGTTTCCTGTTTCTTTGCCCGTCTTTATAAAGCCGAAAATTAGCAAAAAAAAACGACTGCATCAAGTCGTAAT
>URXH01000062.1 GCA_900551675.1 uncultured bacterium
CTACGCTTGCGGGGGGGGGGCAATTCAAAGCTTCTCTATGCAACATATTTCATCCTCCTGACTTTTTCTTTATTATTTACGATTTTTTAATTTTTGTCAATATTAATTTAACTATTGTTTTTATTTTTTGTTTGAGTTTGCTATAATCAAATTATGAATGAAAAATACATACCTTTATACAGAAAATACCGCCCGCAAAAGTTAGAGGAAGTTGTAGGACAGGAACATATTAAAAAAGCTTTAAAAAATGCAATTGAGCTGAATAAAATTTCTCATGCGTATCTTTTTACGGGACCGAGAGGAACAGGTAAAACTTCTACGGCAAGAATTTTTGCCAAATCTTTGAACTGTAAAGAAGGACCGACAATCAACCCTTGCGGAGTTTGCGAAAACTGTGTCGATATAACAAATTCAACTCCGATGGATGTTATAGAAATCGATGCTGCCAGTAACAGAAAAGTTGAAGATGCGCAGAATATTCTTGAAAAGGTTATGTATGCGCCTGTAAACAGCAGGTATAAAATTTATATTATTGACGAAGTTCACATGCTGTCTACTACGGCCTTTAATGCGTTATTGAAAACTCTTGAAGAACCGCCCGAAAATGTGATTTTTATTCTTGCTACAACTGAAGTTCATAAAGTTCTTGATACAATCAAAAGCCGCTGCCAGAGATTTGATTTTAAGCGCATTACAACTGATGATATAGTAAAACATCTTCGTTATATTTCTGATAAAGAGAAGATTAATATAACTGATGATGCACTTTTTACTATCGCTAAAAATTCTGCGGGCGGTATGCGCGACAGCATTGCCCTTCTAGATCAGTTAAGTGTTTTAGACGGCGAGGAAGCTATTTCAACAGATGATATAAACAATCTTTTAGGACGTCTTTCATTTGACACGCTGAATTCTCTCGCGGATAAAATTGTTAATTCAAAACCGCAGGAAGCTATTGAAGAATTGGAAAATATTTACAATTCCGGTAATGAACCTGTTCAAATTCTGACAAACCTGATGGATTATTTAAAAAATCTTTTAATTGTAAAAAATTGCAGAAAAGAAATTGCATTTGAATTAACGCAGGCAAATGATGCTCAGGTGAAAGCTCTTTCTTCTCAATCTCAAAATGTCGAAACTCATCAGATTGTTTTCTTGATAGATAAGTGTTCGGAATATATAAAAGAATTGAAACTTACAAACAATCCGCGTTTGTGGCTGGAAGTCGCAATAATTGATCTTGCGAATTTGACGGAAAACACATCTCTGGTTGAACTTCAAAACAGAATCGCAAGATTGGAAGGCGGAAATGTTCAGCCGGCTAAAGTTTCGGCTTATAAAACTGCGCCGGCTCCTGTTATGAAGCCTGAAATGCAAAAAGCGGAACATGCAAAACCTGATATAGTATTGCATAAAGATGAAGAAAGCATACCGGTTCAAAAGAAACCTCAGGAAAAAGTACCTGTTGAAGCAAAAGTTGAAAATATTTCGAATGATAATGATTTTTCTCCGATGCCGAAATCAAAACATTCGGATGGCGCTGATATTTCCGTTCTGTGGAGCAGACTGCTGGAAAATGTTCACAGCGCTCCGACCAGAGCTTTATTAAAACAGTGGGCTAATCCTGTAAAAATCGCTCCTAATGAGACAATTTTGACAATGAAAAATGAAATTTTCTTAAATCAGGTGCAGTCAGGCTCTAAAAAACAGGCAGTTGTCGATGCCGTAAATGCCCTGTTTGCGCAGGAAAATTCAAATGTAATAATAAGGCTTCCGCATGCAGATGATGTTCAGGTTCAACCTGCTTCTGTTCCCGAAGTTCATCAAGAACAGCCAAAGCCTAAACCTTCTCCGGTCATGAAGCCTGTTCAAATGGAGCCTGAGGTTCAGCCTGAGGAAGTTGAAAAATTGAAAGAAGAAATTCATAAACCCGCGAAAAGTGAAAGTGCTTCAAAAATTGCTGATTCTTTGCATTCTGATAATGTTAATATGGTAATGGAAATTTTTGAAGGAAAAGTTATAGATTAAAGGAGTAAATTATGAAAATTCAAAATATTAATTCTGTTAATTTCGGAAAACATCCTGTAACCAGAAAAGTTGAATCAGGCGAAGAGGATTTCATTTTTCTAAATCAGTCTGATAAGTTAACCGTTATTTATGATATGCTCTGCGAACAGAAAGATTCTTTGAAAAGTTTATCAGACCGTCAGTATGACAGACACAATGCGTTGAAAAGTGATTTAAAAACTTTATCTTTAAATCAGAAAAAGATGCATGATTTTAACAAACATGCTTTTGATGTTATTGCAACAAATTGTTCGGGGCGTGAATATATTGCAAAAGATGCACTGGCTAATTTAGAATTTCAGTATAATCGTAATAAACTTAATGTTGTAGGTTAAGCAATTTTTACGGTATTAAATTTAAACGCTTCCAAACTTTCAGAAAAATAATCTTTTGGTAAGCCGGCTTTGAGTTTTAGATGTCCCAAAAACTCATGTTTATCTGGAAGCTGTTCCCATACATCAGGTAAAAATACTGATTGAAAATTCCCGTCGCGTATAATAAGTCCGTCAATGGCAGGTGTGAGTTGTTCAAGAAGCTCATCTTCCGTTTCAAATTCAATTCTTTCAGGTTTTGAAAGAAGCGACACTCCTATTGTTATTCTGTTGTATTCATTTAGTGTCAGTGCGGGAAACCTCGGGTCAGAAAAAGCTGCAGCGTGTGCATTATGTAATAAATCTTTTATCAGAGGTTTGTGCGCAATAATTGAACCGATGCAGCCGCGTAAAATTCCATCAAGCTCGAGAGTTACAAAGGATGCGCCGTATTCTTCAAACACGCAGTCATAATTGCTGATTCGGGGTTGACCTAGCTGTAAGCCTGAGAGTATACTCTCTTTGCAGATTTTTTTTACAAAATCGGAGTAATATTCTTTTATATAATTATTTTTTTGACCTTCATACAAAAACCAGCTACCGTAACCTACAACACGTGATGAATCTCCTGTCGCTGCAGAAGAGTTTGTAAGCCCTGTTCTTATAAGCGAAAAGTTTTTCTTTTTTGCAAATTCAATAAGCCCGCAAATTCCGACAGCACCGCAGGCTTGCTCCTGTTCAAAGTTTGAAAAGTTATTTTCTTCAATCATTCTTGCAGTGTAGCTGTCAATTTTAAAAGCTTCTTTTTCAGGATAAAAATGGCTCAAATCACTTGATATAACAAATACATTATCTTCATCTGCCCAAAAATGTTCAAGAGTTCCGCATAAATTTTTAAAATTTTCACATCCGTATAAAACAGGTACAATTCTTGCAGATGGAAGAAAATATTTTATTAAAGGAAGCTGAACCTCTATTGAATGTTCCTTTTCAAAAGCAAAATTTACTGTTGAGCAATCGCATAATTCTTTAACATTTTGTACAAGCTCTTTATTTATTTCAATATCTCCGAGTGGAGTTTCAAACGCGTCATAGTCGCATACCGTGCAGCCGAAAATCCTTTCGTAATGCGCAGGCGCAAATATAAATACATTTTTTGCATCTCTTTTAAGATGCTGCACACCTTTTGCCGCGAGCTTTCCTGAATAAATATACCCCGCATGAGGAACAATTACGGCACGAGAAGTGTATACAGGAGGTTGTATTTCAAAACTCCCGATTAAATTTGTAAGTTCCTCTTTATCTGACGGATAAAATGTTCCTGCTGATGTTGATTTTTTCTTCATAAAATTTATTATACAACTTTTTTCTTATTTTGAAATAGGATAGTAAGTTAATAAAATATCAGAACCAAACATTTCCTGATTCGTAATTTTGAAATTGCAGCTTTCGTTTATGTTTTCGATATGCCTGAAATCAAAACAGGATAAAGAAGAGTTGTCGCCTGTGATTTTTGGTGCAATGAAATGATAAATTTTATCAGAGTATTTTAAAATTTCTCCGTTCAAATGACCTCCGCTTTCAACCAGAATACTTTTTATACCTAAATCAAATGCTTTTTTTAAAATAAATTCAAGGTCAAGTTTTTCGTTTATAACAGGTGTTTTTATAAAATTTATTCCGCCTTCGAACATATCAAGAGACGAATTAAACAGGTATATTTCTCCATCTTTGTATATCGGTGCTTCAAGATTTGTTTTGAGTTCTCTGTCGAGAATAATTTTTTTTCTATGAGCCATTGTCGGGTTATCTGCAAGAATAGTTGAAGATGTTGTTAAAATTGCATCATACCTGTTTCTGATTGTTTTGACTTCTTCCCGCGCCTTATCTGATGTTATCCATTTGGAAGACCCGTTTTGTGCTGCAATTTTTCCGTCAAGTGTTGTTGCAGTTTTTAGAGCAACAAACACCTCATTTTTTGTCATGTTTTTTATGAATACTTCATTTAAAATTTTGCACTCATCTTCAAGTACATTTTCAATAACTTCAATTCCTGCATTTTTTAATTTTCGGATGCCGTTTCCTGCAACAATAGGGTTAACATCCTGCATTCCTATAACCACTTTTTTTATTCCGCGTTCAATAATTAAATCAGCGCAGGGCGGAGTCTTTCCGTAATGCGAACAGGGCTCAAGGTTAACAATCAGCGTTCCGCCCGTTTCTTCTCCGTTGTGAAGTTTTAAAAGAGCATCACGTTCCGCATGATTATCACCGTATTTGCGGTGATAACCTGTTGAAATTTCGTTCCCGTCTTTATCAAGTATTACGCATCCTACAAGCGGGTTTGGAGAAGTCAGCCCTTCGGCCTGCCTTGCAAGTTCTATACATTTTTTCATTAATAAGTTATATTGCATAATTGTATTTTACTATAAAATCTGGTATATTAGTATAAAAGATCCCGAAACAAGTTCGGGATGACAAAAACAAGAATATAGCAGTCATGCTGAATTTGGTTCAGCATCTTTTAAACAAACACGACCCTGAAACAAGTTCAGTGTGTTGTAAGTCTCAGGCAATATATGTATAAAAGACAGAGAAAAAAAGGAGTAAGCTATGGATTTAAAATATATAGGACACAGTGCTTTTGAAATTAAATTAAAAGATAATTCAATAATGGTTGATCCTTATGTCAGTATTAATCCAAAATATGACTGGCATAAATCTAATATCACTGACATATTTTTAACTCATGCACATGGCGATCACCTCGGGCAGGCTATTGAAATTGCAAAAGAAAAAGATGCAACGATTACTGCTATTGTTGAACTGGCACAATACTGCAAAGAACAGGGATGTAAAGTGCGTGCTGTAAATTTTGGCGGGTGGATTAATTATGATTGGGGCAGAGTTGTATTTGTTCCCGCTTTTCATACCAGCACGCTTCCTGATGGGCGTTATGCAGGCGAACCTGCAGGAATAGTTTTCGATGTAGAAAAAGTCAGAATTTACCATGCGGGTGATACGGCTTTGACAACAGAAATGAAAACAATTAAAGAGTTGTACAGACCGAATATCGCAATGCTTCCTATCGGCGGACATTACACTATGGATGTTGAACATGCGGCTGTCGCTGCTGACTGGATCGGTGCGCAGACGGTAATTCCGATGCATTACAATACTTTCCCGGAAATTCAGGCTGATTTAGAAAAGTTTATGAAACTTATTCAGGTTAATAATTCAAATTGTGTAATTTTGAACCCTGAAAAAGTTGATTAGCCTGATTTGCTATTGAAAATTGCGTTAATCAGCTAAAATATTTTGATGTGGAGATAAATTATGGATATCTTATTTGTTATAGACAGAATTGAACTCAAATATTTTGAGTTTAATAATCTTGTTACAAACTTTTGGATGATAAGAGAATTTTTGTTCTCAAACAAAAAAGTCTTTGTTACAACAATAGATAATTTAAGTCTTGATAGCGGTATTCCCTATGCACATTGCTATGAGGCTTTTGAAAAGGGCGGAAATATTTTTTATGATAAAGCATTAAAAACTTTTAAGATAAATGATTTTTCTCTTGTTATGTTTCGTCCGGATCCTCCGGTTGATCTGGATTATATTAATGCAACTTATATTTTTGATTTTGTAGACAGGGATAAAACATTAATACTAAATGACCCGCGTGCGATAAGAAATTTCAACGAAAAAATGCATACGGTTAAATTTCTTGATTTAATGCCTGAAAATATTGTAACTTCATCAAAGGCTGATATAATGGATTTTTTGAAAAAACATGAAGAAATTGTTTTAAAGCCGTTGAATGCCTGTTTCGGGGCAGGAGTTATGACTCTCAAAAGAGGTGATAAAAATACTGCTGTTATAATTAATACAATGACTAAAAAACAAACTCAGCTTATTATGGTGCAAAAATACATTCCAAAAGCGCGGTTTGGCGACAAGCGCGTGATGTTTCTCGGCGATGAAGTTCTTGATGTTTGTATACAGAAACTCCCTTCTAATGACGATTTCAAATTCAACGAACACTGCGACAGCAATATTGTAAAGGCCGAATTAACCGTGAGCGAAAAAGAAAAGTTTGTTCCTGTTGCAAAAGAATTGAACAAACTCGGTTTGCCGCTTGTCGGACTTGACGTAATTGATGAAAAAATTATAGAAATAAATGTAACAAGTCCGTGTTACTTTATTAAAGAAATTAATTCACATTTTAACTGTCATCTAGAGAAGAAAATTAATGATTTTCTGCTTTCAAGAATTTGTGCGGGTGTTATATAAGATAATAAAGCGGAACTTGATTCTGTCAGGTTCCGCAAAAAGGTTTCATAGTATAGTTATTTTCCCAAGATGTTTCATCGGGTATAAATACCATACAAAAAATTTTTTGCTGATTTAATAGTGTAAAATTTACAATTTTTAATGATTATTTAACCCTTGAAAAAACTTCGGTGTTAACATCATCAAATGTGTTGGTGTTAAAGTAAGCGCATGATGCTACCATGGCAGCATTATCCGTACAGTATTTCATCGGCGGGGCAAATACTTTATAGCCTTCGTTTTCAAGATTAAATATTTTTTTTCGAATTTCAGAATTCGCGGCAACACCGCCGGCTATTACAACCTGTTTGTAACCGCTTGATTCAAGCGCTTTTTTGAGTTTGTGAAGCAGTGTGGAAGAAACGGTTTCCTGAAAGCTTGCGCAGATATCTTTAACGGGTAAAAATCCCTCCGCCGCAATGCTGTCCACATCCTTTTCACAAGGGAGGCTTTTGTCTTTAAAAGATTTTACAAGTCTGAGTACTGCAGTTTTAAGTCCGCTAAAGCTGAAGTTATATCCGTCAACACGCGCCTCAGGAAGTTTGAATGCATGCGGATTGCCTTCCTGAGCGAGTTTATCGAGCTTCGGCCCTCCGGGGTATGGCAGACCTATCAGCCTTGCAACTTTGTCATAAGCTTCGCCTACAGCATCATCAACTGTTTCCCCTATAATTGTCTGTTCGGAATACGATTTAACATCAATTATCTGTGTGTGTCCTCCGCTGACCAAAAGAGCCATAAATGGAGGTTTTAAATCAGTATCAAGGTAGTTGCCGCAAAGATGCGCGTTCAAATGATTTACACCGATAAACGGCTTGTCATAGGTAAGCGCAAGAGTTTTTGCTGCATTAAGTCCGACAAGCAGGCAGCCGACAAGTCCAGGACCTACGGTTCCGGCAAATGCAGTTATATCTTCAGGATTGAGATTCGCATTTTCTTTTGCCTGTTTAAAGGCTTCATCTATAACAATATTAATTGAATCAAGATGTTCCCTTGCTGCAATTTCGGGAATTACTCCGCCGAATTGTGCATGGGTTTTAATCTGTGATGCTACAACATTTGCAATGACTTCTCTTCCGTTTTTTACTATTGCGCAGGCCGTTTCATCACAGCTTGATTCTATTGCCATTATGTAATTATCGTATCCGCTTTCGGGACCGATTGTTACAGGTTCTTTAGAGAACAATTTATTTTTTATATTTTTCATAGTAGTATTATTATAGTACAAAGAGATTCTGAAACAAGTTCAGAATGACAGAAATTCATATAAAGATGAAATTTATTGATAAAACAAAAATACGTGTAGTTTCAGGACGCGGCGGTAACGGAATGGTTGCTTGGCGCAGAGAAAAATATGTGGATAAAGGAGGCCCCGCCGGCGGAGACGGTGGCAGAGGCGGTGATGTATATTTAATTGCCGATGAAAATATGTCTACATTGATGGATTTTAAGCACAAATCAGTATTTAAGGCAGAAGCAGGCGAAAACGGCGGAATTAAAAATATGCATGGAGCCTGTGCAAAAGATTTATATATAAAAGTTCCTGTCGGTACTGTCGTAAAAGATATGAAAACAGGTAATGTTATTGCAGATTTAACTTATCATGAGCAAAAAGTCCTTGTCGCAAAAGGCGGCCGCGGAGGACGTGGAAATGCACGTTTCGCAACTGCCCAGAAAAGAGCTCCCCAGTTTTGTGAACCGGGTGAGCCTTCAATTGAAAGAGAACTATGGCTTGAATTGAAACTTATTGCTGATGTCGGGCTGCTTGGAATGCCGAATGCAGGGAAATCGACTCTTATCAGCCGTATAAGTTCTGCTAAACCTAAAATTGCCGATTATCCTTTTACTACATTAATCCCAAATCTCGGTGTTGTAAGGAAGCATTCGGGAGACGGTTATGTTGTTGCTGATATACCCGGACTTATTGAAGGTGCATCTGAAGGAGTCGGGCTGGGGTTTGATTTTTTACGTCATGTTGAAAGATGCAGATTTCTTGTTCATTTAATTGATTCAACTGAAGAAAATCCGTTTGAAAATTATAAGAAGATTAATCTTGAACTTGAAAAGCACTCGCAAAATCTTGCTAATCGTTATCAAATTATTGCGTTAAATAAAATTGATGCGATTTCTGATGAAAAGAAGGTGGAACTTCTCAAACAGTTTAAAGAAGTTTCTTCGGATGTTTTTGAAATTTCTGCTGTTACAGGGGAAAATGTTGACAGACTTCTTGATTTTATGGGGCAGAAGGTTGATGAAATTCCAAAACCTGAAACAGAAATTACTGTTGAGGAAGATTTAGGCGCTTATTATAATGACGATAGTTCTTTTGAAATATTCAAAGTTGCAAAAGACACATTCATTATTGAAGGCGGAAAGATTGAAAGAATTGCGGGTGTTACTGATGAAAGAAATTCTGAGCAGGTAATTCGCTTCCAGAATATTATGAAAGGTATGGGAGTGTTTGACGCTCTTTCTCAAAAAGGTATTAAAGACGGCGATACGATAATTATCGGGCATTTGGAATTTGTTTTTTATGCAGATGAAATGTATGGTTAAGGAGTCAATATGACAGTAATAAATGATAAATTTACAGTAAATACTCAGGGATTTTCAGATATTATTGATATAACTCAGAAGGTAAAACATGCTGTATACAGTCATTCCCTTCAATCTGCAGTCGTTCATGTATATGTTGCAGGAAGCACCGTATCCGTTACAAATATTGAATTTGAACCAGGGCTTCTTGTTGATTTACCGGAAGCGCTGGAAAAATTTGCGCCTGTTGAGGCTGTTTATCATCATGATGAAACCTGGCATGATGGTAACGGCTATGCTCATGTTAGGGCTTCGATTATCGGTAATTCTACAATGGTTCCATTGATTGACGGGGCACTTCAATTAGGTCAGTGGCAGCAGATTGTTCTGGTTGATTTTGATAATAAAGCTAGAACAAGAACAGTTTATGTGCAGATTGTATATTAATTATATTAAACTTAAACTGTTAAAATAAACTTTGTTGTTTATTATTGTTTAAATTTTTGTATCCCAGATGCCTGTATGTTGCGGGTGATACTTTTCGCCCGCGCGGGGTGCGCTGTAAAAATCCTGCCTGCAATAAAAAGGGTTCGCAGACATCTTCTATTGTTCTGACATCTTCACCTATAGCAGCTGCAATTGTTTCTATTCCTACAGGACCGCCGTCATATTTTTCTATTATTAATTTTAAAAGGCTTCTGTCTGTGTTATCAAGTCCGAAGTTATCAATTTTTAAGATATCAAGAGATTTATTTGCAACATCTTCCGTTATCTTGCCGTCATGCTTTACAAGTGCGTAGTCCGCAACTCTTTTGACAAGTCTGTTTGCTATGCGCGGAGTCCCTCTTGAACGTTTTGCAATTGCGTGTGCGCCTTCTTCTGTTATTTCTATATTTAAAATTCCTGCAGTTCTTTTTATAACTTCCGCAAGTTCATTTTCTGTGTAAAATTCAAGCCTGTGAATAATGCCAAAACGATCTCTCAGCGGACCTGAAAGTTCTCCGGCTTTTGTGGTTGCACCGATTAGCGTAAATTTTGGAAGCGGAATCCTGAGAGTTTTAACTGTCTGGCTTTTCCCTGTTGTCATATCTAAGAAAAAATCTTCCATTGCAGGGTAGAGAATTTCTTCAGCAACTTTATTCAGCCTGTGTATTTCGTCAATAAAAAGAATTTCACCGCCTTTTAACGACATTAGAATTCCTATAATATCTCTCGGACGTTCTAATGCAGGTGCTGATGTTATTTTTATTTCAACTCCCATCTGTTCTGCAATTACTCCGGCAAGAGTTGTTTTGCCGAGTCCCGGAGGCCCGTAAAAAAGTAAATGGTCAAGCGGAGCGCCCCGTTTTTTGGCAGCTTCGATAGAAATTTTTAATGTTTCTTTCAGGGCAGATTGGCCTATGTATGTGTCAAATGTTTTAGGCCGGATACTGTTTTCAAATTTTTTATCATTTTCAAAACATTCTGATTTGATTACTGAATGTTTTTTCGTTTCTGTAATTGTTTTATGCTTAAAGTCATTGTCGTCTGCGATGATACTCATTGTTTTTCCTTTATATTTATGATAGCATAAAATTAAAGGTTAGGAAATATATTAAGAAGGAGATTTTATGAAAGTATCAGAACGTTTGGAATTAATCCCGCCTTATTTATTTGCGGAAATAGACAGAAAAATAGCTGAAGCAAGAGCTAAAGGTATTGATATAATAAGTTTGGGAATAGGTGATCCTGATACTCCGACACTCCCGCCTATTGTTGAAGAAATGCACAGAGCTATTGATAATCCTAAAAATCATGATTATCCGCCTTATAACGGCACTGAAAAATTCAGAAAAAGTGCATGTGATTGGATGAAAAAACGTTTCGATGTTGAACTTGATCCGGATAAAGAAATGCTTGCAAACATTGGCTCAAAAGAAGCAATTGCTCACGTATTTTTAGCTTATGTTGATAAAGGCGACTATACGCTTGTTCCTGACCCAGGATATCCTGTTTATCATAATGCAACGATATTCGCCGGCGGAACCCCTTTTTCTATGCCGTTGTTAGAAGAAAACGGATATCTGCCCGATTTTGATAAAATTCCTGAAGATATTGCAAAAAAATCAAAAATTATGTTTTTGAATTATCCGAACAATCCTACAGGTGCGGTTGCGGATTTAGATTTCTTTAAAAAAGCTGTTGATTTTTGTAAAAAATATGATATTTTGCTCTGTTCTGATATGGCATATTCCGAAATGACTTATGACGGCTACAAAGCGCCTTCTGTTCTGCAGGTCGAAGGGGCTAAAGATGTTGCACTTGAATTTTATTCTCATTCAAAATCTTATAACATGACAGGCTGGAGGGTTGGTTTTGTATGCGGTAATGCAGACGCTGTAAAGGCTCTGGGAACAATTAAAAATAATATTGACTCAGGTACATTTAAAGCTATTCAAGATGCTGCATCTGCCGCATTTAATGTAGATTCTAAATATATTGAGGATTTAAACAAAATGTATCAGGAACGCAGAGATGCTGCAGAACAAGGTTTTAGAGAACTCGGTTGGGATGTAAAACCTTCAAAAGCTACCTTCTATCTGTGGCTTCCTGTTCCGAAAGGTATGACATCAGAAGATTTTGTTACTTTAATGCTTGAAAAAGCACATGTTGTTGTGCCGGCAGGAAATGGGTATGGCAAATACGGAGAAGGTTATTTCCGTGTAGCTTTGACAAAAGACGTTGAAACAATAAAAGAATGCATGCGAAGAATGAAAGAAGCAGGGATAAGATACAATTAATTACTCTTTTCAGATGAGTTAATTCTCTTGTATACAGGATGTCTGCATGGTATAATTTCACTATGGAATGTCCAAAATGCGGTTATGAAATTGATGATAAAGCAATGGTATGCCCTAATTGTAAAAAGGTGCTCAAACTTGCCTGCCCTATTTGCAAAACTATTAATGAAACTAATACTTGCAAAAAGTGCGGGTATGTCATTATAAATAAGTGTCATAACTGTGGAAAAATTAATCAGACATTCAGTAAAAAGTGTAAAAAATGCGGTTTTGATACTGAAAAAAGTGTC
>URXH01000063.1 GCA_900551675.1 uncultured bacterium
TTTTTATAACAGGTTTTTCGGGGGGGGGGCGATTCTCAGCTCTTCTCTATCCATATCTTTTGCCTCCTAAAAATTAAAAACTATATATTTATTATTTCCGATTTTTCGTGTTTTGTCAATATTTGCAAAAACAAAAATTTATCTTTAACAGATATACATGCAGTCGCCGTAAGAGAAAAAACGATAATTATTTTCTATTGCTTCTTTATATGCCTCAAATATAAAATCTTTACCGGCAAGTGCACTTACCAGCATCAAAAGCGTGGATTTCGGCAGGTGGAAATTTGTTATTAAATTATCTATAACCTTAAATTCGTACGGCGGATAAATAAATAATTCCGAATGGTCATGGCATGGTTTTATACAGCCGTATTTTTGATATGCTGTTTCTAGAGTCCTTACAGTTGTTGTGCCGACTGCAACAATTTTTTTACCTTCTGCTTTTGCTCTGTTAATTTGTTCTGAGGCTTTTTCTGAAATCTCAAATGTTTCAGAATGCATTTTGTGATTTTCTACATTTTCGCATTGGACGGGTCTGAATGTTCCAAGACCTACATTTAAGGTAACATATGCTAATTCAATACCTTTATTCTCAAGTTTTTGTAAGATTTCTTTTGTAAAATGCAAACCTGCTGTGGGTGCGGCGACAGAACCTTCGTCTTTTGCGTAAACTGTCTGGTATCTTTCAAAATCCAGTTTTCTTAAATCTTCATTTGGAATTTTTCTCTCAATATATGGCGGAAGCGGTATCTGACCGTTTCTGTGCAGTACATCAAGAAGATTATCACCTTCAAATATCAATTCAACAAGCCATTCGCCGTTTTCTTCCAAACGTTTTACAGCCCTGACAGACAGTTCATCGCTTATTTTAATAATTGTATCAGGCTTAACTCTTTTTGACGGCTTAATCAATACTTCCCAGTTTTCTTGTTGTTTCCCTCGCCCATTTGGGGAGAGGGTAGAATTGCTTAATGAACATTGTGAATTTAGCAATTCGGGAGAGGGGCTATATTGTTTCAGCAAAAAAACTTCGATTTTTGCACCGGTATCTTTGTGTCCGATCAGGCGTGCCGGCAGCACTTTTGTGTTATTCATTACCAGAAGCGTATTACTATTCAGCAGGTCAACAATATCGTAAAAATGTTTATGAGAAATGGTTCTATCCTTACGGTTTAGAACCATCATTTTAGAATTTTCTCTTTTATCCGCAGGCATCTGCGCGATTAATTCTTCGGGTAAGCTGTAATCATAGTCTGAAAGTAACATTTTAATATCTCTTATTTTTGAGATGCTGAAATAAATTCAGCATCACGGTTAGTTTTTTGTCATCCCGAACTTGTTTCGGGATCTCTTTAAATTATTCCTTAGGTTCAATTTTTTTTGCGCCTGCAATATCCGAATCCGTAACAATATTTTTTGTACGTTCCTGCTCCATGTCAATCTGCTTATTCACAATAACAGTCTGCAAAATTTGGATTATATTGCTTGTTACGAGGTATAATAAAACACCTGCAGGAATAGGGATTATAACAAATGTACCGATAATCATAATCGGCATAAATGTTCCCATTGATTTCTGGATAGCTTCCTGAGTAGGATCAAGCGCGCCGTCTTTCGGCTTTTGAGTTGCCATCATAACTTTTTGTGATGCAAACATTGTGAGCGCAAACAGTGCAATCAAAATAAATACATCCCAGTGGAAAGTTCTTTCTGCAACAGTTGTCGGAACAGATGCCGCTAAGACGCTGCCTTCTTTTTTGAATGTAATGTTTTCTATTTCTTTATTTGACATGTCGGTAACGGCAATTTCTGCCTTTTCAATGCTGTCAAGCTGTGCAAATTTTAAATTCAAATGATCTAAATCAATTTTGAAATCAACATTTTCCCCGGGTTTAAATTCTCCCTGAATTTCAACGGCTTTATTAGGATCTTTAATTTTTACATTTTCAAGAGTTTCATCAGGAAGATATACTGTTGCGGTTTTCCCTAAAGTAAAAGTATCACCCTGCGAAACGCCGAAAGTTCCGTCATAAGATCTTCCTGCAGTCGCTCTTAAAGTAGTATCAAGTCTGCTTAAAAATCCTAAAGATGTATCGCCTGCAATTTGAATAAACTGAGGGCTCATCAAAGCTGAATATAAAAGTATGAAAATAGGTAACTGGATTAATAAAGGCAGACATCCTCCCATCGGGTTAAACTTATGTTCTTTGTAAAATTCCATAAGTTTTTGCTGCATTTTTTGCGGGTCGCTTTTGTATCTGTCCTGAATAGCTTTAATTTTGGGCTGCAAATTTTGCATCATTTTCATTGATCTCTGCTGTGATACATTAAGCGGCCACATTGCAAGCCTTATAACAACAGTTAATAATATAATTGCAAGTCCGTAATTTCCAACAAGCGAAGCTAATGCTTTTAATGCTTCAATAGTTAAAGTTGTAAAATCCAATTTCCCTAATCCTCATTTAATAGTGTAAAATCTCTTCTCCAGAAGTTTATTATAAAAGTAAAGTCAAGTCAATAAATTGTAAATGTTATAACTGAGTGCTTAACCCCTCACCCTAAATCCCTCTCCCGCAAGGGGAGAGGGATTAAAAAAAATAAATTTCCGGAGACTGGCAATTTTTTTTGTGTTCATGTTTTTATATTAATAGTAATATAAATTCCTCAGAATCTTCCTCGCCCCTTGTGGGAGAGGAAAGAATTTCAACTTGAGCTACGCGAAAGTTTGAAATTCAAGGTGAGGGGTAATAAAGTGAAAGGGAAAATAATGTTAGAAGCTATTGGAAACAATTTTAAATTTACGGCAAATATGCCTGTAAACACTGCATTTCAGCCTGTCGGGGGGGGGGCGATTCTGTAGCTTCCTATAATCCCGCAGGGACTTACTTTCAAGCAAATAGACCTGATGAATTTGTAAAACAGGATAAAAAAGAGGAGAAAAAGCTTTCAACAGGACAAAAGGTAGGAATTGGCGCCGGAATTTTGGCGTTCGGCGGAATTGTTGCTGCCGCAATTCTTTCTAAAGGCAAAACTTTAAAACCCGCAAATTTTGCAGAACATATTGACTTCAAACCTGCTCAGACAATGGAAGAAGCTGTTGAATTTGCTAAGAAAAATTTTGGGGTCAAAACTTTTGATTTTGGCGATGATTTAGAATTTGCTAACTGGGTGAATGAAGGTTTGGTAAATATTAACAACAGATTTAAAGGTAAGGCTAATATTGTTGAAAATTTACGTTTTGCAACGCCTGATGAGATTGCAAAATCTAATGAAAAATTAGGAAGAGATGCAATCGCATGGTGTAACAGTTTTAAAAGAGCTGGAGATAATTCAGCTATTAGGTTTAATAAAGATTATATTGATAACGCGCCAAAACTTTTTAAGGAATGGGTAGAAAAAATTATAAAACCGCATTTTAATGAACAAGGTGAAATTTTGGGGAATTATGTGTTTGGTGCCGATAGGGAGGTTCATGGTAAAATTCTAAAATTGAGTGAAAAAATGTTAAAAGAACCTGATAAATTTACAAGATTTGATGCGCTTAACGGGATAATGCTTTTTGATGATTATCAGCAATCTTTAAAATATTTTAATAAAAATAAGCTTTCAATATTAAAAAATAAAATTTTTACCGATGCTGATTCTGCTGCTATTTTGAAACAGAATAATATATCTGTAAATATAGATGATTATGCTAAATTATCAGAAAAAGAATTAAACGATAAAACTCAAAAAATATTAGAACTGCTTGTTGATATAAATCCTGTTTTAGGGACTGCAACAGTCAGAGGAAACAGCAAGTTTGATATTCTTTATCATGAGATGGGACATCATCTGCATGCAATGAACACTTCATTAAAGGATTCTTTTTGGGGCAGATTATCTAAAAAATCAGAAAAATTATTTACTTCGGATTCAGAAAAACAAAAAATCGCAGGCTCGGTTTCGTGGTACGCACAGACAAATCCTAAAGAATTTGTAGCAGAATGCTTTAATGCTTTGTGTGCCGGCAGAAAACTGCCTGATGATGTTATGAAAATGTATGAATACTATAAAGGCCCGATACTTCCGAATATGTAATAAATTTGCCAGTCGAAAATCAGTCGCAAAATAGAATTTAAACATAAAATAAAGGCTTTAGAAAATCTCTAAAGCCTTTATCTATAAATGGTCGGGATGACACGATTTGAACGTGCGACCCCCTCGTCCCAAGCGAGGTGCGCTACCAAGCTGCGCCACATCCCGACGGTATTTCTTTTTTTTTATCGGTCTTTGGCTTGCTTGGTAGCGGCGCTACCAAGCCCCTCCTTCTTTTTCGATACTCAATCGAAAAAGCGGAGTCCTTGCCACATCCTGATAATAATGTATTTAATTTTCAAGCAAAATTAATTGTAGAATAAATAAAATTTTACGTCAAGCAATTATTTTCGGGACTTATATCGCAGTTTACACCAGATATTCTAAAAAACAGTCATAATGTCATTGGGAACTTGTTTCGGAAGCTTATCATTATGAGATGCTGAAACAAGTTCAGCTTGACGTTTTTTCATAATTAGTGTAAATTGCGATAAAACTCCCTTATTTTATCTTCTATTTTCCAGCATGCTTTGTTTTGCGGCAACACCAAGTCCGATGCCCGCTATTACATAGGTAAGCCATGCAAAGAAGTAATTCCTTTTCAACGGGGCAAGATTTACGGATTTGCCGAGAGTTTGTCTTGCTGCTTTTACTCCTCTTATTGAGGCTAAACCTTCTTCGGCAATTGTCGGTAAAAAGGCTGCAAACCCTATAATGCCTGCGTTTTTCTCCACAAAATTTGGCTTGTTGTCATCGCGCCTGAAAAGTCCGTTCAATAGTAAAAGTGCAGTCGGGACAGCAGATACATAACCACGCGACTTTTGAAGAAATCTTAAAAATTTTCCTTTGTGAGCGTTTATTGCATGACCGAGTTCATGCAAAATCAGAGACGGTTTATTTTTCGGGGCAACTGCAAGTTTTAACTGATCCGTGTAAAAAGCATTTTCGCCTTTTGCAACAGGAATAAGCTCTCTATGCAGTGATGGCGGATAATTTCTTATATTATTACCGTCAATAAAATCAACAGTTACGTTAAGGTTATTTTGGCGAACCATGTTTTCTGCTGTTTTTTTGACGTTTGCTTCTGTTGTGAACTCTTTACCGCACATAAGTTTATTCCCGCACCACTGTGAAGCTTTTTGCAAAAATATTGCAAATGCCTGCAGCAGACCTGCGGTTAAGATTGTTTTTTCAGGGGTCTGCGGTTCATAGTTCGTCGTGTCAGGGCGTGTGAAACTATTATTATTTGAAGGCAAATAATAATATTGATTTCCGTAATTAAAATTTACACTGCCAAGTCCACTCACGTTTTTATTAAAACATGTAATAAGAAAAAATTGCCATAAATTTTAATATTTATTCATCAATCTTATCAAACATGTCTTTTCCCGCACCGCATAGCGGACAGGTCCAGTCATCTGGCAGCTCGTCAAAATTTTTGCCTTCTTTTTCTTCATCGTAAATCCACTGGCATACTGAACATTTGTATTTCATTTTTTTCTCCTTTTGTGTTATAATTATCTGTATGAAACATATATTTGAAACAAGAGTTTATTATTCTGATACTGATGCTTACGGTGTAGTCTGGCATGGAGCATATTTAAGATGGCTGGAAAAAGGTCGTGTTGATTTATGTAATATGCTCGGAATTGATCTTGTAACAATGAAGAATATGGATGTTCTGCTCCCTGTTACAAATATGAATGTCAGATACAAAGCATCTGCAAAACTTGATGATACTGTTATTATTGAAACATGGATTGAAAAATTCAACAGTCTGTCGGTTACTTTTAAGCAGGTAATAAAATCAAAAGAGTCAGGTAAGATTTTTATAGAAGCTGTATTTGATGTTGTTGCTATTAACAATGCCGGTAAACTTTACAGAAGAATGCCTGAGGAACTTTTAAAAAGTTTTGAGAACTCCGTTGAAAAAGAGGACGATAAATGTCCGGCATGCGTTTAAATAAGTATATTGCATCTTCAGGGCTTTGTTCTCGCAGAAAAGCTGATGAACTTATTAAGGCTGGAAAAGTTAACGTAAACGGCAAAATTGTAACCGAACTCGGATTTATAATAATGCCCAAGGATAAAGTCTTTGTTGATAAAAAACTTGTTACTCCAGCAAAACATCAATATTATAGATTTTTTAAACCTGCGGGATATATAACAACAAGAGAAGATGAGCAGGGCAGAAAGACAATTTATGATTTACTGCCTGAAGAATTATTCAGTCTCAAACCTGTCGGACGTTTGGATAAAGATTCTACAGGGCTTTTAATTCTTACAAATGACGGTGATTTAATTAACGCTTTAACTCATCCGTCAGTAAAAGTTCCGAAAGTTTATCTTGTTACGATTAATTCTTCAATACACAGACATGAACTTGAAAAGCTCGCAAACGGAATTGAGCTGGAACCGGGTAAAATCGCTTATGCAGATATAGAAGTTTTAGAAATGGACAGTTCACATACTGAAATGCGGATTACCCTGTATCAGGGAATGAACAGACAAATCAGGAAAATGTTTAAAGCTGTTGGATATGAGGTTAAAACATTGAAACGCATTCAGCATGCGACATTGACTCTGGACGGGTTAAAACGCGGAGAATTCAAGCCTATAAAACCTATTCAAATAAGAGAATTAAAGAATTTTTTAAACAGGATTTCAAAACAGTGAAAAGAATAGCAATCTGCGGTAATATTGCATCAGGCAAAACTACAGTTCAAAAATTCCTTCAAACGCGAGGATTTAGAGTCCTTGATACAGATGATGTTTCGCATAAACTTTTGACAGTAGAAAATAAAGAGCTCTTTGATGCTTTCAAAGATTTTGATGTGTTTGAAAACGGAGAGTTTTCAAGGTATAAAGTCGGACAGCTTATTTTTTCGGATAGCATAGCAAGGCAAAAGATATCTTCAATTATGCACCCGCAGATTGCAGATGAGATAAAGAATTTTTTTGAAGCAAACAAATCCGAAAAACTTGTTTTTGTTGGAATTCCTCTGTTATTTGAAGCAGATATGGAATATTTGTTTGATAAAATTATTTTTGTTTATGCTGATGACGATATACGCCTTGAAAGACTATTGAAACGCAACAATTATACTTTAGAGCATGCAAAAGCACGTATGAATTCGCAGATAGGTCAAGATGAAAAAATTAAAAAATGCGATTATGTTATAAATAATAACGGCAGTTTAGATAAATTAAAAAGTCAAACTATCAGGCTAATTGAACAAATCCGCTGATTTTTCCGTTATTTGCAGAATAATTTCGGTAAGCAACTTTATTGGATGTGTTTCCTTCGATAGTCTGGAAAGATCCGTCCGGGTTTACTTTGGTAACAATTCCCGTATGAGATATCCCGTTTTTGAATATAACAACATCTCCAGGTTTTACATTCTGAGCAATAAGTGATGATTTGTTTGACACACCTGAAGTGTTAAGATAACAGTTGTTATTTTTACCCCATTGCCTTAAACCTTCAACGCTGGATGAACCAAAGCCTGACGGTGCCTTTTTCCCGTTTTCTTTATATGCTTCTTTAACTACATGACTTACAAAATCTGCGCACCAGGCATGGTTTTGTCCTTTTGTAAATAGTTTAAACGAACCATCGCTTTCTTTAAATCCCAGATACTGTTTGGCTGTTGAAACAATATCCGATCCCATATTACCTGTCATTCTCACTGAACTAAAATCCGTTGAGAAATTAAATCCGCTCTTATTTAGAGATGAAGTTTTTCCAAATAACGTATTATATAATTGTGTTATGCTGTTTGAAGAAGCAGATGGCATTGTAAAATTAAAATCAGGAGTGAATATGTTAGGTATTGCAGGCATAGCCATATTAGCCGGCATTAAATTAGAAAAAGCAAACATATTATTTGAAGACATTAAATTATTAATGTTTTGCGCGGTATATTTGTTATCTTTTTTTAGATTAACTAAACCCAAAGTATTATCCCCTTAATTTTCCTCTATAAATATATAAAGTATTTTTTTTCTCTAAAATTGCTAATAATGTAAAGAAATTTAAACAGGAATAAATGTGTAAGCGTTCTTGGATTCAGGAATATCTTCGATTATATCACTGCATCCTTTGCCGTCTCCGAGGGCGACAAGCACATGGCCGTCTTTGCCTATCTGGCGTTGCTTGCCGTCTTCATCAAAGAATTTGTCATAGGCATCATAAACTATGATGCTTCCTGCTGGAAGCGAGGCAAGTTCTGATGCTTTAACTTTAACTTCTTTAAAATTTCTGTTAGCGCGCAGAATATGTTTGCAATATTCTCCGTTTCCGTTTATGTATGGTCCCAAACCGCTTTTTACAATTGCTTTTTTTACATATCTTGCACATAACGGATTTTCAGGATCTCTGTCTGCCGGCAGCCCTGCAACAACATTTCCAGCAAGCAGTTCTCCTTTTGTTTGGTTATATTTTACTCCGTGCACAAGATTTTCTGCTTCTGTTTTTGTTGTTTTTGCTGTTGAGGCGCGATGCTCCGAAACTACAGTTTTTTCTGCTGGTATTATAGCTAATCTGTTTTCCAGATTAGTATTTTGTTCTCTTTGCCGTCCGCTCTGGAATACTGAAACCGGTGCCGAGGGCATTATAGGGCAGCGGTTAAGGCAATTTATACTGAAAATATTATTAAGCGGCATAAAATTATTAAAAGGCATATAGTTAAAGTTCATGAACGGCGTAAAAAAATTCATGAACGGATTATTAAAACTGTATGTACAGTTAAACCACATAATACATTTTCCCCTTTTTACCTTTATTTATATAAAGGATTTAGTGCGTGGGAAATTGCTTATCGTGTAAATAATTGTAAAATTTTTTAAAGAAATTCCTTTCTGTACCGATAGATATACTGAGGTTAGTTATGTTTGATAATATCACGATTTTTTATAAAGATGCGGAAATGCATATAAATAAATTCAATGCCGGAAAAGTTATTAAGCTTCTAAAAAAGCGTATTGCTGAAGGGCAGGTAACTGCTCAAAACTATGCTTTTCTTGCAAATGCATATTGTGAAAAAAATGATTATAAAAAAGCTTTAAAGTATGCGTTTATGTCAAAAAAACTTGATCCTGATTATTACTATGCGGATGTTCTTTTGATTGTTATATATCTAAATGATCAAAAAATTTCTAAGGCTGAGAGGTATTTGAACAATCTTTTAGAAAAAGTTCCTGATGATTACTATTTTGCGGATCTTTTGGCATTGGAGGTGTATAAAAGGCAAAATAATGATGGAAGTAAACAAAAAATTATAGACAAATTTTGTGAAAAAATACTTAACTATGAGGAAGACGGATCCAATTGTTTAATAATAGCAAAATGTAGTGCATATTTATGGAAAGGGAAGGCCAAATCTGCGTTAAAACAGGTTTTAAAGACATTAAAAGCTGATATTAGATATTTATTTGATTCATCCTGTATAGGAATTTTGAAGACTATATTATTTTTATACATTTTTGATGAATTATTAAAGGTATGGCCCTCTTATAATATGTGTACAAATTTAAACATGATATTTTGCCCTAAAGATGAAAGATATTATGAACTTGCTGATCCTATTTTCAATAATTCACCGCCCGAAAAATTATTGAAATATATAGAAAAAGCTATTAAAATTAAGTCAAAACCAGTATACTATATTAGAATGGCTGATATAAAATCTATATTAGGATGCCATGAAGAAGCTATTGAAATTTACAAACGAGTCTTGGAAGAAGATGACAGTTTTATTGAATGTTATCAACGTATAGCAGGAGAATATAGAGAACTTGAAGATTTCTCAAATGCTTTAAAGTACATAAATCTGGCAATCTTGAATAATCAAGAAAATACCGAATTATATTTTAGCAAGGCTATGTATTTAAGCAGTTTATTCAAATTTGATGAAGCACTTGAGCCGCCTTCACCCTTCGATACAAAACATCCTCACGCTGAAAATGAAACTGCATATTTTATTTCATATTGTTATTCTTATCTTGAAGATTATAACAAAGCTCTTTTGTATATAAATAAACACCTATTAAAAGAAAAAACTTATGATATTTATAAATATAAAATGAATCTTTTATTAGATTTAAAAAGATATGAAGAAGCAATTGAAACAGCTAAAAAGGCGCTTGAATTTCAGGAAAATGAATTCATATATTATAAAATGGCTATATGTTACGGCCGGTTAAAAGATTTTTCAACTGCCCTTGTATGCATAAATAAATCAATTCTCTTAGGCGGTACTGATAAATACGGTTATTATATTAAATCAGAAATTCTCGGTGCTCTCGGTCGAAACAAAGAAGCAGAAAAGGCTTATAGAAAAGCCGTTGAACTCGGGTATAACAAAGATGACTAAAATTAACCCTGCAATAATGAGATGCAGAAACAAGTTCAGCATGAATGTCAGTTCATTTAGGACTTTAATCTTTTACAAAAGTAGGATTCCGGCTTCGGCTTTGCCAATATCAACCATATCAAACGGTTTTTCAATATCTTCCGTTGTTTCATAATCAAACGCTGTTAGTTCAAATATTTTATCAATATCAGCTTTTCCGCTGAATAAATAAAATTTATTTACGTTTTTCATATAAAGCCCGAAATGGTTGTTTCCTTTTGCAAGTTCTTTTAAAAATTCTTTTTTTATATTATTTTTTGAAAAGCCGTCAAATGTAAAATCTTTTACAAGTTTGCAGTCTTTTTTTAGAGTTTCAAGTAAAACATAAGGCTCTATCCATTTTTTGATTATTTTGTTCATATTAAACCTCTGTCATATCTTCTTGATTTTTAAACTGCATTTCATAAAGGTATTTGTATTTGCCGTTTTCAATATGCATTAATTCATCGTGTGTTCCGAGTTCTGCAAGTTCTCCGTCATTTATAACGGCAATTCTGTCTGCATTTTTTATAGTTGTTAATCTGTGGGCAATTACAAATACTGTTTTGTTTTGAATTAAGTTATCAAGCGCTTTTTGAACAATTGCTTCAGATTTGTTGTCAAGAGCAGAAGTCGCTTCATCTAAAATAACAATAGGTGCATCTTTCAGCATAGCTCTTGCAATTGCAACGCGCTGCCTTTGTCCGCCAGAGAGCATTGTACCGCGTTCTCCGACTATTGTATCAAGCCCGTTTTCAAGTGTATGAGCAAATTCATCTAAGTGTGCCATTGCAGCTACTTGTTCAATTTGTTCATCTGTAGCGGATTCATTGCCCATTAATATATTATCTTTAATAGTTCCGGAGAACAGAAAATTATCCTGAAATACAAATGAAATATTATTTCTCAAACTTTCAAGGCTGAATTTTCTGATATCGACACCATCAAATTCAATTGCTCCTGTTTTTACATCATAAAATCTCGGCAGAAGACTGACTACGGTGCTTTTGCCGCCTCCTGAATTGCCTACAAGCGCAATTGTTTCACCTTTATTTACATGAAGCGTAAAGTCTTTTAATACAGGTATTCCCTCTTCATACTCAAACCAGACGTTTTTGAAATCTATAGAATTATTTAGTCCCTTTAACTCTACAGGATTGTCCGGAGATTTGATTTTTGGCTGTAAATCGAATAATTCAAATACTCTGCTCATAGCTACAAATATATTTTGTAAGTTTGTCAAGTGAACACATGAACATAATGTAACATGGATGTATCTGTTATCTTTCAATTTTTAAAAGACCTGGCCGCAAACAATAACCGGGAGTGGTTTCAGGGGCATAAGGATGAATATCTGAAAGCTCAAAAAGAGTTTGAGGAATTACTGACAGCAATCATCGCCCGCATTTCGTTGTTTGACGAAAGTATTGTCGGTATTCAAGCCAAGGACTGTACATACCGAATTTATCGCGACACGCGTTTTTCCAGTGATAAGACTCCTTATAAGATACACTTGGGCGGCTATATCAACGCTCGTGGAAAGAAATCGGAACATTGTGGATATTATGTTCATATAGAGCCTGATAACTGTATGCTTGCTGGTGGAAGCTGGTGCCTGGAACCTAAAGTGCTGAAAGCTGTCCGCCAGTCCGTTTATGACAACATAGACGAATACAGGGAAATTGTGGAAGATCCTGCGTTCAAGCAATACTTTCCTGTTATCGGAGAATCGTTTAAATATAATCATCTCCCAGTTTGATTTGAGCA
>URXH01000064.1 GCA_900551675.1 uncultured bacterium
TGAATTTTAAGGATCATAAGGATTTTGAGTATTACAAGAGTTTGATAAGAATAGGAATACCGATATCATGCGCTGTTATGGTTGAATTTATAGCGTTCAACAGTATTGCAATCCTAATGGGGCGTGTTGACGGTGTTTATGCTGCCGCACAAAATCTTGTCTGTACATTGACAACGATTTCATTTATGGTACCTTTTGCAGTATCTAATGCAATTGCTGTCAAAGTCGGTTTTGCAAACGGTGCAGGAAATTTCAAAGATTTGAAAAGATATTCTTTTGTTGGAATTGTCATTTGTACAGGATTTATGATGTTGAGTGCGCTGGTATTCTCAACATTCCCGCATTTTCTTGTCGGATTGTTCAGCCAGGATGCAAATCTTATAAGAATTTCAGTGCCTATTTTGTATATTCTGGCGATTTTTCAGGTTTTCGACGGATTGCAGATATCTCTTGCCGGAATTTTCAAGGGAATGAAAAGAACCGGAGTTGTATTACTTTCAAATTTTATCGCATACTGGCTGATTTCTATTCCCGTGGGATATACACTTGCGTTCCACTATCACTTGAATTTAAAAGGGTTCTGGATAGGCCTTGCGTCAGCCGCGGTAATTCTCTGTGCTATAATGTCTGCTATGCTTATTAAAAGTATTAAAAAATTGGAAACTGTTAAATAGCTTATTTTTATGCTACAATAAACTTGAATGGAGGAATTATGCATACAGAAGAAAGAACATTTGTGGCTATCAAGCCTGACGGAGTAAAAAGAGGCTGTGTAGGTGAGATTATAAGCCGATTTGAAAAGAAGGGCTACAAGCTTATCGGCATGAAAATGCTTCAGGTTACAGAAGAAATAGCTGCAAAACATTATGAAGAACACATCAACAAACCATTTTACCCTAACCTTGTAAAATATATTACAAGTGGTCCTATTATCGCTATGGTGTTTCAGGGTTATAAGGCTGTTCAGGGAATCCGCCACCTTTTAGGTGCAACCGACCCCTGCGAAGCTGATGTTGGTTCTATAAGAGCTGATTATGCACAATTAAAAGAATACAACACAATTCATGGTTCTGATAGTGTTGAAAGCGCAGAAAGAGAAATAGCAATCTATTTCAAACCCGAAGAGCTCTGTACAAATTACAAAAATATGATGGAGCTTGTTACAGAGGATATTGATGAGCGCGAGTAAGCTGAGGACGGGACTTGTTACTGCTGTGGCAAAGAGCCGTTAAGGTAACAGCCGCAGACCCGTTAAACGCGAACGAGTAAGATAAAAATGGGAAACGATTATTTTAAATATGAATTAGTTCATGAATGTAAGCAGACAGGTGCAAGAGCAGGGATTTTAACAACCCCGCACGGAATGATTAAAACTCCGATTTTTATGCCTGTCGGAACTAATTCTGCCGTCAAAACCCTTACATCTGACCAAATAGCAGATACAGGCGCGCAAATTATGCTTTCAAATTCTTATCACTTGTATTTGAGGGCAGGTACAAAGCTGATAAAGCAGTTTGGCGGAATTCACGGCTGGATGAACTGGCATAAACCTGTTTTAACAGATTCCGGAGGTTTCCAGGTATTTTCACTGAGTCATTTGAACAAAATAACTGAAGACGGCGTAGAGTTTCGTGATCCTAAAGACGGCAAAAAGCATTTTATAAATCCTGAGGTTTCAATGGAAATACAGCAGGATATCGGTGCAGATATTATTATGGCATTTGATCAGTGCGCGCCGTTTCCTTGTGATTACGATACGGCTAAAAAAGCTATGGAGAGGACTCACCGCTGGCTTGAAAGATGTTTTAAAGCAAAAACAAACCCGCGTCAGGCGCTTTTCCCGATTGTTCAGGGCGCTTTTTATGATGATTTGAGGCGTGAAAGCGCAAATGTAATCTCATCTTATGATGCTGTCGGATACGCAATCGGAGGATTGAGTGTCGGAGAAACAAAAGATATTATGAATCATTTTGTTGAATTTACGGCACCTCTGCTTCCTAAATATAAACCGCGATACTTAATGGGAGTTGGGACTCCTGAAGATTTGCTTGACGGAATAAAACGCGGGATTGATATGTTTGATTGTGTATTGCCGACACGCAATGCAAGACACGGCTCTTTCTTTACCCCAAACGGCAAATCAAATATTAAAACAAAACAGTATTATGATGATGAGCGTCCGCTTGTTGAAGGTTGTAACTGCTATGCATGCAAAAATCATTCGAGAGCGTACATCAGACATCTGTGGAGATGCGGAGAAACAACAGCATCGACACTTTTGTCCATTCACAACATTAAATTTCTCGTAGACTTTTCTCAAAAATGTCGTGAAGCAATTTTAAATGACACCTTCGGTGATTTTTATAACGAGAATTATAAAAATCTTATTTGACTTTAACTGAAAAATCATTATTTATAAATCAGAGACAATAATGAGGTTTTAGTTATGGATAAAATTGAAGATTTATCACAAACCGAAAACGCTGTCGGCAAAACTGTCGAACCTGTAACAATCGACGACGAAGATTACGAAACTTTAGATATTGATGATCCGCTCGTATGGCTTTATTTAGATAAAGAAGAATCTCAAGGTCTTATGAATGCAGACTTTTTGGAATTCTTTACTATTTGAGAATTATAACCTGTGCGGATAATCTTTTCTGAATTCCCAATTGTCTATTTCCAGCAATGCAGAGCAATAAGCCCCATTATTTTTGCATGCTTCAAGTATTTTATCTCTTGAATGCGGCTGATTTCCATAATAGTATGTGCACCATCCTTTATTTGGACACCATTCTGTTATTGATTTGTCGCAGGCTAAAAATCTGAATCTGTCCCTGCCCTCGACATTAGGTTTTTTATCTCCGTTAACATCAAAGATACAGTCCATACATCTTCCTCTGTATATAGTTAATTTTGTTCCATCAGGAAAATACATTATAGCCTGACTATTATTTTCATCAATAGACAAAGCCTTAAGATATGGAGCCCAGTATTTCGTAGCAAATTCTTTCGGAGGCAGTGATAAATCCCATTCATTCACATCACCATTTTCCTCAACAGAAAGAATCAAAGCCTGCCCCATCATAGAGTTAAATTTTTTCAACCTTGCACTTGCTTCCTGTTTTTTGTAGTTTGTGATAAGGCTTGGCATAGTCATAGCAGCAACTATGCCGATAATTCCTAATGTTATTAAGACTTCTGCCAGTGTAAACGCTGCGCGTTTTTTAAGTGAATGAGTAAATAAGTGAATAGGTGAATAAGTTCGTTTCAGGAAATTCGCGTCATGCTGAACGTTAGATTGACATCCAACAAACTCCTCTCCTGTCCTTCGGGCACACTCTTCCCAAGGGGCGATGGTTTGAATATTTAGACCTGTCATCGCGCAAATGGTGCGCGATCTTTTTATGATAAATTTTAGATTGCTCAATAAATGCGCAATGACATTAATGTATAAAAGTTGACTTAATGGCCCTCTGCCAGCTAAAAATGCCCCCCCCCCGACATTATCGGATAATCTAATCTTTTCATATAAGTCTCCTTTCTTTGTGATAATAATTAATATTATAAACTATTTTTCAAATCTTTTCAATATTAAATTTTGAGATATAATTTGATTATGCAGGTATTTACAGAACTTACTAAAAATCCGGCTTTATCAATAGCGCTTGGTTTTTTTGACGGAGTTCATCTCGGACACAGAGCCGTAATTCAAAGTGCTGTCGATTTTGCGAAAAAAAACAATACAAAATCTGCAGTAATAACTTTTGCGGATCACCCATGCTGTTATTTCTGGGGAGTCTGTCCGAAATACATTCTTACAAGGAAAGAACGGGAAAAAAGAATTGAAGCGCTCGGGGTAGATTATCTTTATGAACTCGATTTTGAAAGCATTTCAGGCTTAACGGCAGAAGAATATTTGCGTGATATTCTAGTTAAATATTTTACCCCTCTTGCAATTTCTACCGGCTGGAACCACAATTTCGGCTGTAAAAAATCTGGAGATGTAAAATTTCTTGTACAAAATGCGAAAAAATACGGCTATGAATATTTTGAACTTCCTCCACAAAAAATTGAAAAAGAAATAATAAGCAGTACACAAATCAGAAAATTACTCGCAAACGGAAATATAGAAAAAGCAAATACTATGCTGGGGCAAAAATTTTCAATTGAAGGGGAAGTTGTTAAAGGAAATCAAATAGGCCGCACAATAGGATTTAGAACCGCAAACCTTGTTTACCCGCCCGAGTTAATTGAGTTGCCGTACGGTGTTTATTCGGTTGAAACCACATACGGAAAAGGCATCGCAAATTTCGGCATCCGCCCGACAGTAAACGGTTCTAACGCAGTTCTTGAAGTCCATATTATAGACTTTGATAAAGATATTTACGGAGAAACAATAAAAACGGAATTTAATAAAATGATACGTCCTGAAAAAAAATTTCCGTCTCTTGAAGCATTAAAAAATCAAATTCATGAAGATATTAAACAAATAAACTAACTGTTCTTCTTTATATCTAAATGATAACCGAGAATATCCAAAATTTGAAGCGTTTCCTTAAGTGTAATACTTTCTCTTATTAATTTCCCAGAAAGACTGTTTATTGTATATTTTTTGCCGGTTTTTTCACTCATCAATGAAGCAAGCTGCTTAAAAGTAACAGCTTCACGCGCCATATAGTATTTAATATCATTTCGAATATCCATTTTACAATTATATTGCAGTTGACAGATATAAAAAAATGAGTCATAATATTCTTAATACATAAAGAATATTCATTATATGTTAATAATTTTATCAATTAATGAGGAGTATGTTTTATTATGAACAACAAAGACGAACAAGCATTTACTTTAGCTGAAGTATTAATAACACTAGGTATTATCGGAGTAGTTGCGGCAATAACTATGCCATCATTAATTCAAAACCATAAAAAACAGGAAGCAACTGTACGATTAAAAAAATTCAGCAGTATGATGCAGCAGGCAATAATTATGTCAGAAACTGAAAACGGAGAAATGTCTGACTGGGCATATACAGAAAAATCAGACACTATTACAGGTACTATGGCAACAAAAGAATTTTTTATGACATATTTAGCAAAATATATAAAATATACAACTACTCAAGAAAGTAAAACAACCGATAACCGTTTTTATGTATATATGCCAGACGGAAGTTATTTTAGTCTGTATAGAGGAGATTGTATAGATTTTTTCTTTGATATAAACGGTGATAAATCACCTAATGAAGAAGGCAGAGATATATTCAGATTTCTTGCCTGCCCGGCTACTGTGCCAAATCTATGCAATGGTAAAGGCGGCTGGTGTTCCTATTACACAAAATCATCAAAAACATCAAGGGAAACAAGACTTACAAACTGTAAAAACAGAGGTATGTATTGCAGCGGTCTTCTTGAATATGATAACTGGGAATTCAAATCTGACTATCCATACAGACTATAAAAAAGCGGTTTTAATAAACCGCTTTTTTATTATTTAATTAAAGCCTGTACCTCTTTAAATTTTGGATTTTTCGCGCCTTTCAGCCACTCAAAAAGTGCAATTTCCACACAAGAAACTTTTACCCCGTTTGCTACCATCGCATCTATCCCCTGCTTAAATTCATATTTGTTACGGCTTGCACAGGCGTCTTTAATTACATAAACATCAAATCCTGCTTCAACAAGAGCTGACGCTGTTTGATGTACACAGATATGAGTTTCTATGCCGAAAATTACTATCTGCTTTTTACCGTAAGATTTAATCTTATCAAGCATACCGTCTTCTAATAAGGCATTGAAATATGTTTTTTCAACTATTTCACTATTTTCCGGCAAGGCATCAGCAAGTTGTTGAACAGTATGCCCTAGTCCTTTCGGATACTGCTCTGTTAATAACACCGGAATATTCAAATATTTTGCAGCTTTCACTGTCTTTACAGCATTTTCAACTACTACATCTTTATTCAAAGCCGCAACCAGCCTGTCTTGAATATCAATTATTAACACTAAACTGTTTTCTGCCGATAATGTATTCATTTTGTCTCCTTTATTAAACTGATGTGTATTTAAAATCTTTTATAAAATTTTCTACTATTTCAACAAGTTTTTTTTGTGTAATTTTTGTTAATGCAAGTTGTATCTCATCGTTTTCAGGACTGTCCAAACCTTCATGCGTTATATTAATAACTATTTTGGCAAAGCCCGGATAAACTATTCTCAAAGTACTGTCCTGTTTTTTATTCTTTAAGTGAAAAACGCACTGCTCAGAATCAGTATACTGCTCAATTTCCGTATCAAAAAGTTTTTCTTCCCAAGCCTTTTGCAGCCTGTAAAAAACAGGAGTAATAACTTTTTCCAGTTTTTTATTAAAAATTTGTCTGAAAATTTTATAATTTTTCGGCTTATCGTCCGCATCTTCAAGCCATTCATCAAGAGTTTCTCCGCCATCAGAAATTGAAGAAAATACATATTGTGCACTTGTAGCTGCAGCATCAGACTGTGCTTTTAAGGCATCACGTTCCATTTCATCAAAACTCTTATGAACAATAGAAGATATTCCTGCGCAAACTTCAAAATTTCCGCCGTAATTTTCAACTATTTTATTGATTACAACAACCGCACCGTTTAAATCAGTCTTTGGAAGAAGAATATAAAATTTTGCACCGCGTCCGAGTGTTGCAATATCATCCGAGCGAATAGATGCACTAACAGCATCCGCCATTTTTTCAACAGAAAATTGATTTTTCGATTCTTCAGAAGGCGCTATAACAATAAAAGACCCGTCATCGATCAAATTATCATCAATAACATTTTCAATAACCTGCTTTGCATAACTATAATTGTACATGCCTGTTATTTCGTCAATAACATTCAGCTGTTCCAAAATTTTTATATTACGAAAAGAACTCTGCTTGATTGTATTGTGTTTTATGTTATTTACAGTCCTTACTACAAGCTCGAAAGCTTCAGCATTCGAAAGAGCAAAATCATCAATTCCCGCATCATACGATGCCAGAATCAATTCGGAATTATTTGAATTTGCAAGCAAAATTATACACAAATTCTTATTCGTCCGTAATTTTTTTATCAGTTCAATCGTCAGCCTTGCTGAAGTGTTTTCATGTATAAGAACAATATCAGCTCTGCTGAATTCTAAATTATTTAGCGCTTTTTCATAATTTGACACCAGAATAGTATCATCATGTCTTAAGAATATTAATTTATTTTCCAATTCTTCCGACAAATCTTTATTATCAGAGATTAAAAGTATAGTATTTTTTCCGGTCATTAATTATACCTGTAAATGTTTCTTGATACAAAGGAAACTTCCTCCAGCACCGAACAAAATTGCCATTGCAAACATAACAGCAATAACAAAGTTCTGTGCATACAACGGAGTAGGAACCATAAAAAACTGATGCATGTGATTCAGCCCGTTCTGGACAAAGTTAAGCGGTAATAAAGCAATTACGGCACCAGAAAAACCGTAAAAAGCACCCTGCATAATCAAAGGAAATCTTATATACCAGTTTGAAACCCCCATAAGCCTCATAATTTCGATTTCTTCTTTACGCGACTGAATTACCAGCTGAATTGTATTGTTGATAATAGTAATCGTCAAAATTCCCATAATGATTACAACAAACACTGTTATAGTATTTACTATTTTGTTTAAAGCCTCAATTTTTTTTGCAAGATCCTGAGCATAACTCATATCTTCAACAGATTTTAGCTGCTTTACATTATTAAACACAGATTCTATATTCTCCGGCTTATCAACCTTTACATGCAGCGTATCAGGAAGCGGATTGTCAATATCAGGCAAATCCATCTCGCGTTTTAAATTAGCCCAGGAAGACGCCTTTGGAATAATTGTAACACTTTCGACATGTTCAAAATCTTTAATTCGGGATTTTGTAACATTGGCATCTGCATTTTCTTTCAAATAAACAGATATCTCAAGCACATTGCCGAGTTCATGCGCAAATGATGAAATAGACAGAGCAGATCTGAAAAATGAGCCGAATATTGTTAATATTGCAGCCATTGTTGTAATAATAACAAGATTTACTACACCAGTTCTGTAAATATCATGAATAGTCTGTTTGGTTAAGCGGTATAATATTCTAAGTTCGCATAACCAATCTTTTGGTATGTGTTTTTTTACTTTTCTCTTTAGTTCTGCTCTTGATGCTGTTCTATTCATACGTACCTGCTTGTATATCCCTTACAATCTCGCCTTTATCCAGAGTTATAACTCTTTTTCTAAAATAATCAACCATTGCATTATCATGAGTTGATACAATTACGGTAATTCCGCGCTGGTTAATCTGATCCAGAATCTGCATAATTTCCATAGAATTTTTGGGATCAAGATTTCCTGTAGGTTCATCTGCAATCAATAATGGAGGACCGTTTACGATTGCTCTCGCAATTCCCACCCTCTGTTGTTCTCCTCCTGAAAGTTCAGAAGGCGTTGCATTCATTTTGTCATACAAACCTACAATTTTTAATGCACCTGAAACCCTTGCATTAATTTCTTTGGAACTGATGCCTAATGTTCTGATTACATAAGCAACATTATCATAAACGCTCTGATTTTGAAGCAGTTTATAATCCTGAAAAACAATTCCCATACATCTTCTTAAATTCGGGACCTTATCATTTGAAAGATTTGCAATATTAATCCCGCCTATAGTAACAGTTCCGCTTGTCGGTCGTTCTTCATTATAAAGAAGCTTCATTAATGTTGATTTACCGGCACCGGATGCACCTACAATAAATACAAATTCTCCTGACATAATATCAAGATTAATATTTTTCAAAGCATAGTTATCATTTTTGTATTTTTTAGTAACTGATCTGAATTGAATCATAATTTTCCTTACTTATTTTACAAGACGGTATTTGTCAATATACTTTTTAACAGATAAAGTCAATTTTTCGGCACTCAGACCGTAATAATCCAAAAGCTGTTCGGATTTCCCGCTCTGCCCGAAAGTATCATTAACTCCTATACGATGAACAGGAACAGGATAGTATTCTGATAAAAGTTCGCATACGGCACTTCCAAGGCCGCCGATTATTGAATGATTTTCAACCGTAATTACAAATTTTGTCTTTTTTACGCAGTCAATAATCGTAGCACCGTCAAGAGGTTTTACGACAGGCACATGAATAATCTGAGCAGAATATCCCTGCTGTTTTAAATTTTCACAGGCTTCAATAACTTCAGCAAGAGTTTCGCCGTTAGAAATAACCGTAACGTCATTTCCATCTTCAAGTACACGTGCCTTGCAGAAGTCAAATTCATAATTTTCATCAAAAATATCACAGACATTGGTTCTGGGAATTCTGATATACATAGGGCCGTAATTTTCAGCGGCAAATTTTATAACCTGTTCACATTCTCTGCAGTCAGCAGGAACTATAACAGACATATTGGGTATCCCGCGCATCAAAGAAATATCTTCCAGTGCCTGATGGCTAGCTCCGTCTTCGCCTACCGTAACACCGCCATGAGTCCCGATTATTTTAACATTAAATTCAGGGTAGCAAACAGAATTTCTAACCTGATCGTAAGCTCTGCCTGTAATAAACATAGCAAAACTTGCAGCAAACGGAATTTTACCGACAGAAGCCAGACCTGCTGCAGTTGCTATCATATCCTGTTCCGCAATCCCGGTATCAAAAAATCTGTCAGGGAATTCTTTTGCAAAAATCTGCGTCTGTGTAGAGCATGCCAGATCAGCATCCAGAACTACAATATCCTGATTAGTTTTACCCAACTCTGCAAGAGTCTTTCCAAAAACTGATCTGATTGATTTCTTGTTTTTTTTATCAATAATCATAACAATACAATCCCGCTCATCTGTGTACAACAATAGTATAGCACAAACAAAAATTAAATAAAACTTTCAGGATTTGGGGCTTATATCTTAGTTTACACTAAATAAGTGCTTTTTGTCATTCTGAATTTAGATCCCGAAACAAGTTCGGGATGACAAACACACCTAAAACTGTAGGATGGAATAAGTGAAGCGTTCACACAAAAATTTTTTATTATTTTCAATCGTCCTTTTTTTCTGCTCGCAGAGCTTAAGAATGAACAAATACACCTTAGATGTTATATAGTGTAAACCGCGATATAAGTTCCCGGGATTTTTACAAATTTGTTAAGAATTATTAAAATATTTTGAAATTTTAGCAATTTTCTATCTTGAGGGATATTTAAACAGTAGAATAAAAATATAGAAATATTTTATTGAAAGGAAGAAATTAAATGATTCAAGCTCCAAATTTAGTAAATCCTTACATGCAGCCCCAGATGCAGCCTTATATGGCTCAACCTGTACAACAGGCTGTACCTGCTCCTAATTACAATGCAGTAAAGATTGATGTTCACAACCCATCAGTAAGTGCTCCGGGCATGGCACCTTCAATGCCTTATTATAATTACCCGCAGGCACAATTATATGATTATCCGAAAGCACAGAATCAGCCGTACTACATGCCCGTACAACAGCAGTATACAGCACCGCAGGTTCAACCACCTGCAGTACAGACTGTTACTCCTGCGGCAGTTCCACAGCAGGTAGTGCAGCAAAATTATAATGCTCCGGCTCCTGTTGTAACACAGCCTTCTGTTCAGCCGCAGCAGCCAGAACAAAAACCTGCAGAAGCTCCGAAAGTTGAAATTGAACAGCCGGTTCCTATGACTCCTCAGGTTGATTTAAATGGATTTATCGCAAAATTAACAAACCCAGATTATGAAGTTCAGGCTAACGCAATGGAAGAAATTGCAAATATGGTAAAAGACGATCCGCAAAAAGCTACCGAACTTTTAGATGAAAAAGTTGTTAACGCCTTAAATACAATTATTAATGCAGATTCAAGCAAACTTGCAGGACCGACTGCAGAACAAATTGCAGCAAGACAAAAATTAATGAAAGGCGAACAGATTTCTGATGCCGAAAAGCAATTAGCAACAACAATCACCCCGATGGAACAGGCTGAAAGGAATAAAAGCTATGCAATGTTCACATCATCAATAATGCAGAAATTATACGGTGATGAAGTTAATAAATTAACCGGTTCAACAGTACCTTTAACAGAATTACCGGGTGCAGTAACAATCGTTGAACAGTTAAAGAATAACCCGAACCCGATGGTAAGAACTTCTGCAATTGAAGCATTAAGCTACATTCAACAGCCGGCATACAAACAAGACCTGAATACATTGTTCACAATAGCTAAGAACGATCAGGATAAAAATGTTCAGGACGCAGCAGCAGCAGCTCTTGCGAAATTAGAACAAATGCCAGCAGAACAGCCTGCTCAGCAGCAACCGGCACAGGAAGTAAAAATGAATACAGAACCGGCAAAACAAGCTGCTTAATCAAATAATTTCTTTCTTCATATAATAAAAAATCCCTTGATTTAAAAATCAAGGGATTTTTATATTTGAAAAAAATCAAATTCGGCCATAAAAAATATTAATCAAGCGAATCTTTCCCCATCCCCAACAGTAAATTTCTTACAGCATTCTGCCACTCATCTAAACTCAAATCTCTATGCAGATAATCCATATTACCCGTTGCTATTATCCATAAAGAACAACCGCCGCCACGCCACCAGCCGCTGACTTTTTCAGTTCTGCAATATACACCATAATTTAACCACCATAATGAATAACCTCCGACAACAGGACTATCATCACGGCGTATTAAAGAAAAATAAAAAAAATCTTTTCCAAGCTGATTTGGTCCTCTAAAGCCATTTGTATCAACCTGCAATAATGGGGAGTACAGGTCATTATTATGTCCTATACCAATTATTGTACCATCACTTAATGCAAATTTATAATGACTTGTTGAAAAAGCAAAAGCAGGTCCCATCACACCTCCATCTAAATCACGATAAGATGCTTTATTAAAAATATTAGGTCTTTCAAATCCCCATACCTGTCCAATATTCAAATAAGGAGATAAAATATCAAAATATGTTTTAGCACAATCGGTATTTTTCTCGGCACACCATGTATTAGCAGTAC
>URXH01000065.1 GCA_900551675.1 uncultured bacterium
ATGTAGCAAAAGCCTTTTCAAAGTATATACCCGGCGGACATTTGTGTTTGTCAAACTCTAATGAAAAGTTGTGTAAAGATTTGAAATACAGTATATTGTATTCTTCTTATAAGAATAAATATGGGAGTGTTAAACCTCCTGCAATAATTTTACCAGATAACGGAGTTGTATTTATAACATTAAGCACTGAAAAATGTGTTGATACTGTTATGTCAGGCCCTCTTCTTGATGCAGATGGCAATCTGCAAAAGAATCCGGATGGCTCCACTGCTACATGGACTCAGGTACGCAATTCATGTGGAGATATATATTTTGATGTAAACGGTTCTAAAAGACCTAATAAATTTGGATATGACGCATTTGGCTTGACAGTATGGGCTGATAGAATGGATAAAAGTCAGTGGAATATATATGGAGCTGACAGCTTGTTCAGCATATTGTCAGGCGGGAAGCTCAAGTATAAAAATGTAGTAAATGATGACTAAACCAAATAAAATTATTACTAAATATGTAGTAATAATTTTATTTTACTTGAAAAAATTTAGGTTTTATAGTATATTTCAGGTATACACGGGGTGAATGCGTGGGAAAAGATTACCTGGATTTAGACTCAATAGCTAAAGATTGTAACCTGTTTGATGCATCCGACATCAATTCTGTTGTCCTCAAAATTACTGCTCTTGACGAATTTTATGAGCATGATAATCTCATCAAAATTTATAATCATTTTTTATCAGTGTCTAAAAATCCCGAAATATTGATGCATGTTATTCAATGTATTGACAGGTTAAGAGATAAATCGTCTTTAAGCCCGCTTCTTGATTTGCTTTTGATGAAAAATATTGATAGTGAGAAAGATGCTTTTATTAATGTCAGGGCAATGTGTGCTAAAGCTATTGCAAATATTAAAGACACATCGGCGGTAACTCCGCTTTTATATTGTTTAAATAACAAGGACGAAAATTATAAAGTCAGGCTTGCCTGTGCGGATGCTCTCGGCAGAATCGGCGACAGGTATGCTGTTGCGCCTTTGATTGAAGTTGTTAAAGATGAAGATGAAAAATCTGTTTATTTAAGAGAAACTGCAGCATCTGCTCTTGGCATGCTTGGTGATATACGTGCTGTAGATCCTCTTGTAAGTATTCTTGAGGCGCAAAAAGGCATCTGGAATAAATTTACTTTCTTAAAAGAGCGGGTTATAGAGGCTCTGGGTAAACTCAGGCTTGATAACAATGAGAGGGTGTTTAATGCTCTTAAAAACTCTTTGCTGGATGAATCCCCCCAGATAAGAATTAATGCAATAGAAGCGATTATGGACAGTGATAATCCGCATGCTGTAGATACTATTAAAACCTGCCTTATTGAAGATGAAAATGAAGAGGTTAAGAAAAATGCACTTATAGCTCTGTATAATCTTGTAGGCAGAGAAATTCTCGATGAAGTGGCAAACGGCTCTGATTATCCTGACTCTTTAAAAATGGAAGCCGTATCTATGATTTCCGAGTACGAAGAGGATGAGGAAGACGATGAGTAAAGGTATAGTGCTTTTATCAGGCGGGCTTGATTCTCTGGTGAGTCTTGGTGCCGGAATAGAAAAATACGGCGTATCTCTTGCCCTGACTTTTGATTACGGACAGAAATCCGCAGAATATGAAATTGATGCTTCAAGGTCTATCTGTGAATATTACGGGATTGAGCATAAGGTCATAAAACTTGACTGGCTTAAAAGTGTTACTCATACGGCACTTGTCGGTGATAAAAGTATTCCTGAAGGTGCTGAGCTTGATAATCTTGAGCAATCTGCAAAAAGCGTCTGGGTTCCAAATCGCAACGGTTTGTTTTTGAATATTGCAGGTTCTATAGCAGACGGAGAAAATTATGATTATATTTTAATAGGGGCAAACAAAGAAGAAGGTCAGACATTTCCTGACAACACACTGGAATTTATTAATAGAATTAATGCGGAATTTGAGTATTCCACGCAAAAACAGCCAAAAGTTATAGCACCCTTGATAAATTATGATAAAAATGCTATAGTAAAGCTGGCATTAGAACATAAAATACCTCTTGAATATGTCAGGAGCTGTTATGCAGGAGGAGTTAAACACTGCGGGAAGTGCGAATCCTGTATCAGATTGAAAAATGCCTTAATCGCAAATCATGACACACATTATATAAAGGAACTTTTTTGAAAACACAATTTATAGAGCAGGAAATTAAATACGAAGGGTGGCAGCTTTCTCCACATTGGATCTATAAGAATTTTAAAATTCAGGGAGATGCAACAGTTGCCTTTATCGGTGAATGTGAAGTTAAATTGACTGAAATGGTTGATATAGAAGACGTTATTAATAACGAACCTATATACAGCAAGTCCATGCTGAGTTTTATATCCGAACAGTTTAATACCGGTCTTGTTGAAGGTGTTTTCAGGCAGAGGCTTTTAATCTGCATAATCAAAGAAGCCCTTGAAAAACGCGGCTTTGTGATTAAAAGAAACGGAGATGACTTGTTTTATGACGGGAAAAAGCTTACTGTCTCAATTGCTACAAAATCCGTAAATTCAATACTAATTCATACAGGCATAAATATAGATTCTGCAGGTGCTCCTGTTGAAGCCAGCGGACTTTCAAGCGAGCTTGGAATTTATGATATAAAAGAGTTTGCAGATGAAATTTTAAACAACTATTCTGAAGAAATTAGTGATATAATATTGGCATCAACAAAAGTCAGAGGTGTATAATGGAAGAAGATTCAAGAAAACCTTCTCATATCAGCTATAAAGAATATCAAAAAAAAGTTACTAAAAATCCGAATGAAGGAATTATAATTTTTGTTTCGGCATTTTTTATTTTGCTTTTGCTGTTTTTAGGCATAGCAAAGCAAATTTCGCCTGAAGTAGATGTTTCGATAGGCGATGACAATACAAGTGCTGAGCAGACAGAAGAATTAGACAAATCTTCTGTTGATGAAAGATTGAAATTACTTCAGGACGAAGATTCTCAAGCTACAGCTAAGGAAGACAATACATTTGCGGATGAGCTTGACGAAAAAGTTGTTATACCTGAGGATAAAAAGGCTGAAAATCAGCCCGCTGATAACCCTGTATCGGAAGAACCTATTACTCTGGCTGACAAAGAAGCGAATCCGAAGCCTTCTGAAACAGCATCTCCGGCTCCAAAAACTCCTGCTATTCAGCCGCAGCCCGCACAGCCAACATCAAAAGTGGTCGTCGGTTACTATGCAACAAAAGAACAGGCGGAAGTCGCAAAAGGTATTATTGCAGAGTCAGGCATGAATATTTCTCCGTTTGTAAGAAGTATCGGAGGTGCTTATACAATTCAGGTAGGATCTTATACAACAAGGGAAAAAGCCCAGAGCGTTGTTAATGACCTTTTGAGAAATAATTATCCCGCAAGAATAATTACGGAGTAGTTTAATTCGGACAATTTTGATAAGTTAGAAGCTTATTTAACGCAAGAATTCGATAAAGCAATAAAAGAATATAAAACGGAAATTACTAAATATTCTCTTATTGTTAATAATAAAAATGCCTCAACTCAGGATTATGCAAACCAATTGCAGGCATCGCCTTTGCATAAAATATTGTCAAGGTTTGCCATAACATCTTCCTTAGTCATTTCATAGGTTACGGGTGTTATTGAAATCTTGTTATTTTTAACTGCCGCAATATCTGTATTTGAATCCTCCGCTTCCGTTATCAATTCTCCTGCCATCCAGTAATAAACTTTGCCTCTGGGGTCAATTCTTTTTTCATAGTTGTCTGTAAACATTTTACGCCCGAGTTCTGTTATTGCTACTCCTGCAATATCATCTTCATCAAGTGCAGGGACATTAATATTCAAAATACTTTTTTGCGGGAAATTAAATTCTTTTAATTTTTTAAGCAGTAAATTTACAAACCTTGCAGGGTATTTAAACTGTTCATATTCATAATTCATACTTGCAAGCGATACTGCAATACTTGGAACGCCTAGCATTGCACCTTCCATTGCACAGCTTACTGTGCCTGAATAGAGAATATCTGCACCAAGATTTGGCCCGTGATTAATCCCTGAAATTACAATATCAGGCTGTTCTTCAGGAGATAGGATAGCGTTAATACCTATTTTTACACAGTCTCCCGGAGTCCCTGTTGTTACCCACGCTCTTTTTACTCCGTGATATGCATCAACTTCTTCAACCCTTAAAGGCGTATGCAATGTCAAAGAGTGTCCGGCAGCACTTCTTTCTCTGTCAGGGGCAATCACATAAACATCATGCTCCTGCGCCAGAGTTTCTGTTAAACATCTTATGCCGTTTGCGGCTATCCCGTCGTCATTTGATACTAATATTTTCATATCTCTCCTTGTTATAATTTATTAAAAACTTCTATTAATATAATACTATAAGCTGTTTTTTATCTGTAAACATTAAGATTTGTAACAAAATATATGTATGATATTTTAAATATAGCAATTATATATACAAAAAATTGTTTATATATATGACACGAGGAAAAGCATAAAACGAGGAATCAAAAAGAACGTTTTATTGCACACTACACTTCACACTATTACGAGGAATTATTCAAAGAATTCCGACGCCGGTTTCGAAAGAGAACGGCGTTTTTTTTGTATTGCGTACGCAGGCTTACGGCCGATTATTTAAGCCATATTAAACTAAAACACATGTTTTCTATAAGTTAAAATTAAGCCTGCATTATTTCGTAACAACAGCAAGAACTTCTGCGAGTTTGCCGGATCTGTTATTTTTAAATTTGATTTCCTTTTTGGTATCCTGCGGGGTAAACTCGGATTTCTGGTAATTAATTAAATATCTCATGAATTCAGGACTAAACATCTTACTCCTTTACTACACTAAAATTTTAAAATACACTTCACCTTGTATATATATAAAAACATAAAATTAAAATTTATTGTTACTAATTTACAAATTATTTACAATAGTTAATGAGATGTTATAATTCTTATATATAAAGGATTTTAGATATGCGTCAATCTTCAATTATAGATATAATTTCTCCTGTTATGGCAGGTCCATCAAGTTCTCATACAGCCGGTGCGGTGAGGCTGGGGCTTCTGGCACGTAATGTTTATAATACAAAACCGGATAAAATAACTTTTAAATTGTATAACTCTTATGCTTTGACAGGCAAAGGTCATGGAACGGATAAGGGGCTGCTTGCAGGAATTTTAGGCTTTTCTGTTGATGACAAAAGGATTAAAAACGTTTTTGACACTCCAGAAGCAAAACAAATAAATTATGAATTTGAATTTCTGGAAGATTTTAACCGCCATCCGAATGCTGTTGATTTTATATTTGAAGGCGGGCTTAATATGACAATTTCAGGAGATTCAATAGGCGCCGGAGAAATTGTACTTACAAAAATAAATAAATTTTCGGTAAACCTTGACGGGAAATATAATACTTTGCTTCTTGTTTATGAAGATATGCCAGGGGTTATATCTTCTGTAACACGTATTATTCAGGAAGAAAATGTTAATATTGCATCGCTTCACTGCGACAGAAGCGGAAAAGGCAGGGACGCTTCCATGTGTATTTGTATTGACGGAGAACTTTCAAAGCAGTGCCTTGATAAGGTAAGCGAGCTTAAAGATATGTATATTGTAAGATATATTAAGAAATTGGAAAGCTGATATGGAAAATATAATTACTACATTCAGACAACTTTATTACACATGTAAAGAACAGAATAAGAAAATTTATGAAACAGCTGTTTCTTATGAGGTTTCAAAAGGTGAGTATTCTGAATCAGAGGTTAAATTTCACGCAAAGAAAAGTCTTGATGCAATGAAAGAAGCCATAAAAGTCGGGCTTAATTCTACCGAGCCTTCCCCGAGCGGAATGAGCGGCGATGATTGCGGCAAGTTACAGAAAAGATTTAATACATCAGGCTCGGTTCTGGGTAAAACCGCTCAAAAAATAATGACTTATGCACTTGCAACAAGCGAGCAGAATTTAAGAATGGGTATAATTGCAGCCTGCCCCACAGCAGGTTCATGCGGAATTGTTCCTTCTGTTTTAATTGCTTATGCAGAAGATAATAACATAAGTGAAGATGAACAGATAAATGCACTTATAACCGCGGGAGAAGTCGGCAGAATTGTTTCCGTTAAAATGGCGCTCGCAGGTGCTGTCGGAGGCTGTCAGGCAGAATGCGGTGTTGCTTCTGCAATGGCATCTGCAGCTCTGACTCAAATGAGAGGCGGAAATGTTAAACAAATAATAAATGCGGCAGCTCTGGCATTGAAAAATGTTTTGGGTTTAACCTGTGATCCGGTGTGCGGTCTGGTTGAAATTCCGTGTGTAAAACGCAACCCGTTTCTTGCTATACACTCTGTTACAGCATCAGAGCTTGCAATGGCAGGAATTATCTCTAAAATTCCTCCTGATGAAATTGTTGATGCAATGGAACAGACAGGAAAACTTATGTCCCCGTTGTTGAAAGAAAGTTCTCAAGGCGGGCTTGCAAAGACTAAAACTGCAATTGCGCTGGAAAAGAACATTTTAAAGTAAATTGTTAACTTATGTAACGATTTTGTGTAAATATGTCAATTTTGTGGAATTTATATCCTTAGTATATATATAAGAGATATGAGTATAATTTACTAAGGAGATATAATTATGACTACAGGACGTATCGATGCTATAGGATTTGATGATAAAACTAGCAAAACAGCTTATACATCACAGGTAAAAAAGAAAAATCCCTGGGATGAAATCGGGGCTGTAATGAATGGGATTGGTTCGTTGAACTTGCCGTCAAATTTTAACAGCGCATTTACGGTAGGCAAGCCTGGTACTGAGACACAAGGGGCATTTTTAGGCTGATACTTTGCAAAAAGTTTTTCTTTGTAATACACTAATCTTCGAAAGAGGATTAGTGTATTATGTTATTAACGGCCGATATTGGAAATACAAGCATTACCCTGGGGCTATTTGAAGAAGATGCCCTTGTAGAAGAATACAGGCTTGCATCTGATAAAGATTTATCTCTGGAAGAATATGAAGTTCTTTTGAAAACATTGTTTAAGGATTTTAAAGTAGACGGCTGTATTATATCTTCTGTTGTAGAAGAGTTAACGCAAAAATTTAAAACAGCAGTTGATAATGTTTTTAAACTTGATGCGGTTATTTTATCAACTGATATAAATACAGGTGTAACAATAGCTCTCGATAACCCTGAAGAAGCAGGGGCTGACAGAATCGCAAATGCTGCAGGAGCCTATGTTTTGTATAAACACCCAGTTATTGTTGTTGATTTTGGAACAGCTACGACATTTGATATCGTAAATAGCAAAGGAGAATTTGTCGGTGGTATAATTGCTCCCGGATTAAATCTTCAATTGAAGGCGCTAAATAAATTTACTTCCAAACTGCCTCGCATCGAAGTTGCTCTTTCAAGTTTTGCAATAGGGCATAATACCTCGGATGCAATACTTTCGGGAGTTTTAAGAGGTTCTGCTGCAATGATTGACGGTCTTATAGAACAGTGTGAAAAAGAGTTGGGGGAAAAAGCTGTTATTGTTGCAACAGGCGGATATTCAGGACTTGTCGCAAATTATTTGAAAAGACATTTCGATTTTATCAACCCGACCTTAACCCTTGAAGGTTTGAGATATTTGTATCAGATAAACAAATTAGATGTCGTAAGTGAACTGGAGAAAGTTCCCCATTAAGTTTTCGTTCCAAACCTGTACATCTGATGGAACAGAAAGCACAACAGGGGCAAAATTCCATATATATTTTATATTGGATTTTACAAGAAAGTTTGCCGTTATCTGTGCAAATTGTGCGGGAACAGTTAAAATCGCGATATCTGCTTCTTCTTTTTTTGCAATTTCAGGAAGTTTTTTAATATCTTGAATTTCCATATTATTGACTATTTTACCTATTTTTTCAGGTGAATTATCAAATAATGAAAGGATATTTAAACCATAGTCTTTGAAATTTCCATAGTTTGCAATGGCTGTTCCAAGATTGCCTGCACCTATGATAAAAGCTTTTTTAGTTTTCTTAAAACCCAGTGTTTTTTCTATTGAAATTTTCAATTCTTTAACAATATAGCCTACTCTGTTTTTGCCTGAATTGTTTAAAAGGTTTATATCTTTTCTGACCTGAGAATCATCAATATTTAACAATCCGGCAATCTGTCTGCTGGAAATAAATTCTATGTTTTTATCTATATAGTCGGTTAATATGCAATGATAAAGGGTAAGCCTGTTTATAACTTTGTCTGAAATTTTTTTATTCATACTATTATTATAGCATAAATTTGATGTGTAAACTAAAAAGGCCTCTTATAGCACAGGCCTTTTAGTTTATATTTTAAAAAGTTATTTGAAAAAATTGTTTACTTTATTTAACATCATTTTTCTCTTTACCCAGGAAGTAATTTAAAATTCCATATACAGGATTTATCATTACGGCCATTTGGGCACTTTCTTTTGCTTTTTCAGGATTCTTTTTTACTGCGCGATAAATCCCTACTGCTGTAGGACTGGATAACAATGTCGCAAGTAATAATTTATCCTCATTATCGGATTGTTTTTTTTGCTGTTCAACAGGTTTAAGATAATATTGTTGTCCGTTAATTTGTACAGTTTTTACTTCAGGATGTCCCATAATTTTCCCCTTTCGTGTTTACCTTTAAAATTTTCCCCTAAGTGGTTAATCCCCTATGTATTATTAAAAAAAAATTCTGCGGTGAAAAATTGCGTGTGGAATTTTATATACATGCCTTAATATGCGAAAATAGAGCGCTTTAACTGTATTAATAAATCTTTACAAATACATTTTTATGCATTTTGTAATATCAAAAAATAAGAAAGAGAACGCAAAAAAAATGACGAGGTTGCGATTACATACTCGTCATGCTTATGAATTATATATGTATTGTTGTGTTAGCTATCTTATCATCAAGCTCTCTCTTATATTATATATATACCACATAACTAATACTTTATAACTATATGTAAAGAAATGTTTCTAATTCTTTAGTATTATTTAGAAAAACAAAGCATTCTTAAGGCTTAGTTTGAAAGGCTGCCTGATTCCGTTAATTATTAAGACGTTTTTCTTCTTCTTTTACAAAATTAGCAAGGGCTTCAAGATGTTTGTCTTCGATTGCGTCAATAAGTTCTTTTACTGATTTAATTTTCCCGAGAGCAAAACCTGTCTCTGCAAGAAGCACACAATCGTTACAGAGTCTGTATCCTTCATATTCAATCGAACCTGCGAGGCATTTATTTTTTCCGCAGCAGTCGCAGTCAAAGTATTCATCTGTAATGTCAGGGTTGTCTTCAATATCGTCTAATCTCATTTGTTCGACTACCTGAGCCATTTCTTCTATAATTTCTTTTTCTGATTTCATAAATCCTCCATTGCTTACGCTGTATCCTCCCTTGAAAATGAATTTGTTAATTTTTCATTGTAATCCCTCCTCGAAATCAGAGATTTAGGTCCTCACGCAAGGAAAGGACATTCATTATCAGCTCTCTATCAATGAAATGTTAACAATGCCCTTTTTAAGGGAGGTCGTTTTTTATTTATTTTATTAGCCTGTTCATTAGGCTTACAGCTTCAGGCAGACCTGTGAATACTGCGCGTGAAATTATGCTGTGTCCGATGTTTAATTCGTGCAGCCCTTGTATTTCATGCATTCTGTGAACATTTTCATAATTTAGTCCGTGTCCGGCATTTACTTTTAAGCCTAAAGACTGTGCTAATTCTGCTGATTTTTTCAGTTTTTGAAATTCCTGTTCTTCCTCTTCGTAGCCGTAGCATTCTGAATATGTGCCTGTATGAAGTTCAATAAATTGTGCCCCTGTTTTTGCTGATGCTTTAACCTGTTGTTCATCGGGATCAATAAACAAACTTACGATAATACCGGCATCCAGTAAAGGTTTTATAAATTCTGTAATCTTGTCAAGCTGCCCTGAGACATCAAGACCTCCTTCTGTCGTGATTTCCTGACGTTTTTCCGGTACAAGACAGATTGAATACGGTTTTATATCAAGGGCGATTTTTTGAATATCTTCTGCCATTGCCATTTCAAGATTTAAACGTGTTTTAAGTTTGCCAATTAATGAATATACGTCTTCATCTTTAATATGGCGTCTGTCTTCTCTTAAATGTGTAGTGATAGATGATGCGCCGTTTTCTTCTGCAATTTCTGCAGCTTTTTCGACAGATGGTTCAACGCCGCCTCTTGCATTTCTTAATGTTGCTATATGATCTATATTTACGCCTAATAACATTTTTACCTCCTTATATCTGAGATTCTGAAACAAGTTCAGAATGATATTATTTACTTTCTTTTGTTAATTTTAAAAGCGCTGTGTATGACGGCAGTATGGTTGTTTTGCCATCTATTGTAGCCTTATCAATTGCTTTTTTTATATTCGGCTCAATGATAATTTTTTCCTGCGGAATTCCTGCATATTTTAATCTTAATGCCATATCGTTTGCACGGGTACCTGATGTTATGACAAGTTTCTGCGCATTTTTCAATTGTTCAAAATCACTGTCCCACAGCCAGGAAATATCCCTGCCGTCTGCATAGTTATCGTTAATTGCAATTACGATATTAGAGTTTAAATCAACGGTTTTCAAAACTTCACTTGCGCCTGTCGGGTTTTTTATAAGCTGAATTACTGTTTGATTTCCGTTAATCATGCGTTTTTCTGTCCGTCCAAAAATAGCATGATAAGTATCAAGCGCTTTTTGTATTTCTTCCTGATTTAAGCCGTTTTCAAACGCAAAAGCAATAGAAGCGAGTGCGTTATAAGCATTGTAAAGACCTGAGAGGCTTACTCTAAATTCAAAGGACAACCCTCTGTTTTTGACTGTAATTATAGAATAATCGTTATATACTCTTACATCAGCAGGATAATTGCATTCAGGGCGTTTATACCCGCATTCTGGACAGTAGTAGTGCCCCTGCTGTGCGAAAAATTGTTTTAAATATTTCAGTTCTTTCCCGCAGGAACAGTTAAATACTTCTGACGGCGCATTTGATTTATGTGTGTATGTGCAGTCATATTCTATATTTTCAAATCCATAGTAAACTGCATATTTTGTTGTATTAAATGTCGCAACAATAGGATCATCGGCATTTAAGATAAGTTTCAAGTCCGGATTTTTCGCTATTGCATTTTTTATAAAGCCTGCAGTTGTATTAAGCTCTCCGTATCTGTCAAGCTGGTCGCGAAAAAGGTTTGTAACTACAAGATAATCAGACTTCATATAATCGTAGAGTTTTGTCAGATAGGCTTCATCAGATTCTATTACGGCATAATCGAATCTTTTCAAAGGCTCTATTTCAAGAGCAAACACATTTGCAACACCTGTTAGCATGTTTGCGCCTTTCAAATTGTGAATAACCTTCTGGTTTGCGGTTTCCAGTATATGCGCAATAAGTCCCGATGTTGTTGATTTTCCGTTTGTGCCTGTAATTGTTACAATGCGTTTTTTGACATATTTAGAACAATATTTTAAAAAATCAGGACAGATTTTTAAAGCAGTCATCCCTGCAAAAGAGGTGCCGGATGACATGTTTAAAAGTCTTATCCCCATATATGCGCACTTTGCCGTTATTAATGCCGGATAGAATTTTAGTTTCCCTATCATAAATAGTCCTTTAGACGTATTCTCTTT
>URXH01000066.1 GCA_900551675.1 uncultured bacterium
GTCAGATTCCAGCGCTTTATCATAAGTAATTCCAATCTTGTAATCAGACGGATGCTTTGGAGCATTCATTGCGGCAACTGCAAAACCTACGACTGATGATACAGCCATTGCTATAATAATTCCTAAAGTAATAAGTAGTTTCTTTTTCATAATATCCTCCAATACACATTATACTACAAACTTTTTATCTTACAAATTTTTATAATTTGAAATATAACTTAACAAAAATGTTTAAAAAATTATATACTATGGTATATACTAAATATATACTAATTTAGATTTGTATATAACAATAATCAAAATGTATCGTCTTGTGTTACTTAAAAATGAAGGAGTTTAAAGAGGTATGAAAAAAAATTCCCCCGTCAAAATGAAATCTTCAGGCCGGCTTTCCAACCCTGCCAAAAATGAAATTTTTGACGGTGCAGGTGATAGCGTACTATCAAATTATGTCAGAGAAATTTCCGACTACAAATCACTTACCCCGTCAGAAGAAAAAGAGCTTGCAAAAAAAGCAAAAGCAGGAGATGAAGAGGCAAAAAAACAATTAATCAAAGCTAATTTGAAACTTGTAATCACAATCGCAAAAAAAGCAATTCACATGTCAAATCTTCCAATGATAGACTTGATTCAGGAAGGTAATCTTGGGCTTATGATTGCGGCAGAAAAATTCAATTACAAACTCGGCTATAAATTTGCAACTTATGCAAGCTGGTGGATTAAACAGGCAATGTTTAAGGCAATATCAGAACAGTCTCATTGTATGAAAATTCCTGTTTATATACAGGAAACATTATCAAGATTTTCTAAACTTAAACGTGAAATGGAACGAGAAAACAACTGTCAGGTACAAAATGAAGAAGTTGCAAAAAAAATGAATATACCATCTGACAAAATTGATTTATTCCTGAACGCGTACTCAAAAACAATATCCATAGAAAGCAGTTTAGAAAACCATGACGGCAAAGAAATGAATATTGCAGATATTATAGAAGATAAAAAAGCATCTGCCACAGAAAATGCAGAATTTGAAGATTTGAAAACCGATATTCTTAATGTTATTTCAACTCTGAAAGAGCGGGAACAGCAGGTTGTCAAAATGCGTTACGGTCTGGATGGAGACGATAAAAAAACTCTCGAAGAAATCGGCAGTATTTACGGCGTAACAAAAGAATGCATACGCCAGACAGAATTAAGAGCTTTGAAAAAGATGAAATTCTCCGTGTTAGGTCAGTACGTTGATTAGGTGTGTAATTTTATTCATTTGTGTTTATTTGTATAAAAATTTTCAAAAGGAGGCATCAATGCTTCCTTTTTTGTAATTCTCATATAAATACAGGTGTACTTTTTTTTCAAAATCATTAATATTAATAGTATGAAAAAATTTTTGACATTATTATTTATAATAATTTTTTCCGCCGGAAACATCACATTTGCGGAAGGGGACTTATGGGATAATTTCGGAGATCAAAATGTTTACGGTCAAAAACCTGTAAGCGACCAAGATTTTCAAAAAGCTCTTGAAAGCAAAAAAGGGAAAAAGAAAAAAGATAAAAATATTCCCAAAGGAGAAAGTTTTTCACAGAGCAATGAAACAGAATCAATAACAACAACCGTTAAAGAGCCGCAAATTTTACTTATTCCGCTTAGTTTGAAAGCTGGAGAAGATGTAATAATCCCTCCCGGACACTATGAAGTAAAAGGAGAACGGGAGAACGGTAAAACATATTTGAAACTTTACCAGTCGCATTTCATGATAGCAAAACTGCCGGCTACAGAAACAAATGATGATTTTGGAGAACAGACAATTAACTTTGTAAAACTTATACCGCATGGGGATTATCATGTCCGGATTATTTACGGCAGTCTTGATTTTAATGCGTATGCAGTAATTGACACAGTTGACTAAAATTGCTAAAATCAGGTTATAAGAAGGGGGAAATATGAAAAGAGCAATAGTAATGGTAATAGATTCTATGGGCACAGGCGCAATGCCGGATTGCCGGGAATTTAATGACACACCTCAGTGCAATACACTAAAACATGTATGCGAATTCAATAACGGTCTTAAAGTTCCAAATATGGAAAAAATGGGACTCGGTAATATTCAAGATTATAAAGGAATAAAAAAAGTTAATAATCCGACTGCCCAATACGGTATAATGGAAGAAAAATCAAAAGGCAAAGATACTACTACAGGCCACTGGGAGATGGCAGGGTTAGTTTCTAAAAAACCTTTTGCAACATTTCCTAACGGCTTTCCCGATGAATTAATAGAAAAATTTATAAGAGAAACAAACTGCGGAGGAGTTCTTGCTAACATTCCTGCAAGCGGAACGGCTATTATTGCAGAATTAAATGAAGAACACCATAAAACTAAATTTCCGATTGTTTATACGAGCGCGGACAGCGTTTTTCAAATCGCGGTTGATACGGATTTAATCCCGCTTGAAACATTATATGAATGGTGCAAAACAGCAAGAAAAATTCTTGATGATGGCGGCTGGAATGTGTCAAGAGTAATTGCAAGACCTTATAAAATTATTGACGGCAAACCGACAAGAATATCCAAGGACAGAAGAGACTATTCAATGGAGCCTTCACATACAGTTTTAAATGAGATTAAAGACAATGGCGGGAAAGTCATTGCAATAGGCAAGATTGAAGACATTTTTTCAAAATCAGGTATCACTCATGCCATTCATACAGGCTCTAACAAAGAAGGGCTTGAATTAACCTTGAAAGCAGTAAAAAAAGACCTCAATCTCGAAAAAATTGCGTATCCGTCTAATAACAAAATATTTAATGATAAAACATTTATTTTCACAAACCTTGTTGATACGGATATGCTTTACGGACACAGAAACGATGCCGCAGGCTACGGCAGAGCCATTGAAGAAATCGACACATACGTTGATGATATTATTAATGCAATGAATGAAGAAGATTTACTTATAATTACTGCAGATCACGGGTGCGATCCGACAGTTGAGGGAACCGATCACACAAGAGAATATGTGCCTGTTCTTATTTATAACAAAAATATTAAAGGTGAAAATCTCGGAATGATTAAAGGGTTTGATTATATAGCGGAAAGAATAAAAAAATGGCTTAACATTTAAAAAGTTTAATTGAATTTTAAAATATTTTATATTATAATCAATGAGTGAAGAAATTCACATTGTATTTAAAATATAAGGAGAAAGTAGAAATGACAGTAAAAGTAAATGATTCTTGTATCGGATGCGGCGCTTGCGAATCAATTTGCGACGCAGTATTTTCAGTAGACGGTGTTGCTCAGGTTGATGAAGCAGCAGTTGCAGATAATATGGATTGCGTAAAAGAAGCAGCTGAAGCTTGCCCTGTATCAGCTATTGAAGTTGAATAAATTTATAATAATTTATACAAAAAAGACCCTTAAAAGGGGTCTTTTTTGTATTTAGAAAATATTAAATTATAAACAATACAAAAATCAAAGATATTTTATATTTACTCTCTGTATTCACAGACAAAAACGAATTTTTGATTTTTACCGCCTTGCACAGCAGTTTTATTATCAAGAGTAACAAAATTTCCATCAGCATCTAAATAGCCTTCTATTGAACATATAAATTTATCGGAAATAGTATTATTTTTAGAAGATTCACGCGGAGTTTCCTGTATTTCTCTCTGATGCATTTCTAATTCATTTAATCTGGAATCAAAACGAGCCTCTAAATTTCTTATTTCATTCATTAAATTATCCATTTGGAACTCATCACTGTAATTCCCGCGTCTCCTATCGCGAGCGTGCCTTTCTGACCTTGCATCATAATCGTTATCTCTTTCATAGCTATTTTCTCTATTTTGGCTGTTTTTATTATCATTCTTGTAACTGTCCATAATCATAGGCGCACTTATAATCATAAAAACTCCGAGAATAATTATAAGAACAATCGCGTACCCCATATTTGACATTGCGTATTTTTTTTGCATATACCATCCTTTTTTATTTTTTATTAAGCGGGAATTTCTGCAATCACGGCATTCAAAGCATCCAATGCGTCAGAAGGAAGTTTATCCATACCAGCTTTTTCAGTTTCTCTTGACATTACAAAAGCCGTTCTATCCTTCATTCTTGCAGCTAATTGTTGTGCATATTCTCTATTGCCCAAAGATGTATCAAAACCATCTATATTCATAATTTGAATATCTGAAAAATTTTCCCACTTATGAAACTTCGCAGTACCTTCTACAATAGATTCTACAATTGAAAGAGTGATTTCTTTTTTAATTTTTTGTCCCATAAAATCGCCGGTATTAAGAATATAGCATTCAACACCGTCTTCTATCAATTTTTTAAAGCGCTGATAATCAACAGCCAGAGGATAAACTCTGAATGGATTTGCATAAGGTTCAACAACTAAAGCATCAGGATCAACGCCTTTTGCAAGTCTTTCAGCAGATGTTCTTTTAGTTGCAAGAGTAGCTCCCATTGCTGCTCCTAAAGATGCACCTGAAAGTTTTAATACAGGCGGAATAGCAGGGTCTTTCATAAGCCAGAATATTGCGTTGATAGGTTCGTCAATTCTGTCAACTCTGTTCGGTGCCCACAATTTTGACTTGACCGCACGGCCGTTTCCATTTCTAATATCTTCTGTTACGGAAACGATTTTACCGTCCGCAAGCTGAATTGCACCTGCATTCTGTTGTGTTAAAATAAATTTATTATCTTCGCTCCCGATCGGATAATCGGCAGTTTTATCAAAATACGCCGGTTCAAGAGCTATAGAATATTTTTTATCAACATTTATGATAAATGCATCATCATGCAGCACGGTAATATCATATTTATTGTCGTGTTTTGCATGTGTAATTGTTGATTTACCGGAACCTGAAAGCCCGAATACAGCTGTTCTGAATGATTTCCCATTTTCGAGGTTATAGCGTTTCATTCCTCCATGGCATGATGCATAACCGTTACGTGAAGCACAGCCCCAGGCAAGAGTTAATGTACCTTTTTTATGCTCTCCGAAATAACGCATACCTAGAATTGCCGCACAATTGTGTTCAGGATCAAAGAAAGTTAACCCGTAAGGGAAATCAGGATGCGACCAGTCAGGATCAGAAAATACAAAAATATCACCTTCATCAATTTTCCTTGAATTCTCATACATATCTGCATAAATTTCATTTATATATTGAAAATTTAGCATCCAGCTGTACATAATATTTTCAAAACCTTCCGGAATAAGCAGATGAGCTTTTACCATAAAATCTTTATCAAGTCCTATAACAGCTTCCGTTTTATACATAAGTTTGTCTCTTGTTCCGTAAACTGCTTCACGAATAATCGGGAGTAAGACTGAAAGCTCACATCCCGGTTCGCCTACAATTTTTCTTGCAGCTGCGCAACGTCCTACAACTGCACCATCGTTAAATAATAACTGATTTGCTCCTTTTGGAAGCCCTGACTTTTCAGGTTCATAAACAGGCATTCCCGTTAATTCAATAGTCCCCGGGCTATTTTTAGCTAATTTGTAAGCTTCTGATACTGATTTAACTTCTTCCGCATTATTTGCGAAAAACGGCGCCATTATTGTAGCACGCGCAGAAGACATCAACCTTTTTAACTGTTCTGAATCTGAAAAAAATTCTATAGTAGCCATAGACACAACCCTCCGACTTTCAAAAAAATAATACCATAAAACGGCTTGCGGAGCAATCACATTTCTCAAATTTTTATGCGTATTTTAAGTTTATAATAAATTCGGGTAGTTACAAAAAATAAATATTGTGATAGAATATTGTTGTAAAAAATTTATAAAAGGGGATTTAAGTTAATGTATTTAAAAAAATTTAAGACTTTAATATTGATACTTGCAGTAACTGCAGGAATAAATGTATTTGCATCTACATCTGGATACACAGTTGTAAGCGCAAACGGCGTTCAGACACAAAGCGCCTCAAAAGCATATACTACAGTAAACCCGCTTGACATTGTTGCAAGACCGAATTTTTATCTTAATAAAAATGTTAAGATTAAAGCTAAATTTGATAAATTTTCAACTCTCGGACTTGATTACAAACCTGCAATGAAAAGCTCGCAGGACTATATTTCTTTCTTAATACAGCGTCCTGATGTTACAGATCATAACATTCCGCTATCTGAATTAAAAATATTTTTGAAAAGAACCGAAGCTGAAAAATATATTGACCTGAATTCTGGCGATATCGTAGAATTCAGCGGGAAAGTTTTCTCAAACGCACTTGGAGATGCATGGATGGATGTTGATAAATTTGCGGTTATCAGCAGCACAAAACCGAAAGATGAAAAATAAAACATTTTACAAATTATTACGGAGTTAAGAGATGAGCGATAAAAAAAACGAAATATTTCTGACAGTACACGGGCACTTTTACCAGCCGCCAAGAGAAAATCCGTGGCTTGAAGCTATAGAACTTCAAGACAGTGCACTCCCTTTCCATGACTGGAATGAACGCATTAACAAAGAATGCTATAACCCCAACTCCGTATCAAAAATAGTTGACAGCAGAAACAGAATTCTAGATGTTGTTAATAATTATGAACTTATGAGTTTCAATTTCGGTCCGACGCTTTTATCATGGATGGAACATTTTGCGCCATTAACTTATGAAAGAATTATAAAAGCCGATATTGAAAGTATTGCAGAGCACAACGGCCATGGAAATGCCATTGCACAGGTTTATAACCATATTATTATGCCTCTTGCAAACGAAAAAGATAAAGAAACTCAAATTAAATGGGGTATAAGAGATTTTGAATACCGCTTCGGCAGAAAACCTGAGGGCATGTGGCTTGCAGAAACAGCTGTAGATGATGACACTCTAAGACTTCTGGAAGCTAACGGAATCAAATTCACTATACTTTCACCTTATCAAGCCGAAAAATTCAAAAAGAAAGGCGATAAAGAATGGACGGATGTAAGCTGGGGGAATATTGATCCTGCCCGTTCATATAAATACAATATTAAATCTGCTCCAGGGAAATCCATTGATTTATTCTTTTATGATGGTGCAATCTCCCGTTCTGTTGCATTTGATGAACTTCTTAAAGACGGAAACAAATTTATTAAACGTCTTAAAGAAGGAGTATCAGAATGCCGTGATTATCCTCAGCTCGTACATATAGCAACTGACGGAGAAAGCTACGGACATCATACAAAATTCGGCGATATGGCGCTTGCATACGTGCTTAAAATCAGGGCTAAAGATGAAGGTTTCACTATTACAAATTATGGTGAATATCTTGAAAAATACAGAAGCGACTGTGAAGTTGAAATAAAACAAGCTTCAAGCTGGAGCTGCTTCCACGGGGTCGGCCGCTGGAAAGAAGACTGCGGATGTTCTACAGGAGGACACCCCGGATGGAATCAGAAATGGAGAAAACCATTACGAGATGCACTTGATTATTTAAGAGATGAACTTGTTGTTCTGTTTGAAACCGAAGGACAAAAATATTTTGACGATGTTTGGAATGTCAGAAATAATTACATAAGCGTAATATTAGACAGAAACGAAATGAATGTAAAAAAATTCCAGCAGGAAAACTTTAAATCTGATTTATCTGATGATGAAAAAGTACACGCGATGGAATTACTGGAAATTCAACGTCAGGCTATGCTTATGTATACAAGCTGCGGCTGGTTCTTCTCGGAAATTTCAGGCATCGAGACAGTCCAGATTATGAAATACGCTGCCCGCGCGATGCAGCTGGCATCAAAATTTACGAATAAAAATCTGGAAGAAAAATTTCTGAATATACTTGCACAAGCAAAAAGCAACATTCCCGAACACGGAACCGGAAAAGACATTTTTGAACGTTTTGTAAAACCGTCAATTGTTACAACAAAACAAATAGCTAGTTTATGGGCTTTATCTTCGCTTTATGAAGACTTTGAAGATGAAGAAAGTGTATACTGCTATACTGTCAGAAGACATGCTTATAAAAAAGTGCAGAAAGGCTTATCAACATTTGTAGTCGGACATATAGAGGTACAGTCAAAAATAACGCTTCAAAAATCGAATGTTATGTTTGCTCTGATGCAGTATGCAGGCGGGGATTTCCACTGTTCTATCAAAGAATACTCCGATGATACCGAGTTTAACAGAATTAAAACTGAACTTATAAAAACATTCCTCATGAATCCGCTTACAGAAATCATACGCGCTCTTGATGAATATTTTGGAAAAGAATACTTTACGCTTAAAGATATATATTGAAGAAAGAAGAAAAATACTCCAAATACTTCTTAAAGGAAAACTTGAAAGATTCTCTCAAACTTATCAGGAGATGTATGATGAAGGAAAAGGTTCAATCTATCACCTGCAGGGACTCGGGCTCAAAATCCCCGACGAATTCAAAATTTCTGCTGCCTATGCATTGAGCCACAAATTCAATGATATAGTTATACATTCAGGCGGATTTGTTGATGATGATATTATTCAACAGGCTGTTGATATAAATTACGAGGCTAAAAAAATTGATATTCAGCTTGATAAATCCCCATCAAACAAAATTTTTGGTAAAAAAATTCTTCAGAATATTAACAGACTTGTCCACAGTTTTGAAATCCAACAGGCTGATGTTGTTCTTGAAATTTTTGATAATATCAGAAAACTTGAACTCCAGATTGATATATCGGAAGCTCAAAACACTTATTTTTCAAAAATTTATCACAGAATCGGCGACATTATTGACTCAGGCGAATTGAGCAATAAAAAGTCATCCGCTAAACGTTTTGTTGAAATGCTTCTTGATATCGGCGAAAATCTGAATATTAATACGGAATTTTACAGAAAAAAATTGGATAAAATCGTATTGCAATAATACCATTTTACCAGTTTTCCGAACCATATTTTTTGTAGGCTTCAATATTTTTCGTAATTTTATGCTCAACAGATGATATTCTTTTCAAAGTTTCTTCATCCTTTGTACGCATACGAAGAAGATTCAGTTCTAAAAGTTCTTCTTTTGAACGCCTGATTTTCTGCTTGATTTCTTCTCTCTGCCAGAAAAGCCAGCCTTCAAAACCGCAGCCCGGCGGAACTATTGACCATGGGGAAGATGGACAGTGCCTGCATAAATCAAGACGGTTTTCGTATCTTGAACATAAATTATTATCCTGCAAATATTTACAGCCGTAAAAAGTTATTTCATCTTCTCTGTAATTACCGTCATCAATAAGTCTGTTTATTATATTATCAACAACCTCTGCATCAACTTTTCTTGCAGCCTCTATTGACTCATAAGGAACAAAGAGGGACAAAAAATCTTTTGCCCCTTTATCGCCTTTTGCTGACATTTCCAATAATCCTTTATAAGGAATCGAAGTTGTTACAACACGACAGCACTTACCGCACATATTACACAGGTATTGTGGACGCTTGGCCAAATAATTTTCTTCATAGTTCCCCATATCTAAATTATAGCTATCATGCAAAAAATAAAAAATAATGTAACATTTCTTAAAAAAAAGGCAATAAAATATTAAAAGAATACTTTATAAATATAAGTAAGTAGTAAAGGGTAGTTTTCATGCAAAGTTCCGTAGGACAGCAAAATATACAGCAGGCTCAGGTAAAGCCGCAGGTACAAAATGTATCACAGCAAAACATTTCGCCACAGCCTCAGCAGGTTCAAAACATTCAGCCTCAGCCTGTTCAACAATACCAGACAGTACCGCTGCAGCAGCAAGGTCAAAATGTTCAGGTGCCGAACTATTCAGGCGTAAATATTCAAATATTTAATCCGTCAGTACAAACTCCCGGCGCTACTGCTCCGGTTTATAACGTTAATGCACCTAATTACGGAACAACACCTGCCTCGGGCTGTTATCCGCCAGGTTATTATACCAATAACTGGGGAAACGGTACAAATAATTTATCTTCACAAAATACAAGTTCCACAAACACAACAGAAAATAAAACATCGGATAAAAAGACTGAAAAAAGAGAAATTGTTCAATTAACAGATGATTATATAAGAAATCTCGAAAATTATCTAAACAGTCAGGACAAAGAAGTCCGTCTGATGGGCGCAAAAGAAGTTATTGCAAGACTTGAAGAAGATCATTCCAGAAAAGATGACAAAGCTTTAAATGCCTTGATTAACAAAATGCTTCAGGATCCGTCAACACCTGTCAGAATTTTAGCACTGAGTGCTCTTGATTCAAGAGTTGTATCAGGAGATGATTATACAGTCGGACTTTTAAAACAAATGCAAAATTCAACATCAGGATACGGTCAGGATGCAATGCAGGCAACAAATATTCTACTGAAAATGTCAGGCAAAAAAGTCGAAAAAGAATTTGAAGTAAAAGATAATAAAAAGACACAGACAACAACCACATCTTCAACAAAAAGTACAGAAACAAAATAGGTGAAAAATGAGCATCAGCACAGCTTTAAAATCAGTAAAAAATAATATTCCTAAATATATATACAAAGGCGCCGGTGCTGCCGCCCTCGGCATCATAGGCTATGATGCGCATGTTCTGGGCAAGCTTCAATCAGATGTATATTCAAAGACCGGTGATGCTGATGCATGTATGGAAGCTTTCAGCAACTCTCAATATTTAACAAGCCCGAGTATAACAGCTTCCAAACTCAAAAAAGGCGTTTTTAACTGGGAAGTTGACAGCAATATCAGACACTTTTTTAACTCTGCAATCGGGTATTTTAAAGGCTTCGGAACAATGCTTGTTGACAGTGTAATACCATTAGGTCTGGGGCTTGGGGCCCTTTTAGGCAAAGGCAAATGGGCAAAAGGTTCAGCTATAGGTCTCGGTATTTTCGGCGTTGTAAAATTATTTAAAGACGTATTAGGCTTCGGTCATTATAACGATTTGAACAAAAAATATTAATCTGTCTGTTTTGATTTTTCCATATAAGCCTTGTATAAATCAGGACGTTTAGCTTTTGTTCGTTCAATGCTTTTTTGAAGTCTGAATTCATTAATATCTTTGTGATTCCCGTTCAAAAGAACTTCAGGAACTTTCAACCCTCTATATTCCCGCGGTTTTGTGTAATGCGGATATTCAATAAGCCCGTTTGCGAAACTGTCATCTTCGGCTGATTCGGTTTTTCCAAGCGTCCCTTCAAGTTTTCTGCTTACCGCATCTATAAGACACAATGCAGGAAGCTCTCCGCCTGTTAATACAAAATCTCCTATAGATATTTCCACAGGTTTTATAATCTCTCTTATTCTTTCATCGAACCCTTCATAATGTCCGCAAAGCAAGATAATTTGATTATATTGAGCCAGCCCATTTACAATTTTATCCGTCAACGGTTTACCCTGCGGAGAAAGCATTACCGTTACGGAATTTTCTGAATGTTTAACACTTTCATACGCATCAACGTATGGCTGAACCATCAGAACCATTCCTGCTCCG
>URXH01000067.1 GCA_900551675.1 uncultured bacterium
GCTATAGAAGATGAGGATGATGAACTGTTTAAACCCGTTGAAATTACAAACGGAAGTTCATTATCGGTTTTGGACTGCGTTGCAGCGGCTTTTAAAAACAGTCCGAAAATCAGAAGGCAGAAATACAATCTTGATATTGCTAAAAGCAATCTAGGCATTGCAAGAGCGCAGTATTTCCCTGTCATAAGCGCAGGAGCAGGTTTTTATAACGAAAACAACTCTGATAATATTTACTATAACTCTCATTACAGAGAGCTTCCGACAGTCGGCGTTACAGTTAACAAACTTATATGGGATTTCGGCAAAACTACCGCATACATTAAAATGGAAGAGTTTTATAAAATTGGCGCCGAATATGAATTTATGGACAGCCTTTGCGCTACATTATTTGACGTAAAAGCAAAATATTATAATCTTTTAAGAGCAAAAGCATTTATGCAGATTGCCGAAAATAACGTAAAAATTAACGAGAACTTTGTCAAGCTTGCAAAGAAAAAACCTGATTTAACTACAGCCGAGGTTAATTTGAGCGAAGCAAAAGTTAAACTGCTTGAGGCACAAAATAATTTCAATAATGCAAGGGTTGATCTTAATAACTCAATGTATCTTGAAAGTCAGCCTGATTTTACAATAAAAAACACCAATACATTTTCCTATGACAACGATTTCGCTTACGGCAGCACAAAAGCCAGCGTGCATACATTTATGCCGCAGGAATTTCCTTTTTCTAAAAGCGATGCGGTTCAACTGGCTTATGACAACAGCCCTGATTTGAATGTTTTAACTGCTACAAAACATGCAATGGAGCAGTCGCTCCTTTATATCAAACGTGCTTATTTCCCTGATTTAACGGCAAATGCCGGATACGGTTTTAATAATTCAACACAAACTGCAAATAACAGTTTTCAGGTAGGAGTCAATTTGAATTCCACAGTAAACATTATGGAATTAAAGCACAGCATCAAAGGGGCAGATGCACAGATAAATCTTGCGGATAATGAAATTTTATTGTTTAAAAAAGATTTGTACTTTGAAGTTAAACGTGCATTTAATAATGTCGAAAAATGTGAAAAACAGATTCCGACAGCGAAAACTGAGGCTTTGCAGGCTTTAGACAATCTGAAAGTTGTAGAAGAAAAATACAAAACAGATGAATTAAATTACGTAGCGCTTCAAAATGCCAGAAAAGATTTTATAACTGCAGTAAGCGAATACATTGAAAGTTTATACAATTATAATATGGCATTAATTCAGGTAGAAATGGCTATGCACTATCACATAGTTGATATCCATCACAAATCAGAGCATGCCATGCAGTATCACTTTTCAGAACTTGTCGAGCACTTAAATCAGGTTCTGGGGTGTGATGAGAAAGAAGTAAAAAAAGATAAAAATAGAAAGGATAAACAGGCTCTGTAAAAAACTTGTTTATATTATCATTAAGTTATGCTGATAGATATTTTAAATCGAATAAATTCAATAAATGAGAATATGTTTTCCGGATTTGACGGAATTATTGAAAATTCAGGCATGCCGGACTGGCTTGCAGATGCAGTTATTGATAGTTTTCATATATTGCCGTTACTGTTTATTGTGTTTTTAATTATAGAATTAATTGAATACTATTATTCAGAACACATTAATTCGTTTATGAAAAAATCGGAAAAGACAGCACCTTTAATCGGAAGTCTTGCGGCCGTAATTCCGCAGTGCGGGTTTTCTGTAATAGCAAGCACTCTTTATATAAGAAAATTTATTACTAAAGGGACACTAATCGCAATTTACCTTGCAACGTCTGATGAAGCTATTCCGATACTTCTGGCACAGCCGTCAAAAACATATTATATTCTGCCGATTGTAGGGTTAAAAATAGCGATAGCAGTATGTGCAGGTTATTTAATTGATTTATTGCTTAAAGATAACAAATACATCCCGCTTACAGAAGAAAAAGATACCGTGGAAATTGAAAATACCGAACATGAAGGCTGCTGCCATCACAGTATATCAAAAAGACGCAAGCGCGAGTTGATTTATCACCCGCTTAAGCATACATTTAATATATTTATATTTATCCTGCTAATAACAATTGTGTTAAACTTCCTGATTTTCTTATACGGACAATATGCAGTATTACATGTGCTTCTGGGGAAAGTCGAATTTTTAGAACCTGTTATAACGGCATTCATAGGGCTTATACCAAATTGCGCCGTATCAATAGCCTTAACAATGCTTTTAATAAAAGGATCAATAAGTTTCGGAGCTGTAATGGCAGGATTATTATCCAATGCCGGACTCGGGATTCTAATACTTTTCAGGCACAGTGAAAATATTAAAGATACAATGAAAATTATCTCGATTTTACTTGTTATCAGTATTATATCAGGAATGATTATACAATTATTTTAAATAAGCTGCCTGTTTAATCTTTCATATCTTTCTAAAATGTTATCATCATTTAAAAAATATTTGTCAAAGGTGTTATCCTGATCTTTAGAAACAGCTTTAACTATATTTTTAACAAGATTAAATTTATCTTCTTCGGCCCACCTGTCAAATTCTTCAACAAGATGCTCACGTGCTCTGAGCTTTTTCTTGATATCTTTCATGCCTTTATTAATCTGCCTTTCATGTGCCCCCATCTGCGTAACGTTTGACATTATCGCAAAAGGCGAACGGCTCAGTCTTTCATTTATTACATTTAAGATATCGTTATCAACTTTATAGGCTATTTTACCGTCTCTTACGGATTCTATAAAATATGCAAAATTTTTCGCATAAACTTTAGAAATTTCATCCCCTTTATTTATATTTGCAAAACGTATGTTAAATTCTCCGGCAGAGACAGGATCAATATCAAAAAGCCTCTTGTCTTTAAAATAATCCATATTTTTATCCAGTCCTGCATTTACGGTAAGCCTGTCCAGCACATCTAAAGTATTAAACATTTTGTCCAGCGTATAAACTTCCGGAAAAGTATTTTGATTATTCAAACTTAAAATTCTCTGATCTACATTCTCCCACAAGGCGCCTTTGTAGTCTGCGATAATTTCATCATCAGGTTTAAAAACATTTTGTTTTTTGCCGAGCACAATGTAAGCTTTATCAATGTCGCTTCCGGGCAAAGCATGTTTTAAACCGATAGAACACACAGGATCATATCCTGCAAGAAGAACTTTTACATCGTTGTTTTCAGCTTTCAAAGCATTGTTTACAAAAGTATCATTAATTTTTTGCGATACTTTAGCAATATTCGGAAAATCTGTAAATTCTTTAAACTTTTCGACAAATATTTTTTTCAGAGTTTGCGGGATTCGTTCAAGAAATGAAAAATTTTCCATCCTGATAAACTTATTTTGAGGATAAATTTCATCATCCAGAGCTTCATAATATTTAGCAAAGCGCAGATAATGATATTGATTTCGTAAATCCTGAGCAGAGTTTAGAGGAATTTGCGGAATTTTCTGCGCAATACCTGAAAAATTAATTTTTTGAGAATTTGTATTACAAACTCCTGATACCTTCATCTAATTACCCTATGTATGTATTTTTATGATTATCTGACCCGCCTATTTTTATAAGATGCTTCACATAATCATTTACTTCATTAACCCTGTCAGGATTGACATCTTGAGGATACGCCTGATGATATGCCTCTGAAATTTGTATTAATCCGTCAGACTTATGGACAAAATAGTTCAAAGCCTTTTTAGGATTATAAAACTTCATTGCAGTGAAATACGGATGTGCAAATGATAAAATAACATTATCATCACCTTTGAACATATCTATTATATTTTCAAAAGAGCTTTCGTTTTGTAAAACAATTTTGTCATTTTCAATATGCGGTTCGTATTTCTTCCTGACATTTGAAATTATACTTGTTTCATTTATATCTTTATCTAAAAAATTATTATTTTTCAAGTACCACATGTTACGGTTTTTAACATCTATTTTGCTCATAATTTCATTATACAAAACGGAAGCGTCTTTCCCGTGCCTTGCAGCCTGTATTGTTATTGCATGTTTTGTCTGGGCATAATGCTCAACAGGCCATTGTGAATTCATCATAAGACAATCAGGGTTCAAATTATATGTTTTTATTAATTCTTCCCTGTCAAAATTTGTCAGAGGAATGCTGCTTCTGATATCTGCAAGCATCTTATCAATAGTATCACTTCGTTTCCTTTGCAGAACATCACAATATTTATCCAATTTGAAAGGATTAAATCCATAAGCCAAAACTTCTGATATTTCGCATGGATTTGATGTTGTCTGCGATTTATGAGAAAAACTCATTTCAATCCCGGGGATAAAACGAACATTTCTGAATTTTTCGGGATTTTCAGAAATTATAACAAGCGCTTCCTTTACAGCCTTTACAGAATCATGATCTGTTATCGAAAAATTAAATTTCTGTCCTGTTCTGCTATACAGTTTGTTTGAATATTCAGAAATTTCATCAAGCAGCTTTTTTACACTTATTTTTCCGTCAGTATAAACGGTATGCATGTGAAAATCAGCCTGAAAACCGCAATTTTTAATATTTTGCGGAGTATAAGAATAATTATACTTTTTTAATCCTAATATTTGATGTACAAATTCAGACTTGTCCATAACACAGGAAAGTGAGAGAGGATTAACTTTTTTCCCTGTCATCTCAGTAACACCTGCAGCAAGAGATTTTACATACTCACTGCAAATTTTCTGCGTAGGACGCGCAATTTTGTGTACGGCAACAGCAGATATAATACCTCCAATCATCACAGCAGACGGCGATACTAAACCCTTTTTCTGACATCCGCCTTTACTGTTCGGCGAATAAGTCCTGTTTACGACACTGTTAGATACCGGCAAAACCTTCATAAAAACACCTTTTGAGACTTTTTTACATTATACAATAAACGACAAATAATTATAACAATTTAGTTATATTGCAAAAAAACTTAAAATTTAACCTCCCAACGTATTAATTATTTTAATCTATTATAAAAATTTCTGCACTATTATTAAGAGACTGTAATATTTAGATTATAATCTGATAAAACATCTTTCTAATTTTCTTGCAAAACGCACAACCGGTTTTTCAATATCAGCAGTTATTGAATCAACAAGAATGGTCATGCAACCCAGATTTTTCCCGCACATGACATCGGTCAAAGGTCTATCGCCCACAAAACATGTTGTTTCAGGTTTTAGAGAATACTGTTTCATAAAATTTTCCGCAACTTTTATATCAGGCTTATGCGCCTCGAACACTACAGGAAAATCAGAACATGCAAGAACTTTTGCCATATAAACAGGATTGTTATTATTTGAAATAACTCCGACAAAAAAATCTTTTCTTACTTTATCAATCCAATCAAGAGTATCTTGAGTGTAATACCCCCTTTTAGAACCCATTAACGTACTGTCCAAATCAAACAATAATGCTTTAATACCCTTATTTTTCAACTCCTCAAGGTTAATATCATAAATACTTTTCAAATTGTAATCAGGTTTAATAAACATTTTTCTCCTTCTTAAACCGGAGTTTTTATTCCGACTGTTCTAACTAACGCGTATTTATAATTTTTCGGCACCTGCGAAAATTTTACATAAACATCATCATTTGTATTACCGAGAGGCAAATCTTCTCCGTCCGCATTTTTAATACCTTCAACAACTGCCGTAAACTGCTCATCAGGAGTTATTATTTCAACTTCATCTCCTAAAAGCATTTTATTTTTAATTTTTACAAGATAATACTCTTCATGACAGTCCGCTTCTCTCGCTTGAAATTCACACAAAAAATCAGCACCCGCAAGGCCTTTTGAAATATCATAACTGTAACTTTCTCCGTTATTATCGCCGAGGGCAAAACCGGTTGTATAACCGCGGTTACCTACTTTCAAAAGTTCATGGAAGTATTTATCCATATCTGCGGAAGGATTTTTCAAAACTTCATCAATGGCCTGCCTGTAGGTTTTTGCAACAGCTGAAACATAATAAAGGCTTTTTGTACGGCCTTCAACCTTGAAAGAATCCACGCCGGCATCAATTAATTGAGGCAGCTGTTTTACAAGACATAAATCTTTAGGACTCAAAATATGAGAACCTCTCGTATCTTGATTAATTTCCAGATATTCACCGGGGCGGGTTTCTTCAACAAGTTTGTAACTCCATCTGCAAGGCTGCGAACAATTCCCGTGATTAGCTTTTCTTTCTCCTTTTGAAAAATAATCGCTTAATAAACATCTTCCTGAAAAAGACACACACTGTGCACCGTGAATAAAGCATTCAAGTTCAATATCAGGCACCTGACGTCTTATTTCCGCAATATCCTCAATCGGAAGCTCTCTTGCAAGGATTACACGCGATGCACCTAAATCACGCCAGAATTTTACACTTTCATAATTTAAAGTATTAGTTTGTGTACTTATATGAACCGGCACATCGGGAATATTACGTTTTATTAAATTGAAAATTCCGTAATCACTTATAATAAAAGCATCGGGTTTTGCATCTTTAAACCTTTCTAAAGATAACTCCAGCTGTTTTATATCGTTGTTGAATGCAAAAATATTAATTGTAACATAAGCTTTAGCGCCGAGCGAATGTGCAAGAGCAACAGCCTGTTTTAAATTATCCATTGTTATAAGACTGCCTTTTCGCATAGCACGCAGGCTAAAGTCAACTGCTCCTAGGTAAACTGCATCAGCACCGTATCTTACGGCATATTCTAATTTTTCGAGATTGCCTGCCGGCATTAAAAGTTCTACATCCTGCATAGTTGTATATTATCCTAAAGATTACAAATAATCAACCGTTTAGGTGATGCCCGAAAACGATTAATGAATAAGATATAAATATAGAAAAAAAGTTTTCTGTCATGTTGAATTGATTTCAACATAACAAAAAGTTCCCGAAAGATATCAGGACAACACGAGTAAAAAGTTTATTGGAGAAAAGATTATGCAACAAATCGAAAATGCAGCAACAACATTAAAAGAAATCTGGGACTACCAGCATCCTGTCATGCATACTTGGTTTGTGTTAAGCTCACTGTCGCTTTGTGTTATGTTTGCCTTATTATATTTTGTAATATAATTATTTTATGAAAAAATTCAGGATATTCTTAGGCTACGTTACACTTATTTTAATTGCGCTTAGCATGCTTTATCCTTTTTTTGCAATGGTAAATCTATCTTTAACGGGAAATAATGAGATTTTTTCACATGCCGGCAGAATTTTTCACGGCAATCTGACATTTGAAAATTATAAAAATGTCTTTAAAGAAATTCCCATGGGGCTTTATTTTTTCAACAGCCTTCTGGTTGCATCGATAACAACAATCGGGCAGGTAATTTTCGCATCTCTGGCAGGATACGCTTTTGCGAGATTAAATTTCAAACACAAAGATGCATTATTTCTTTTAATACTTATAACAATGCTTGTTCCGCCGCAGGTTAACATTATTCCTTTATTTTTTCTAATGCGGGAACTTCATCTTGTTGACACATATCAGGCATTAATTTTACCTGCGCTGTTTGGCGGATTCGGTGTATTTTTAATGAGGCAGTATTTCCTCGGCTTTCCAAAAGATCTGGAGGAATCTGCAAGAATTGACGGATGCAATCTTTTCCAGACATTTTTCAAAATTGCATTACCGCTGGCGCTTCCTGCTGTTGCAACTCTAGCAATATTCACATTTGTAACTTCATGGAACAGCTTTATGTGGCCATTAATCGTTACAAACAGCGAGAGCATGAGGACACTGCCTGTCGGACTTGCAATTTACAAAGGAAGCTTCAGAGAACTAACTTTATGGGGCAATCTTCTTGCCTGCTCGGTTATCTGCACGATACCAGTAACAGGAGTATTTCTGCTCGGTAAAAAGTATTTTATCTCGGATATTTTGCAGGGCGGTGTGAAAGAATAAATTTATAATTTATATTTCAGCACCGAATTTGAGCCCTGAGAAGAAACATACAGGAAATCCCCATTGATATGCACCCCGTAAGGTTTTTGAATATTTGAGATAAGCACGGTAATTACACCTGCAGGTGTAATTTTAATAACGTTATTGCTGTTATAGTTAGAAACGTAGATGTTTCCTGCATCATCGTTAACCATATCTATCGGGCCGCTGATTTTTGCATCTTTTATAAATATAATTTTTTTACCATCCGGTGTAATTTTGTAAATCATATTATCAGAAAAGCAGGCTACATAAACATTTCCGTTTTTATCAGATGCGATACCTGTCGGACTTGCAATATCATTATACATTGCATTTGTCTGCTCTGTTTTTGCGGGTTCTGACTTTTGAGGTTCAGCTATAAGCTGTTGTGTATTAGCATTAACAGCTGTTTGCGGTTGTTCTGTTTGTTTTGCGGCAGTCTCTTCCCGGACATTAATTTTCAAAGAAGATGCAAGCTGCTGCGCCTTTGGATAAACATTGCTTTCTTTTGGAATTAAAGAAAGATAAGTTTTTGCCTTGTCAGGCTGTCCGAGTTTACTGCTTAAATACGCTGCTTTGTATACTGATTCAAAATCATCAGGCTTTCTTACTATAATCTGTTTAAATACTGCAAGAGCTGCATCGTCCTGCTTCAAATACTCAAGGATTGAGCCGAGATTATAATAAGCATCAATATAATTCGGATCAATATTGATAGCCTGCCTGAAAGCAGCCATTGCGCGGTCATACTGGGCAGTTTTATAATAATCAATTCCCAGATTATACTGCAGTTTGGCCTCGTTAGGCGGTTCGTAGAATTGTGTTTCCGCCGGAACCGCCAAACCTGTATTTGCAAGTATTAATAAACTTATAAGAAGCCTTTTCATAAATTTCTCCATTAAAATTTATTGTATTTCATCCAATTTTTCAATCATTTTTTGATTTTTTTGTGCAAATTCATGCCCTCTTGCAATAATTGCAAGTTTAAGGATATTTGCGAGATTAATTGCATGAAGTTTCTGGTAATTGTCAGGGAGTCTCAAACTCCAGTTTGCATCTCCTGCAGTCCCCGGTCTGTTATAGACATCATAAACATTGAAATAATCAGTAAAGAATATTTGAATGTTTTCAGCCTGACATGCAAAAAGTTCAACAAGTTTTGTCTGCGCGAGAAATTCCGCATCATCAGTAAGATGTACAATAATGTCATCCTTATTTTCTGCCTCCGCAAACAAATCATCCACAAGATTTTTTGCATGTAAATAACCGGTATGGGTGTGAATATTTTCATCAGCCCACATTTTTATAGGTTCATTGTCATGGGTTCCTACCATAGCCCAGCATCTTTTCCCGATATTACAGCATCTGTACGGATCTTCAGGCTTATCGGCTTCCACGAATTGGGTTAGTTTCATCCCTTGCAGACCGTAAGCATTCATAACGGATGCAACAGGATTTGTTAAAGTTCCGAGATCTTCACAAACAATTGCATCTTTATCCAGACCTTCTTCTTTTGCAGCTGCAATTACTATTTTTTCAATAAGTCTGCCGTAATCTTTTATCTGCTGTTTTGATAAAGTTTTAACCCTTTTTTCTTTATCGGCAGTCAATTCCATATCTAAATCTTCTATTTTTGCAATTGCGTATTTAGAAAGTTCAGGATGTTCGGGAGATGAGTATAATCTTCCTGCGCCTTCTTCGATTTTCGGCTTTTTACCCTGTTTGTAAACCCACGGATCAATAAGACCTACAATATGGTCAATCCTGACACCGCCGGGGTTTTCTCTGAACATTTTTTTGTAAAGATTTTTAAGAAGCTGTCCGCCTTCATCAAGAGAACCGTCAGCATTATACATTCTTTCAGGATCCATGACCGGAAATCCCCATGCCTGTCCGTCTTTTGAAAAATAATCAGGAGGACACCCGAGACACCAGCCTTTTAAGAACAATGACTGATATGCCCAAGTATCGCGGTCAGAGAATGCAACCTGTCTGTCTGCAATCATTTTTATATTATGCTTTTGAGCGAATTTTCTTGTTTCTTCGTTTTGCTTGTTTATAATAAATTGAGTAAATTTATAAAGCTCAATTTCGTCTGAATATTTATTTTCAATCTCTTTAATTCTATCCGCAAACTGCATTTTTTGTTCAATTGACTGAGGATTAAAGAGATTTTTATCAGTTTCCGAATTCCACAACGGCCAGTAATCATTGCCATGCTCTATTGACAAAGCTTCATAAAGGCTGTCTTTATCTAACCAGAAGCTGTTTTCTCTTTTAAAGTGTTCAAATTCTTTTTGAAGTTTTTTTACAGGATTAGCTTTAAAATTGTTCCAGCTTTCCTGCAAAGCTTCATCATATCTTTTATAAGCATAAGAGTATGCTGTTTTATTTACATCTTTATTGGGATTATTGTTAACTATTTCGTTATAAGTATTTTCAGAAAGAATTTTACCCCAGGCTCCTGTAGTCAATTCTTTAAGATTTATAAATAAAGGATTTCCTGAAAAAATAGTTCCAGTATAAGGCGAGGAATCACAAGATTTTGTTTTACCCGCAGGTCCGAGCTGAATTGCATCGAACAAACCTGAAGCGTATTCAATAAATTCTTTTCCGCCGTCTGTGTTAATACTTCCAAAACCTGTATTTTGTCCGTCTGCCGATGGGAAACTTCCGTTATGCATAATGAATGCAAGATTTTTTTTACCGAGAACTTTAAGCGCTTTTCTTATAGTTTTTTTAGCATCTTCTGATAAAACATTAGATTTAGATTCTAAAGTACAAGTCATATTTTAAATACCCCTTCTTCCTATATCAACAAAGCGATAATATCATGATGCAATAATTTTTTCAACTGTCCCGTAAAGGTGCTATCTTTTTCCTCCCAAATAAACCCTCTCCCTTAATCCATCTCCGAGGAGAGGGATAAGTTTTTAATTCCCTCTCGAACGGGGAGGGTCAGGGTGCGGTGCAAGTCGGAAGAACAGGAGTTATGAGGGCAGGAAGGATGGCTGGTTACAGAAGTTATTTTAGTACGCAGCACCGATAACAGCTTGACCTCTTGACATCAGCGCTTCTTGACATCCAACAAGCCACTCTCCGGTCCCCGGACACCCTCTTCCCAGAAGGGAGAGGAAATACTTTTTTTACATTTAGAGGGCTTTGCGGCTTGCAAAATCCACAAAATCCGGGTATATTTATAAGCAGAAAGGTAGCACAATGGCATTGCTGCCCATTACAAAAGAGAGGTATTCCGGAACAAATGGGTTTATTTCCTTCTTCTAAAGATTTCAAGGACGGGCCGGGCGTTGAAAAGGACACGCCCCGCAAAAAGGGCATAGGCCGCTTTTTTGAGCTGGTGGGCCGCGATATGAGCAGCATGTTCCTTGCAAACCTGCTCACCTGCATCGGCTTTCTGCCGGTGATCTGTCTGGTGTACATCGGCTTTCTGGCAAA
>URXH01000068.1 GCA_900551675.1 uncultured bacterium
AGAAGTTTTGATAACCTTAGGCATTATAGGTGTGGTTGCTGCTATGACTATGCCTGTATTAATTCAAAATTATCAAAAAAAGCAGACTGCAGTAAAACTAAAAGCCACTTATTCTTTGCTTGCTCAGGCAGTTCAATTGTCGGAAGCTGATAATGGAGAATTGGAATACTGGGATTTTTCACTAAATAGTCAGGATTTTTTTGATAAGTATTTTAGTAAATATTTAACTTTTATTAATACCAAAGTTAATGATGACAATATTGATTATTACTGGTTAAACGGAGAAAAGATAACAGGAAATTTTAAAGAAGTTGTAAATACAAGTTATATCGGAATACTGAATAACGGTGCCAAGTTGTTTTATCATACTGCAGGGGAACTCTATACTTTTACAATAATTGTTGATATTAATGGTGAAGCAAGGCCTAATAAAGTTGGCAGGGATGTATTTCATTTTTCATTGAGTGCAAAAGATGGTCTTCGTCCATGGGGGTATAATAATATTAATTATTCAAATGATGGAGGACAGGATGCAAGCAGTAATTTTGGCACAAATTTAGATAGAGATATTCTCACAGGTAATGGGTTATATGCTTGTAATAAAGCTTCCAGAGGACGCTGGTGTGCAGCATTAATTATGGCTGACGGCTGGGAAATAAAGTCTGATTATCCTTGGTAATTTCAACTATATTCCATTCATCATCCCATTCAATATGCCCCTGCAAATCTATATTATGGTATTTGTAAGGATTGTTGATATATTCAGTGTTAAACAAATTTTGTTTTGCAAGCCGTTTTATTATGTCCGGCAGCAAAGTTGTGCTCCCTGCAAGCGTTCCTTCTTTGGAAGTTGCTTTTATTCCGTCATAGTATATCTTTTCTCCGGCAAATATCATTTCTTTTAAATTACTTTTAGTTATTGGAAGACTGTCGCTGATAAGGATTACTTTATCTTCAGGTTTTGCCTTAAAAGTTAATTTTAAAGCTTCATCAGATACATGGACACCGTCAGCGATAATTTCAGTATAAATGTCATCATTCACAAGAGCTGAAAGTGCAGTTGATTTGCCCCTGTGCGTAATTCCTGACATAGCGTTGAAAAGGTGTGTTACGCCTGTGCAGCCTGTTAAATCCCCTCCTGTGCAGTGTCCTGCATGAATTTTAATGTTTTTTGAACGGAGGTAATTAATTAACCCGTCCCTGAAATCAGATAGATTTCGACCCTCCCTCAAGGGTAGGGTGTCTGAACATAGTTCAGGTGCAAGAGTTATAATTTTTATAAAATCATCCTCGATTAATTTATAATTGTCTATTGTGGGTTTTAAAAAATATTCAGAATGATGAATTCCTTTTTTCTCTGGATTAAGAAATATCCCTTCCAGATGTATTCCTAAAATGTGTGCCATATCAGGAGCCTGGCGCTTTGATGCTTCTTTGATTACAGAAATTGCACGTTTTATATTTTCAACAGAATCCGTTACAAGTGTCGGGAAAATCCCGCCGATACCGTACTTTAAAATTTCTTTTGATAGGTATAAAATATCATCAACAGATGCGGTATTAAAATTAATACCGAAACATCCATGAAAATGCTGTTCAATTAATAGTTTAGTTTTCAATACCCCTCCCTGAAATCAGATAGATTTCGACCCTCCCTCAAGGGGATGGTATTATTTTTTCTATATAACGCTTCCTTCGAATACTTTTCTTGCTTCTTCTCTGTCGTCAAAGTGAATTGTTTTATCTTTCAATATCTGATAATCTTCATGACCTTTGCCTGCAATCACAACAACGTCATTATTATTCGCAATTGTTTTCAAAAGAGCTATTGCTGAGCCTCTATCGGGTTCTACTATTACACTTTCTGTGTTTACGGATTTCAGACCTGCAATAATATCAGTTATAATAGTCTGCGGATCTTCAGATCTCGGGTTATCGCTTGTAATTACTATTTTATCAGCTAGTCTTTCTGCAATAGCACCCATTTTCGGACGTTTTGTAGCGTCTCTGTCTCCTCCGCACCCGAAAAGACAGATAAGTTTTCCGTCTTCGGGAGTTATTTCTCTTGCGGATTTTAAAACATTTTCAAGTCCGTCAGGTGTGTGTGCGTAATCAACTATAACCAGAGGTTTTTTTACTACAACTTCAAATCTGCCTGCAACACCTTTGACATTTTGAAGCGCTTTTAATGCTGTTTGTATATCGATTCCTGATGCAAGAGCTGTTGTTACAGCTGCAAGTACATTATAAACACTGAACATCCCGTTCATGTGCAGGTTAACTTTGTATTCTTTTGAACCGTTCGGGTTTATGTGGTCGCCGGTTACTAAAATAAATTCAGCTCCGTTAAGTGAAAAATTAATATCTTTAGCCATAACATCGCTTTGCTGTTTTACACCGTATGTATAAACTCTGACACCATCCGGTACAACGCTTATAAATCTGTCTCCATATTCATCATCAGCATTTATTACTGCGAATGGAGTCCCCTCTCCGGCATTTGTAAATTCACCCTGCTCGTGCAACTGCTCTCTCTCATAATCGGGGCGGGGGCTAAGAGAACGGAATAAAAGAGCCTTAGCTTTGAAGTAATTTTCCATTGTAATGTGATAGTCTAAGTGATCCTGTGTAAGATTCGTGAAAACGGCACCGTTAAATCTGCAGCCGCCGACACGATTTTGATCAAGTGCGTGCGAACTTACTTCCATAACTACGTTATCAATTTTTTCGACATCTTTAATCATTCTCAATGTAGCCTGTAATTCCGGAGCCTGTGGGGTGGTATGTTTTGCATCCCTGTATTCTCCGTTTGAAGACAGCTTGTAGCCGAGTGTGCCGATAAGAGCACATTTTTGTCCGTTTTCTTCAAAAATTTTCTGAATTAAATGTGTTACGGTTGTTTTGCCGTTTGTGCCTGTTACGCCTATAAGGTTTAGGCCTTTTGAAGGACTTGAGTAAAATCTGTCCGCGATATCTGCAATCTTGTGGCGAGTTGAAGATACTACAACCTGCGGAACTTTTGTCCCTTCTACTTTTCTTTCAACAAGAAGAGCCGCCGCGCCGTTTTCAATTGCGCCAGGGGCAAATTCATGTCCGTCTGTATGCTCTCCGACAAGACATACAAATATATCGCCCTTTTTTGTAGTTTTAGAATTATAAGAAATTCCTGTTATATCTATATTTTTAAAGTTTATCAAATCTTTATAGTCTAAATATTCAATAAGTTCATCAAGTTTCATTTATATCTCCTTTGCTTGTTTTTTCGGGGTAACTTTGTCGGGTTTAATATTCATAATTCTGGCAACCTGTGTCGCAACTTCATGGAAAACAGGGCCAGCAACGGTATTACCCCAGATAGCACCTACTTTAGCGCTGTCTACCATAACGTATATCAATACCTGCGGGTCTGATGCAGGGAAATAGCCAATTGTTGAAGTATACATATATGGTGTATATCCTGAACCGCCTTCTTTAGGTTTTCTTGAAGTCCCAGTTTTTGCCGCAACATTATATTTGTCCATTTTTACAATTGTTCGACCGTTATTGATTGCAGCCGCAAGCAGTCTTGTAATTGCCTGTGCTGTTTCCGGTTTTATAACCTGTATGTGGTGAATTTTGTTATCGTATTCTTCCTGCGAATACCTTATAACGTGTGGAGTAATTTTAACCCCGTTGTTTGCAAGCGCTTGAACAGCGGAAATCATTTGAATTGCCGTAACTGATGTCCCGTAGCCGTAAGACATTGTTGCATGAATTCCTTGATCCCAGTATGTCCAGTATGGAAGAAGTCCTGAGGATTCTCCCGGCAGATCTATGCCTGTTTTGGCGCCGAAACCGAATTTTTTCAAAGCTCCGTAAAATTCCATCGGACTCATTGTTTTTGCAATATTAATGGAACCTATATTGCTAGAATGTTCAAATAAGTATTCAAGGGTGATATTCCCGGGATACGGGTGAACATCGTAATCGTAGTTTTTAATTTCCCATTTGCCGATTGTTGTTTTTCCTGTGTCAAGAACAGTTGAATGTTCATTAATTTTTCCTAAATCCATTGCGCTTGCAACTGTAATAGTTTTAAAAGTAGAACCAGGCGGGAATACATCCGTCAGTGTCCAGTTTTTAAGCTGAAGCGGTGTAGCTTTTTTGTAATTGTTCGGATCAAATGTCGGATAAACAGCGTAAGCTAAAATTTCTCCATTTTTCGGATTCATTACAAGAACAGTTCCGCGTAGAGCTTCTTTTTCTTTAACCATCTTTTCAATTTCTTTTTCGCATACGTGCTGAATTGCCGCATCAATGGTTAAAGTTACATTTTCGCCTTTCGGGTTTGTTGTTGTTGCTACAGGATCTGTTGTAAAGTCATATATAATTTTGCCGTCGCGGGTTTTCTGGTATTTTACGGTATTTATAACGTGTTCAAGTCTGTCTTTTGCCGTGTACTCAACCCCGTTTGCAATATCTGCATCAAAATTGTAATAGCCTAAGACATGTGCGGCAAGGGTTCCTTGAGGGTATTCACGTGTATTTTTTTTGCCTAAGCTGATTTCTCTGAGATGTAGCTTGGCAATTTCTTTTGCCGTTGATCTGTCAATATCTTTTTTCAGTGTAATTACAGGCCCCGGTTTTTTCAATTTTTGTAAAAGTGCATCTTTAGGCATTTTCAAAAGAGGTGCAAGAAGTTTTGCGAGTTCTTCTGGCGAATGGTCATAATCCGCAGGGTGCGCGTAAACGTCTGAGTAAACTTTATCCGTTGCAAGCTTTATCCCGTTCCTGTCAAATATATCCCCGCGCATTGAAAAAATCCTTCCTACTCTCTGGCTTTTTGCGCGTGCTCGATATTTGCCGACATCTACAACCATAATAAAAAACAAATATATTATGAGCAATGTCATAAATCCAGCAAAGAATATATGCAAAAATCCCATTATCTGGTCAAATTTCTTATTGCGTTTTTCAGTCTCGTTTTCCGGCTCTCTTTTTCGTAATCTTTCTCTCAAAACATATCCCTCTTTATTATTTTATTGTAGCATAAGGAATAGTAAAATAATTAAATATTAAATAATTTTAACTTTGTAGTATAATTATGTTATGAAAAAATTAGTTTTATTGTTGGGGTTGGTATTAATAGGCAGTCAGGCATTTGCATTTGATGTCGTTTATCCAAAAAAAAATGATGTGATAATCAATGCAAAATCGACATTTTTTATAGGTTCATCTGATGCGCCTTTAAAAATTAACGGACAGAATGTTCCTCTGCATCCCACGGGTGCGTTTGCGTACGTTGTGCCTTTGAACAGCGGTTCAAATACTTTTATACTGCAGTCAGGCGGGCAAAGAGAAATTTTTGTTATTACAAAACCTGTTTTGAAAGCATCAAATCTTCCTCCGTCTGTATTTACTCCTTATAGCATCTTGAAAATACTTACGGTAACTACAGAAGATGCTCCGCTTCGTTCAACACCTGTTGATGCAGGAATAAACAGAATTGCGCACCTGCAAAGAGATATTAAATTGCAGGCAGACGGAGAAAAAGACGGGTTTTACCGCATTGTGCTCGGCAAGGATAAGTATGGCTGGATTTCAAAAACTAATGTAAAAATCGACAGTTCTGATAATTTTGAATCGGCTCAATTGAACGGTTATGAATATATTGACGGAAAAGATTATTTTACATTTATTTTTCATTTAAGTAGAAGAGTGCCTTTTGAAATGATAGAGGGTGATCCTTTTTTATTAAATTTTTATAATATAAAAGATAAAGAAAACAATATTTATACTTTTGATTTTCCTGTAAAAGACGCACTGAGCGGAAGAAAATTAATAGGCTACAGCGGGGAATATCATGGGAATGATTTTATATTGAAGATTAGAAAGCCGATTATTACAAATTCGTGGCGTCCTTTGCATAATATCAGAATTACAATAGATGCAGGGCACGGAGGTAATGAAGCGGGTGGTATCGGATGTCTGGGAGATAAGGAAAAAGACATAAATCTTTCTATTGCCAAATATATTCAATCTGAACTTAAAAAACGAGGGGCTCATGTTATAATGACACGTTCGGGTGATAACTATGTAAGCCTTAAAGACAGAGTAGAAATTGCAAATTACGGAGATGCGGTTGTATTTTTAAGCATTCATGGAAACGCTCTTCCTGACGGATCAGATCCGAATAAAAACCGAGGAACAAGTATTTATTACTATTACCCGCAGGCAAAACCTCTTGCCGATACTATTATGGATACAGTTACATCAGAAATTGGCGTGCCAAATGATAAAGTAAGACAGGGAAGTCTTGCAGTTGTCCGCAATACAAACGCTTTGAGTCTTTTAATAGAGGTATCATATCTTATCAACCCTGAGGACAATGCAAATCTGATAAATCCCGAATTTCAAAAACAATATGCAAAAGCTGTTGCAGACAGTTTGGAAAGGTATTTTGAAAAGTAAACCCTATGGATAATAAAAAATCGGGATGACAAGATTCGAACTTGCGACCCCCGCGACCCGAACACGGTGCGCTACCAGACTGCGCTACATCCCGAAATTTTTTTAGTTGCTATTCTGTACTTTTTAAATGTACTGATTGAATTTTAACAGAGATATAACAGAATAGCAAGGCGCTACCATTCCCTCTCGCAAACGATACTTAACCGTTTGCTCGGCAGAGTGCTACATCCCGAAAATTTTTTATTTAATTTTCAAATTATTTTGAAAAAATCGGAACGACAGGATTTGAACCTGCGACCTCTACCACCCCAAGGTAGCACGCTACCAAGCTGCGCCACGTCCCGATTTTAAATTTTGGTTTCAGAACACGGCACCTTGGTAGCGTACGCTACCTAAGTTCCTCCTTCTTTTTCGATTAATAATCGAAAAAGCGGAGTCCTTGCCACGTCCCGATTGTAAGAGTTTCTCGAGACAATGACGCTTGTTAGCTTACGTTACCAAGTCCCTTTCACAAACGATACTCAATCGTTTGTTCAGCAGAGTGCCAAGTCTCGATTTTAAATTTTCAATTTACTGCTCATTTATTATAACACCTCAAAATTTTTTGTAAACTAATTGCAAATTTTATCAAAAAATGTTAATATAAATTTATGGATATTAACGATTACAGAAAAAAAATATTTTTGAATTCTCAGTATTGTACTTATTATAGTATTAATAATTATACAATTCTTGCAGGTATCATGAGAAGCTGCGGTTATTTATATTCCGTAAAGCTTCCTGATGAAAAACTGAAAGAAGTAAATAAAACTTACAGAAAGTTTACTACAATTTTAAATTCAGTTGTGGCTGTGGAAATTATTTTGTATATTTATCTTTTTATTTTCCCTTATTTTACACAGTTTATGCGTATGCCGTTCTGGCTGGCCATAATCATTTTATCATTAATCCCGCTATTTGTATTATATTTGACATATATCGGTGTTAACTGTCTTTATGAAAATTATCTGGCTAGATATGTCGGAACTTTCAAAAAAACGCCTTTTAAACCTGATGTAAAATATATTGATGAAAAAGCTTTTAAAGAATATGAAGTTACTCCGAGAAAAAGCATATATGTTGTATCGTTACTAGCTGTTCTTTTTATTGGTTATATTACTGTTCCGTTTGTTATAAGCGGATTGAATAATTCTCAAAAATATCAGCAGGCTGTTAAATTATCAGGATTGTATCTGAAGTTCGTTCCGATTTCTCCTGAGGTTTATGTTCAAAAAGCTTATGCTGAATTTAATTTGAAACAGTATAAAGAAGCTGTTAAAGATTATGAAAACGCCAATAAATACAGCTTGTCAGACAATTTTTCGGAAGATATAACAGGTGTAAAAACTTATTATATGCCGTATAGAGATATGCTTGCAGAGTTTGACAGAGCTATTGAGGCAGAACCTGATAAACCTGCAAAATACCTGCTTAGAAGCGAAAAAGCAATGTATCAGATTAAAAATAGAGATTATAAACCTGCTTATGTAGAATTAAACAAACTTGTAGATGCTTACAAGAAAAATGAACAGGTATTTTTCTCACCCGCAGATGTTTATTATAGCAGAAGTGCAGCAAGGGCTGCTCTTGGTGATTTATCGGGTGCAAAACTTGACAGGACTATTGCTCAAAAAATGTGTCCTGATTGCAAGTTTAGTTTTGAAACAAAACTTATTAGAAAGCCGTAACGGTATTAATCTGTTATAGTATTGAGTTTTTAATTATTTTAATGTATTCTCGTTTTTAGAGAGGGAGAAATTAATGCTAGTTTTAGAAGATTTGAAAGAAATTAATGAAGTTATAAAATGTCTTGCCGAATTTATTCAGAATGATGAAATTGTGAAACCTGATTTTGAAGAATATTTGAAAACTATTGGACAAAGCGGTATGAATTTTCAATCTGCCTGTTTTAACTATATTTTTGAAAGAAACTTAGATAAAAAAAGTATTCTTGCATTGTATCTTGAAAATACAAAAAAACTTTCTGCAGTTGAAAAGAAGATTGTCAGGGCTTTAATGGCGTCAATATCGTCGATTTTTGAGATAAAACGTGTGTTGCAGAATGGTTTTGAGCTGAACAATATTATAAATGAAAAAAATTATAATGTTGTATCTCTGGTAAAAATGACTGCGTTTAGAGGTATTGGATCCGGTCAGTATGTTGTTGCAAGGATTTTTAAGTTTCAGGATGCTTATTATCTTCTTGAAATATCGGGCGTTCTCCCATCAAGCAGACGGGATGATGCATTAAGATATTCTGTTGCTAAAATTATTCAAAATCCGGAGCTTGTTTATTTTGACAATCCTGAAAAACAGAAAGAAATTGAGAAAGATGTTAAAGAAATTTATGATAAATTTATAGAATTTTTTGGAACTGATGAAGTTGTAACAACAAACAAGTTCGCTGATGATTTAATCGGTTCGTTTAATGATTTTGCAGAGGGCGGTGAAAAAGTTGAATTCAGTGATAAAATTCAAACGCCTGACAGCTATAGATTTTTTAATGTTTCAGAATTTAATAATTCCTATGAAAATTTCCTTGAAAATTCTCTCGGCGGATTTTCTTCGCATAAAGAAACTTATGATGTCGGAATAATTTATGATAAGGAACTGGGTTTGTATGCGGTTCCGTTCTTTGAAACATTTAATAAGGTTATAGAAAGTCCTGACAGTGTAGAAAATGCTAAAGAATGTGTTGAATTTTTCTTAGAAAATGATAAATTTTCGGCGAATATAATCAGACGTGTTGCTGAACGGCATGAAAATTTTATGGAAACCGTAAATAAGCTTCTTGGCACAAATTACACACTTGATGAACTGTTGGAACATTATAAGTCAAGATATTTGGAAAATAAAATATTTTCATCAACTACTGTTTTGTATAAATCAAAAGCTTTTTCAAAGACTCTCGGCATAATTGAAGAAGATATTGAAAAACCTAGTTTAGAAGGCGTTGATTTAAGCAAAATCGGCAGAAACGATCCATGTCCTTGCGGAAGCGGTAAAAAGTTCAAAAAATGCTGCGGAGCCAATTTATAAAAGTTTGAGTAATGATTTAGAACTTAAACCTATAATATTTTCAAGGTCGCCGGTGTATGATTTGATGTAGCCGTCAGGCATTTCTTGAATTCCGTATGAGCCAGCCTTATCAAACGGTCTGAAATTATCTATATAATATCTTATTTGCTCATCTGTAAGGTTTTCAAACGTAACTTTACTCGTTGTTGAATTTTTCTTTACTTCTCCGGTTTTTGAATTAATAACAACAATACTTGTAACAACTATGTGAGTTTTTCCTGACAGTCTTTTAAGCATTTTAAAAGCTCCTTCGTATCCGTCGGGTTTGCCTAGAATTTCATTGTCAAGAACTACAACAGTGTCAGCGCCGATAATCAATGAAGGCTCTTTAACCAGAGGCAAAACAGCTTTTGCCTTATTGTATGCAAGATTTTCTATAAAATCATAAGAAAAAACCGTCCTTGTATGATCTTCCACATACGGAGACGGTATAATTTCAAATCCAATATTAAGTTTTTTCAGAATATCTGCTCTTCTGGGAGAAGAAGAAGCAAGGATAATTTTTCCCGCCATTTTGTTCTCGCTTTCTTAGAGATATTATATCTTAAAAAAAGCGGGAACATAAAATTTATTTTTTAATACTGGGAAGTTTTGTTATATCTTGCTGTTCTTGCATTTATTGCGTAACATGCTATATTGAGTCTTTGTTTAAGTCCCATCATATTACGGTACATGCTTGCATAATCATTCATTGCATGCATCATTTTTTCCGGATCAACCATAGATTCCATATTGTCATGGTTATCAACTTTTTCTTCTGCATATTTTTTGACCAAAAGCTGGTCGATGTAATCCTCAGCACCTATTGCCATTGCTGTCCTCCCTAAATTTAATTGTAATCCTATTGATGTGTTGTGGTGAGAAAGTGTGTTAAACTATCCTAAATATTCCTTATGTATATACTAAGTATTTCTTTCCCAAAAAATTGCTTAATTTTTCAAAAATTGTTAATATTTGTTTACATAATAAATATTATGGTATAATAATTTTATGGTTAGTATAAAAATTGTTGCACCGGTCAAAAAGCCTGAAGATATTGATGTTTTCGCAAAAGAGACTTCTTGCAGAGACTATTATGTTTATTATAAAAAATTTTTAAATAACAATTTTGATTATGTTAATGAATTTGTTGAAGCTGCAAGACGCAATAACTGCGCAATTTATATAAATTTTAAGCATGACATAACAGAAGAAAACCTGCCAGAGATAAAAAAAATGCTCAAATTTTTGAAGACAGCAGGCATTGACGGTATTTTTATAAACAGTTTTGCTATATTGGAGGCGATAAAGGTTTTCAATCTGCCGTTCAAGGTTATTGCAGATTCTTACTTTGATATTCATAACCTTGCAGGAATTGATTTTATCAATAATTTTCACAAAGTAGATGAAATTATTATTACCGAAGAAATCTACATGAAAAATATTGCAAAGATAAAAAAATATACAAAACTTCCTCTTGCGATAGACAGCGATAATCTGCCGTATTGTGCAGAAGACATAAAAAAACTGAAAGCTATTGACAGTGTTGTTATAAAAGGAAAATTTAATAATTCTGATGAAATATTGGAGGCGATAGAACTTATTCAGAAAATTCTTGATAAGCCTAAACTTTTTAAGCATCAAAAGCTTCCATTTAAGCATGTAAGAAAAAGTATTTACAGCACAAATCATTTTCTCGGAGTTGTGGTAAGCGCCGAGGGGCAGGATTTTAAATTCAGCAGGAA
>URXH01000069.1 GCA_900551675.1 uncultured bacterium
GAAGGACAGGAGAGGGGGTTGTTGGATGTCAATCTAACGTTCAGCATGACGCGAATTCCCTGAAACGAACTTATTCACATATTTACTTATTCTCTTATTCACTTTTCAAAAAATGCGCGTTTACGCTGGCAGAAGTCTTGATAACATTAGGCATTATCGGGGTTGTCGCAGCATTAACTATGCCAGCATTAGTTGCACAGCATAGAAAAAAGGCTCTGCAGACAGCACTTTTAAAAACTTATTCGGAACTTCAACAGGTTAATTTAAAGCTTCTTGCAGACGGTGTAAGTCTTTATGAAATATCAAGCGTACCAGAAAGAGCACAAGTAATTATGAAACAATTTCAAGGCGGGACAGCAATAGACGGTAATGACAGCTGGGAAGGCTCAACAACAAGATTATACGAATTATATAAGAAAAGAGGCTTATACGGGCACGCCAATAATAAGCCCTCCTCAAATACTTGTGATAACGGAGGAATATGGACAGATAATATAGGAAGGCTATGGCTGTTTAATGATTCTGATAAACAGATTTGCGTTGATATTAACGGGATAAAAGGTCCGAATCGCTATGGCTACGACTACTTTGTTTTCTATTCGGACGAAAACAACAAAATAATTCCGCACTATCAATATCGAGATAAAGAATTTTATATTGAGGACGGTAATGATTGCAGGGATTACACATACTATGCCGTAACAGACCAGCACCCTGAAGAAAAAGGCAAAACATACTGGGGTGATTACATTCATTTTTAATAAAGTAAAAAAAATGGTTGACATTTAATTTTGCTTCATGTAGAATTGAACTTGTCGAAAGAAACAAGCCCCCATCGTCTAGAGGCCTAGGACAACACCCTTTCACGGTGTAGACAGCGATTCGAATTCGCTTGGGGGTACCATATAATTATAAGACGCCATTGAGGCGTCTTTTTTAATGAATAGTCTTGAAATTTCTGCGGTCCGAAATTAGGCTATAAACTATTTAATCATGGGATTTGATTGATTTTCAAAAATACGATAGCGCCAAATCAATTTAGATTTTTCTGAATCAATTCCTATATCTTTTATAAAATTTAAATCAACTGTATAAGTAGTTAAATATTTAAACTTAAACCTGTCATAAAGATAATTGTCTGTATAATAACAAACACCAATAAAAGGGACTTTTTCAGAATTATTATTTGCAGCAACTATCTCGTCATGGTATCTTGTATAAACACAGTAATTACCTGACAATGTTTTATTAATTAAGTTACCGTTTGAATCAACAAAAACATCATATTTTCTTTTATCAAATTGTTTTATATTAGTTATAATATTGCTGTCTCCATCAAATATTGCAAGATTATATTTATTCATGTCAAAGCTATCAATATCTTCAACAGAACCGTAATCTATATTATAGCCTTCGAAATCCAGCATCTTGATGTTAAGCAATCTTTCTGGCGTATTTGCAAAAAATATAATTTTATTTCTTTTATCAATATTTTTTTTAATATAATCACTTAACATACATGATTCACTGATACATATTTTGGAGTATACAATTTTATCTTCAGGGCTTAATTTATCAAGAAATACTATTAATGAGCACCGCGCTTTTTCTCTTATTTGCTGAATCGTGTAACCGGCTTTAAAATAACCGAGAATTTTTGCAAAGGGTCTTGAATATACATGTGTTGAAACAAGGCACAAATAATACATAGCAAATAACACCACTATAAATTTATAAGGATTATTGCGTCTTGAGTATGAATAAACCAAAATCGGAGAGGAGATTACGCAAAAAGACATTAAAAATCTTATGCTGTAAGACATAAATGCAAGTTTATATGAAAGAAAAAGCAAGTTTATAACAAGAAGCAGTGCAAATCCGAAAATAACAACATCCCTTTTATTTCTAGAGCAAAGCGGTTTAAATAAAGCAAAAATCCAAAACGGGAAATATAATATTAATCCCAGAACTCCCATGCCCATAACAGGTTCTGCAAGAGTCAATCTGTTTGCATCTGCTGAAAAAAATCCGTCTCTGTACACTGACAAATTTAAAGCAGATAAAAGAGTATCCCTTAAACTTTCAATATGTACGGATAAATATTGATTCCACATAAAGCCCGCAAAATCCACAAACATAAATAAATATTTTATAAAATTTGCAGGTACAGCCCGCACCCCGTAGAAATTTTCATGAGAAGCCAGAATATATTTTGAACCGAACATATTGCCAAAGTCTATAAAATTTAAGATATAGTTATATGACGAAAAAATAATAAAATTTAAAATTCCAAAGCCTATAAACTGCAGTAACGGTTTATAAAATTCTTTTTTATTATAATAAACTGCAAGTGCAGTAAAACCGATTGCGCACCCGGGAACCATAACACATGCTGTTGTTTTTGTACCTACGGCAAGTGCGTAAGCTAAAGCCGACATAAACACCGGAATTAAACGCTTAGTCTTCAAACCGTACCAGAAAAGATATATTGATGAAATTATAAGCCCGGCAATTATCATATCCGTTTCAGTTGTTGTAATTTGAGCACCAACCGATGATAAAGATGAAATAATAAAAATTACCCACAATTTTCTTCTCATGCTGTATTTCAATAGAGAAAGAATATTATAAATTCCGCACATTGCAAGTATAAATCCGGCAAAAGCAGTGTACATAATCCATGCCGAACGCTTAATAAACATAAATACCCATGCAAAAACGAGTTCTGAATTTATAGGAAATGCTATATTGCGCATATCTGCAATATAAAAATGATTTAAGTTATGGTTATGTATCCAGAATAAACTTCTCAAAGCATGATAAGATTCAGCATCAAAATTCATTATCGGCATAAAACTTGACATAAATAAAGCAGTAGAAACAGCAATTAAAAAACCTGCAGACAAGACTGCAAGATATTTATCATGCTTTATACAAACAAAATATTTTCTAAAAAAACTTTTTAGGTCGTTTACAGGAATTTTCCATACGGGTTTACCCTGTTTAATCCAAATTGAAACGGAAAGAATAAGAAATATTACATTTAAAATTAATACACCGGGGACACAAATTGCAGAAAACAGGGACAATATCTCCATTGTCAAAACAACATTAGCAAATGCAGTCAATAACAGATAAAATATCCCATTAACCGATTTGTCGTCAACAATAAGACATGTTATAAAATATGATGTTAAGAATACAATAAAAAAAGATATAATAAATAAAATCATAATCCTCCCGACTTTTATATATAAAAATGCTATCAGAAGATTAAATATTTTGCAATTAAGGCTTTACAAAAAATTTTTTTTCAATATAATATTAGTATGATTAACTTAACTCAAATACGACGAATAGTAAGAATTATGAAAGGCTTGTTATAAAAAGCACTTACTTTTCTCGTAAAAAAGTTTTTTTATTACTTGACCTTTCCCCCCGAAAGGTCTTTTTTTTGTTAATAAACGTAAATATTAGACAATTTTAGGGCAAGAAAAAATATTCAGTGTATTTATGAAAAAAGGTAAAGACAGACTTATGCAAAAAAATATCCGACGAAACTCAATAATCAAGGCAAACACCCCGCTCGTTAAATTAAGAAATTTAATATGGGGACTGTAATTATTGAGAAGGAAAGGAATTTTATATAAATGATACCGGCAGTTACCGCAAGTGAATATATATACTCTAAATTAGGAAGCAATGCATCATTGCTCCCGCTGTTTGTTAAAGACATGGCAAACAGTACAGGTCTTACGATAGGTTCATACATTACAGGGAAAGATGTAGAGGGGAAAGACAGATTTATTGATGAATTCGGCACACAGGCTATATGGCTCGGCGGAATTCCTTTTTTCAAAAAATTTACTGACTTAACATTATATAAGCTTCTCGGCGTTGATCCGAAATTTGATGTAAGAAATCTCAAAAACAAAGAAATTTTAGAAAAAGCAATCGAAAAATCACCGACAGAACAGATTAAACAAAGCATAACCAAAGCCTCAAAAAATCCTAAATATACAAAAAATCTTGCACTCGCAAAATTCGGTTTTTCAACATTTGCAGCTATATTCACTTATGCAGGCCTGACAAAATTCAGACAAAATTACAGACTGAATGAAGCAAAAGAAAAATTAAAAGCAAATAGGAAGTCAAAAATAAAAAATTTCCATAATTTCTATACACAAAAAGTTCCTAAAGCCTTTTCATCAGTTCATAAAAACAAAAAGGACGTATCATTCAGCGGCTCTATACAGGATTTTATGTTTAATCCCGTTCAAAACCTGATGATTTTAGACGGCTCAATTACGGCAGAGAGACTTGCAAGTTCGCAAAGCAGACAGGAATTTATTAATTATACAATAAAAGAAGGCGGAACATGGTTTTTTATGTACTTTGCAGGCGCAATGATAAAAAAACATTTTGAAAATAAATCAAAAGTTCCGATAAAACTTGATTCAATGATTATTGAAAGCAAAGAATTACCGCAGGCATTTAAAGACGGTTCCATAAAATCAAGTCTTGATGATTACTCTAAAAAAATCAGCCAGAATGCAAAAGACATAGATATATATAATTTCATTCACGAAAATCCTGATAACTTTATCGTAAAAATGGCAAAACAATCAAAATTAATTAAAACTCTGAAAAATTCGGACAAAATCGACACAAGAGCATTTATTGATATTAATGAATTTAAAAATTTAAAATCAGATATCGAAGAATTATACAACAAAGCTCCGAAAGACTCTGTTGACAAATATTTAAAACAGGTTGTAAAAGCTAAAAGATGCGCCGTTTTGAAAAATATCGGAATTTGTATCGGAGCACTAGGAGTTGCCGTACCAGCACTGATGATAGCATTGAGATATATTTTGCCCAATAACAGAGAATACAAGGTTATGGAAATGGCAAAACAGGAAAATCAAAAAGAAAATTCTCTGTCAAAAACTGCCTGACTTGCACAATATGCCGTAGACCAGCAGTTTTGAAGATTGAAACCTCCGCAAAAGCCGTCAATATCCATGACTTCCCCGCAAAAATAAAGCCCGTGAACGAGTTTTGACTCCATAGTTTTTGGATTTATTTCTCTTAAATCAACACCTCCCGATGTTACAACTTCACCGTCAGGGAAAACACCTGTAACAGTAACTTCAAAATTGAGAAGTCGATTTAAAATCATGTCGCGTGTTTTACCGTTAATTAAATGGCATTTTTCATCAGGATTAATCTTTAAACCCTTAAGGCAATATAAGGCAAAAGATTTCGGTACATAATCCGAAAGCAGATTTTTAATACTCTTATGCGGGTTTGAATTGAGTTCTGACTGCAAATCTATATCGTCTATAAAATTAAAATTAAGTTTATACGGGAAATCATCTCTTGCTTTTAAAGATGAAATTCTATAAACTGCTGGACCTGAAATTCCTTTATGAGTAAATAACACACCTTTAATTGAAACTCCTGCCAGATTTGAAAAATCTTCTTCTGTTTTCAAACCGACAAGGGCAGGTTTAGGCTCAATAATATTATGACCGAGCATTTTTAACGGTTCATATCCTGCATGACCACCTGTTGCAATAATTACATAATCCGCGCTGTATTCTCTACCGTTTGTAATAACAGAAAAGCCTGCACCCTTGTTATTAACTTTCAACACTTCTTCTTTTATAAATTTAACTTTTTTTAGCGAATTTAAAAATTGTTCTCTTACTTCCGCAGAGCTGTTAGAGACGGGGAAAATTCTCATGTCATCCTGTATATAAGTTTTCACTCCTATTTTTTCAAAAAATTCAATAGTCTCATAAGTTGAAAATTTTGAAAAAACCGAATACAAAAATTTTTCACCTCTCGGGTAATTTGATGCAAGCTCTCTAAAATCGTATTCTGCATGGGCAAGATTACATCTGCCGCCCCCTGTAGGCAACAAAGTTTTTAAAGGAGATTTTTTATCAAAAACTGTTACATCAAAATCATTCTGCAAAAAATATGCACACATACAGCCGGCAGGTCCCCCGCCGGCAATCACAACTTTAGATTTCAACTCTTGTGCCATATAAAAACACCATTTCAGGATTTTCAAGATCACTGTGAATTTCTGTTATAGTCTTATGCAAAACAGGATGTTCAAAATTAGGAATCAATTCCAGAAGCGGAACAAGAGTAAACGCTCTTAAATGTAAAAATTTATGAGGAATAATCAAATCAGGTTCATTTATAATGTCTTTGTTATAAAACAATATATCAATATCAATAGTCCTGTCAGAATAACCTTTATCAGTATTCGTTTTACGCCCGAGCTGTTTTTCTATTCTCTGACACTCTTCCAGAAGATGACGCGGCGAAAGTGCCGTTTTAACTTCAACAACAGCATTCACAAACCAGTTTTCGGAGTCCATACCCCATGGCTCAGTTTCGTAAAAAGCAGAAGTTCTAATGAGAGTAATGCCGTCAACACTCCCGAGCAGACCTGTTGCCTGCTGAATAAAGCCTATACGGTCTCCGCAATTTGATCCTAAACTTAAGTAAACTATAGCCATATCAATAATATTTTATGATTTTTAAAATAGGTTGTCAATATAGATTTTCAGATATTTTTGTTATACAATCCTGTTATGCTTATATATAGAATTTTATCAACAATATTATTTTTACTTGCCCTTCCGTTTTATGCAATTGTTAGAGCTGTAAAAGGTAAATATCTGTCGGGCTGGAGAGAAAAACTGGGCAAATTTGAAGCTCCTGATTTAGGCAATAAAGTAATAATGTATCATGGAGTTTCCGTAGGCGAAGTTATTGCCCTTGAAAATTTGATAAAAAAGACTAAAGAAACTTTTCCTGATTATAAAATTGTTGTAACAACAGGCACAAAAACAGGACAGGAAATTGCACATAAAAAATATGATAATATTGCAGATTTTATAACCTACTTTCCTTTTGATATCACTATCTGCGTTGAGCTATTCCTGAAAAAAATAAACCCGACAGTTGTTTTAATCGCGGAAACAGAACTGTGGCCTACTTTTGCATCATACTGTAAAATGAAAAATATTCCGCTGTTTGTAATTAACGGAAGAATTTCTGACTCTACTTTTAAAAGCTACCGGCTGTTAAAAGGATTTTTTAAAGAACTGTTTAAAAATTATACCAAAATTCTTACCCAGAGCGAAGAAGACAGACAAAAATTTATCGAAATCGGTGCCCCTGAAGAAAAAACTCAGGTTATGAAAAATCTTAAATTTGATGTAAAAAGAATTACTGCAGATATCGAAATAGGCAAAGGTACAAACAGAATAATAATTGCCGGAAGCACCCATAAAGGTGAAGATGAAATTGTACTTGAAGCTTTTGCAAAAATTAAAAAGAAGTTTTCTGACATAAAACTTCTTCTTGCACCCAGACATATAACCAGAGTAAATAATGTTAAAGATTTAACAGAAAAAACAGGTCTGAAATACGGCTTTCGTTCGAAAAATGATACATTTGCAGATAACGATATTATTATTCTTGATACACTGGGAGAGTTGAGCAGAATGTATCAAATATGCGATTTTGCATTTATAGGCGGCAGCTTCAACAAAACAGGCGGGCATAACCCTTTAGAAGCTGTAGTTTACAATAAACCTGTAATTTCAGGACCATCTATCCATAATTTCAGAGATATTTACTGGATATTATCACGTACCAAAGCAGGTAAAGTTGTTAAAACGCCTAAAGAATTGAGTGATTATATGCATAAACTACTTTCAGATAAAGAATTCTATTTCCAATGCTGTGAAGATTGCAAAACAGTATTCAACTCCCAGCAGGGTGCTATGGAATTTGTTATTAACGAATTAAAAGAAATTTTAAAGTAGTCTAAAATAATGAATTAGGACTTGTTTTATACTTTATTCGAACGATTTTTGTTACAAATTGTTAAGTTTTTTGGTACAATTATTAAAGAATTTCTTTTGTTGTGCCGTAACAATAAGTAAGGAAACAAAAGTGAAAGGGAACTAGTCATGGGTATGGCTGCTTCGCAGGCAAGATTTCTAGGTCTTACTGCAAGAAAAACAAATACCGAATATGAAGGTCAGCAGATCAACCAGCAAAGAACAACTTTGTCAAACCAGTCTGCTAACTATTACAACCAGCTGCTAGGCATGACAGTTCCGGTACCGCCTTCAACTGCTGATTATACAAAGACCGTTTATACTTTTAAAGATGGTTCTCTTAGCAATTCTATATCTTCTATGATAGCTCAGGTTGACGGTACTTATTTAATCAGCTATACATCAAGCTGGACTAATGATTTTGCAGTCGTTTCTACTGCTCCGACATTATACACAAGACAAAACGTTGGAACAGAAGAAAATCCTCAATACGATTATTATGTTGGTGCTATTAAATTAAGAGAACTAACTCAAATATCTGAAACAGATTACAGCTATAAAGTTGTATACCAGGATCAGGAAGGTAATGATCAAACTGTTAACGCAAAATACGAACAAGATACTGACAGATATTACACTGAGGATGAACAGGGTCAGCGTACATACTATACGCCAAAAACAGGAACAACCCCCCAAAAATTTTATGACGGTCAAGATGAATATTTAAAAACTTTATCAATTCAACAAATTGAAAATTTACAAGCAGAAGAACAAAAATATTTAGAAGAATTAAACGAAAAATACGGAGAATCCGACTGGCTTGTTAGATATGTTAAAAATACTTCTACAAAAACATGGACTCCATATTTTGTAAAAAAAGATTCATTAGACAGCGCTGTTTACAATGAAACAGGAACTTCACAAAGCACAATAGGCACATATACAGTAGGTTCAACTCAGGAAACAGAAGAAATCAAAGGTGTTACTGCACGTTTGGAACAAGATTCTACAGGACGAATCATTAATGTTACTCTGAATCCGGGAGAAGCTGATGAAGTTACTTATGCAGTAACAACAAATACTGTTACAGATCAGGCGGCTTACGATGATGCAATGAATCAGTATGAATATGACAAATATGAATATGATCAATCTATCCAAAATATCAATGCTAAGATTGAAATTATTCAGGCAGAAGATAAAAATCTTGAATTACGTTTGAAACAGTTAGATACTGAACAGGACGCAATTCAAACAGAAATGGATGCAGTTCAGAAAGTTATTGAAAAGAACACTGAATCAACATTCAAAACATTCGGGTAAGCGAAGCTTACCCCTACACACAGGCTTTGAACAAAACTTCAAAGTCAACCCTAAAGACAGTAACGTAGCCGTTCCTTCCAACACATAAGACTTTGTACGAACTTACTTAGTCTAAACTAAAGAGGAACGCAGCTGTTCCAGCCGCGGCATAAGACTTTGCATAAAGCTTATACAGTCTAAACTTTAAATTTTAATATATGAAAGGTTGAAAATTCAACCAATCAATAATATAAAACTTTGTTTCCTTAATTAATTACGACTTTTATACCCGAAAGTCGTTTTTTATTATTCCGACTGAATTGAAATATTCATAAACTCAATGTCATCGTAATCTATATAAGCTGTCTGTTTTAAATTTCTGCCTGTTTTAATTGTTACTTCATTTATTTGCCCCGGACGCAGTAAATTATTCGGAATTTTTATCCTCTGCCCGTCCCCGTTTAGCTGAATATCTGCAATTTTTGAACCGTTAAAATAAACCTCCGGCGGACTGGAAAAAGAATTTACAATAGAATTCTGTCTTAATTTTTTAGCCATAAGAGTGTCAATGCCTATTATTGAACCTATAACAAGGTAATTTCTTTTTGATAAAGCATTGGAAGCAATTTTAAAAGACTTATTAAAAAACGGGCCTATTGATTTTCCCTTAAATTCTCCTGAATTAGCTGAATTTTCAGAGAAATTATCATCACCTAAATGAAACATCTCGGACGTAATTATTACATCTTCTATGTTACTTTTTTCAATCCCTACAACAATAGGCTTTGAAGCCGTATGCTGGTCTATAGTAAGCGAGAATGGGCGGTAACCTTCTTTTTCAACAGACATAATAGTCGGAGATTTTATATCTGCATTCAATTTAAAAGCACCATAATCATCAGACATTGTTGAATAATTGTGTTTTGGCAGACTCACTTTAGCTCCTGCTACAGGCATATTCGTAGCATTATCAACAATTCTGCTGGAATTACCCATGCCTGTTTTTGACACACCGCCTTCCATGACTGCTGAATAAACAGTTGATGAACTTATCAAAACCGATAATATAAAAAATAATAAAAAATTCTTCATATAGCCTCACTCTTATAAACAGTTTAAATAACCTTAAATATAAATTAATTAATCTGCACGGCAATAAAATATAATTTAATTAAATTCTTAAAAATTTTATTTGAAATTTGAAATGTTTCTGCTAAAATAAATATATAACAATTTAATTTATGCCGAAGTGATGAAATTGGTAGACGTGCTAGACTCAAAATCTTGTGTGGGCAACCACGTGCCGGTTCGAGTCCGGCCTTCGGCAAATAAAAAGACACCTGTTTGGTGTCTTTTTATTTGATATAAGAGCAGAACGAGAAACTTAATGCGAAGCATTATTTTTCGGTTCGGCAGAGTGGCATTCGTCATTTTTATTGTATAATTTATGTATATGCAGACAAAAAATGTTACAAGAAAATTTTATCCTATATTAACCTCTTTTTTGAGCTATCTGCCGTCAAGATTTCTTGTAATCTTAAATTCTATTATTATAATTCCGTTTTTTGCTTACATGCTGACAACCAGAGAAATGGGCGTATATCAGCTTGCAATCGGAATGCTTAATCTATTGTGCACTTGCTCTACAGATTGGATTACAAAATCTGCATTAAGATTTTATGAGAAATACAAAATTAAAAATAAACTGCCTGAATTCTATTCAAATATTATATTTATATCTTTAAGTGTATATT
>URXH01000070.1 GCA_900551675.1 uncultured bacterium
GGATAGCGGAGAAATTCCAATCGAACTCGGAGATAGCTGGTTCTCCTCGAAATAGCTTTAGGGCTAGCCTTGTTTAGTAGCATGTGGAGGTAAAGCACTGAATATGTGAGGGTTCTTACCAGAATACCGATCATTATCAAACTCTGAATGCCATGTGTGTAAGAACAGGAGTCAGACAGTGACAGCTAAGTGCCATTGTCAAAAGGGAAAGAGCCCAGACCAACAGCTAAGGTCCCAAAATTGTAGTTAAGTGGAAAAGGATGTGGGAATTCATAGACAACCAGGATGTTGGCTCAGAAGCAGCCATTCATTTAAAGAGTGCGTAAAAGCTCACTGGTCGAAGTAGGCCTGCGCCGAAAATTACCGGGGCTAAACTACATACCGAAGCTTTGGATTTGGTACGTAAAGTATTAAGTGGTAGAGGAGCGTTGTATAAAGATTGAAGCTATACTGAAAAGAGTAGTGGACGATATACAAGAGAGAATGCCGGAATAAGTAGCGAGAGCACAGTGAGAATCTGTGCCGCCGAAAACCTAAGGTTTCCTGGGGAAGGTTCGTCCGCCCAGGGTAAGTCGGGACCTAAGACGAGGCTAAAGCAGCGTAGTCGATGGAAAGCAGGTAAAAGATTCCTGCACTACCGAAATGCGATATACAATATATCATGACGCATCAGAAGAGTCTAAGCGAGCAAATGGAAAAGTTCGTACCGCAAGGTGGAGTGAAAAATAGTAACGAAGTAGATAAATCAGGTGACAAGAAAAGTGATATAGGAGCATAGAGGTACTCGTACCGTAAACCGACACAGGTAGGAAGAAAGAGAATTTTCAGGCGAACGAGAGAATCATTGTTAAGGAACTCGGCAAATTAACCCCGTAACTTAGGGATAAGGGGAGCCAATAGCGATATTGGTCGCAGAGAAATGGCCCAAGCAACTGTTTAGCAAAAACACAGGTTTCTGCCAAATCGAAAGATGAAGTATAGGAGCTGACGCCTGCCCAGTGCTGGAAGGTCAAGGGGAAGAGTAAACGTTTCGATGTGAAGCTCTGAACTTAAGCCCCAGTGAACGGCGGCCGTAACTATAACGGTCCTAAGGTAGCGAAATTCCTTGTCAGGTAAGTTCTGACCCGCACGAAAGGCGTAATGATTTGGGCACTGTCTCGACAATGAACTCGGCGAAATTGTAGTACTAGTGAAGATGCTAGTTACCTGTGATAAGACAGAAAGACCCCATGGAGCTTTACTGTAGCTTGATATTGAGACTAGGTAAGAGATGTACAGAATAGATGGGAGACTATGAGATAAGGACGCCAGTTCTTAAGGAGTCACCTTTGGGATACCATCCTTCTTTTACTTGGAATCTAACTAGTTGCCATGAACTGGTAATAGGACAGTGTCAGGTGGGCAGTTTGACTGGGGCGGTCGCCTCCTAAAGAGTAACGGAGGCGTTCAAAGGTCAGCTTAACACGGTCAGAAATCGTGTGATGACGTGCAAAGGCGTAAGCTGGCTTGACTGCAAGACTGACAGGTCGAGCAGACGCGAAAGCGGGACTTAGTGACCCGATGGTTGTGAGTGGAAATGCCAGAGCTCAACGGATAAAAGTTACCCTGGGGATAACAGGCTTATCTCCCCCGAGAGTCCATATCGACGGGGAGGTTTGGCACCTCGATGTCGGCTCATCGCATCCTGGAGCGGTAGTACGTTCCAAGGGTTGGGCTGTTCGCCCATTAAAGCGGCACGCGAGCTGGGTTCAGAACGTCGTGAGACAGTTCGGTCCATATCCGGTATACGCGCAAGAGATTTGAACGGAGTCTTCCTTAGTACGAGAGGACCGGGAAGAGGGGACCTCCAGTGTACGGGTTATCGCGCCAGCGGTAAACGCCCGGTAGCTGTGTTCCAAGCGGATAAGTGCTGAAAGCATATAAGTACGAAGCCCACCGTAAGATGAGATCTCTCATGACACAAGTCAGTAAGTCCCCGTGCAGATTACACGGTTGATAGGTCAGAGATGTAAGAATGGCAACATTTTCAGTCGACTGATACTAATAGGACGAGGGCTTTTCCTAACTTAGTTAGGTGATTGCGTTTGTTTATAATCCTTATGCAGCTTTCAAGGTACAGTGAGTACTGTTTAAAAGACTTGCTGGTGACCAAGAGTGAGGAAAACACCCGTTCCCATCCCGAACACGGTCGTAAAGACTCACATCGGTGAAAATACTTGGCGGGCCACCGCCTGGGAAGATAACTCGTTGCCAGCGCCTATTTTTAAAGAACCAATAGAGAGTTTCTCCTATTGGTTCTTTTTAATCTTTATAATTATGAAAATATTTCCCTGTATAACAAAATTATTTACCCTTACTGCTCTTTCCGGATCTATATATTTTGGAGCTATAAATAGTCGTGTTTCTGCTCAAAATTTAATCAAGGATACTGTTGAAATAAAAAATAAAGTACCTCCTGAAGGCACGTGTGCAGATGTTATTTTATCTAATTCTCCGAATCCGCATCTGTGTTATTTAGGAGAGGATAGAACTGCAAAATTTGTTGTTTCTCTTTCAAACAATGTTTTATACTATTACGATAATGCAGGTAAACCTGTAAAAGCATATTCTGTGGCTACCGGAAAGCCTTCTACTCCGACTTATCCTGGTGTTAGAATAGTGTCGCACGTTGAAACTTACCCTTATTCATCAGCACCTCGTTCTACTAAAAGAAGGCGTAATCCTAAAAGTTACGGATCGCATATTATTATTTTAGATAAAGTAGATGTAAATACAGGTGAAAGGGCTATGACAGGGCAATTTATACATGGCAATAACGATTCAACAAGTATTGGAAAACGTGTTTCTAAAGGCTGCATAAGAATGAGTAATAAAGTTATTGATTTTTTGTCAACTGTTGTTAAACGCGGAGATCTTGTTATTATAAAAAAATAGCTGATCAAAAACAAAAAAAAAGAGCTTTTTGCAAATGCAGAAAGCTCGGTTGGAATTAAGAATAGCTGGAAGTATGAAAAAGATTTATATTATTATTAAATGTAAATTGTCTTTTGAAAACAATTAAACAGTCGGGCTATTTTTTGTTTTTTATTGTATAATTTGCTTATGCGGAAAAAGTATCAAAATAAAGTCATTACTTTTATATTTTCTTTATTGTTTATTGCAGGCGGTTTTATGTATTTAGGTCTGAATTATGTGCCTAAGAGCTTATATAATACTCAGACAATGAAAAGCGGTCAAACAGAAGCATATTATGTTGAACAGTGGTGTACGCCGAGCTTTGGCAAAAAAGAGTTCAGACTCTGGGATATGACAAGAGTTGATTGTCTTACAAAGGATTATGCAATAGAGTTTGATTTCGCAAAAAAATGGGCGGAAAGTGTAGGACAGTCATTGTATTACTCGGAAATGACTCATAAAAAACCTGCAGTTGTTTTAATTTTGACAAACTGGACTGATATGAGGTATGTAAAAAGAGTTGAAAGAGTAAATAAAGATATTCAGATTTTTTTAGTTAAAGCATTTTGATTTATTTGTCTCTATATTATTGTTGACTTGTGCTGCTTCTTGTAACCTGTAATAATGTTAAGGTTGTCAGCAAGGAGTATAAGTTATGAAAAATAAAGTATTAAAAGGCGGTATTAGTAATTCTGTTTATATCTGGCATTCATCAGTTGGCGCATGCAAAAAATGTATGGAATTGGATGGAGAAACTTTTTATAATAAGGAAGATATTCCGTCAAAACCTCACCCAAATTGTAAATGTTATGTTGAAGAAATTTACGAAGACAATAGTTTATGTGATTGTGCAGAACTCTATGAAGAATTAAAAAATATAATAGAGAATATGAACATTCTGGAATCTGTGGTAAATTCTGAAGTGTCAGGGCTTAATAATGATGTAAAATCCGTTGAAAGCCTAATGAGTGATATTGAGAATGATATTCAGTTATTATTACCTGAGTACGGTAAGCATCTACCTGATTGTGAAAACTTTATTGATAATGATGTGGAACAGCTTTATTCAGAAAAGTTTGAATTGCAAATTTTAATGAATGATATTCTCGGGCTTCTTGCACCGGTTCAAACGATACTTGGAAGTATAAATAGTTTTGTTTCGAATTATATTTCGCTGCTTTTGGAAAGGGACGGAACAATGGATAAATTTTATCATTCAAAAGCAAATTGTGAAGCAGCACAGCGTGGAATTCTCGGTGAAGCTGTTGCAGTCGGTTTAAGCGATTTAAAAGAATTTTATGATTCATATACTTATGTGCATACCCATCATGTTAGTGTCGAAGAAAGAATTGCCGATTCAGAACGTGATCAGGAAGCAAACAGAGAGGGGCGTTTGCGTGGCAGAAATAATCCTTCATGCAGCTGTGAAGTTTTAATGTGGGATTTACGCCCGAAACACAGGAAATATTATTAATTAATTTTTTGCATAATAGTTTATTATGTATATATGAAATTAAAATTTATTGTTATATGCTTTGTATTAATAATTTTTGGTATTGCTCTAAAGCCTTTATATATAAGATTTGTTGAACTGAACATGTGCATGGATCTTGGTATATGCAAAGAAGGATTAATGATAAGAACAGGAGGCGGAATGAAAAAAAAATTGAATAAAGATATATGCATTCAAAACAAATGGAAATGGGATGAAATAAACAAATATTGTCATATAAGAATTTATTATTGACAATTAAAAAAAAATAATTATTAAATAAATATGGCTATACTGGAGTTGTTTAGATTTAATAAGGTTTGCGAGCATTCTAAAGTAAGGCCCGAAGTTGATTTTTCCTACTGCCCTGACTGCGGGGAATTGATTGAAAATCAATGGTATCTTATCAGGTGTTCCTGCTGCGGTGTAAAATTAAAAGGTATTATTAAAAAAGGAAAAATTATTCCTGCAGAACATTTTTGTCATAATTGCGGAGGGCATGACTTTTTAATAGAAAGAATTAATAAAATTAATTTTATTGATATAAGTTATGCTGTGCTGGTTAAGGCTGTTATTGAAAATAGTACCGATAATTTTACGCAAAGCTGGGTTGAAACAGATTTTAGAACATCAAATTACAGACCGCGATTGCTGCCAGAATACTGATTGCATCAGCGAGAAGCCCTACAATTAGTGCATAACGGAGTTTGGAAATTCCGACAGCCCCGAAATATACAGCCAAGACATAAAAAGTTGTTTCACTCGAACCTATCATAACAGCTGCAAGTTTTGTTGCATAAGCATCAGGTCCGAGATTATGTGCAATATCAGAAAAAACCCCTAGTGCTGCAGAACCTGATAAAGGTCTTACAAGCATAACAGGAATTGTATCTGCAGGAACATTAAAATGTGAAAGTACAGGAGAGCATAAATTACTTATCATTTCAACAATTCCGGATGCTCTGAACATTGAAATTCCGACAATTATTGCAACAAGGTACGGTATAATATTAACTGCAACTTTAAATCCGTCTTTTGCTCCGTCTGTAAAGGTTTCATACAATGGAACTTTTTTAAACAAGCCCATTGTTAATATTAAAATTAGTATTGCAGGAAGTGCCCATAAAGATATTATTTGCATAAATTTCTGAAACATTAAACCCTCTCCCGCATTTCTATAACTCGCAGGCTCGTTAAGAACTGCTCCCTCTCACAAAGAGAGAGGGATATATTACCTGAAAAGTTTTGTCTGTTAATTAACACTGTTTTCCCCTCCATCAGATTTTTGTTTCTCCTGTATGGAGGCCGCCTGTTGGGGCTGCCAGAAGTTCTGGAAAATTTTTGCAAGTACAATAGCACTTACAAAAGCAATGCTTGTTACAAGAAGCGTAGGAGCGATAATTTCTGTCGGATTTTTGTATCCGATACTTATTAAAACAGCAATAACCGTTGCCGGAATAAGTTGAAATCCTGCCGTATTCATTGCCAGAAACATGCACATAGCGTTTGATGCTGAATTTTTATCTTTGTTATGTTTTTGCAATTCTTCCATAGCCTTAATTCCGATTGGAGTTGCGGCATTTGTAAGCCCGAAGGCGTTGGCAGAAAAACTCATTGCAATATCTCCTATGGCAGGAGAATCTTCGGGGATTTCGTTAAACAATTTTTTTGTAATCGGATTTATTAATTTTGCAATAATTGTTATAAGTCCGCATTTATCTGCAATTTTCATCATTCCAAGCCAGAAGGCCATTATTCCGATAAGAGAAAATGCGACTTTGACAGATAATTCAGCACCGGAAAGTATTGAATTAACAACAGCATCTAATCTTCCGTTGATAGCACCCACAATAATAGAAATTACTATTAAAAAGTAGAAAATGTAATTCATAAATGTATTAAATCATTAATATGAATGGAGGTCAATTTTTTTAGTTATCTTCTGTGGTGTCCTGGAGGCCTGTCGTGATCTCTATGCCTGTGATGATGTGGTGGCTCCGGCCTGAAGGGGTTATACAGCGGAGGTAGCGGATATAAACCTGGGCTGTTGAATAAGTCCATAAAGTTTGTTACATTTCTGTAATCTAAAAAGTCTTTCATGATCGCTTTGTATTCATTATAATTTATTGTATTCGGGTTTGAATCATCTTCGTTATAAGTTTCTGCCAAGTCTTGAAATTGATTTCTTGTATACTGGCTCTGATACTGTGTATAGATGTTATAAGGATATACATTATATCTTGTTTTATTGTTTCTGTCAGTTCTTACAACTTCGTTTGCAGAAATTGTCCCGTTTTCGTTTAAATCAATTTCATTAAAAACTTGTTCCATAGACTTTCCGCCGTTAAAGGTCTTTAAGTCTCCAATAATAAAGCAATCAGGTACTGAAGCTGGGGTATGTAATGTGGCGGGAGGCTGAAAAGTTATCGGCGGAGTATAGTAATAATACTGTGCATCCGCGTTTGTTGCAGGTACCGCAGTTGCAAGTGCAATCGCGGCTGCTCCTGCCGCATTTTTAAGTTTATTTTTTTTCTCACCGGAAAAATAAGCAGTATTCCTTTGATAATTTTGTATTGCTGAAATTCTCATAAATAATATCCCTCATTTAAGACCATATAAATATGATATTAAATAAAGGAATTTTTTGTTTATTCATTAAGAAAATTTTACATTATTTTATTTTTTTGTTAATCTGTGATAAATTTGTTTAATTATTGACGGCTTTTTAAACGGTTTATTCAAATCTTCTATAAGTTTCAATCTTTTAACATTTTCGTTATAAGCTTTGTACCAGCTTTTAACTACTTTTATCGGGTTATGAACTGAAGGGCCTGAGATGTTTTCCATTGTTTTAAAACATCTTAACTCTATTCCTTCAAGTTTACGTTTGGAATCTCTCGTTATATTACGTCTGTCTTTTGTAGCTCCTATAATTGCATTTATTGTTCTTTGAATTTTCATATCTGCCTTTCTATCGGGGTAAAAACCGGTCTTTTATATATATTATAAAAGACCGGTAAATATTATTTTTTGCTATTATTAATTTTATAGGAATTAACCGCAGCAGCAGGAAGATGCGCATGTACATCCTAAAGCTTCTTTAGCTTCTTCTAATCTTACTTTGATACGTCCGTCAACAGCAATTCCTTCTCCTGTAGTTTCAGAAATTAACAGCGGGTTAATATCTAATTCATCTATGAATTTGAAATCGCTTACAAGTTGAGACAATCTCAGTAAAGTTTCCTGAATCTGGTTGATCTGTGCAGGTTTTGTACCTCTTGCACCTTCTAACAATTTGTAAGCTTTTACGGATTTAATCATATCCATAGCATCAACATCTGTTAAAGGAGCAATTCTGAATGTTACGTCTTTCATAACTTCAACGAATACACCGCCTAAGCCAAACATCATCATAGGACCGTATTGAGGGTCTGTTGCGATACCGCAAACCATTTCGCGGCTGCCTTTTACCATTTCTTGGATGATAACGCCTTCAAGACCGTCTAACAATCCTTTTGATTCCAATCTTTCAAGAAGTGCTTTGTATTCTTTTCTCAATTGTTCTTCTGATTTGATGTTAACAACAACACCGCCTACGTCTGTTTTGTGTGATGTTGTTTTAGAAGTCATTTTCATTACAACAGGGTAGCCGATTGAGTTTCCGAGTTCAACAACTTCTTCTTCATTTGTTGCAAGACCGTATTTGCAGGCACGGATTCCGTATGCCTGTAATACATCGATAGATTCAAGAGTTGTAAGCTGTGCTCTGCCTTCTTTGATAGAGTTTGCAATAATTTTTTCAACTTTAGCTCTGTCAACATCATAGCAAGGAATTTTGCCTTCTTCTCTTTCCATCCATAATCTTTGCTGGTTTAATCTGTTCAAACCGTCAGCAGCCTGTTCTGCGTACATAAAGAACGGCATATTAACATTCATATCAGAAAGTTTTGAGAAGAATTCATTCTTGGTCATAAATACGCCGATAATCGGTTTTTGCGGATTTTTAGCCTTAATTTCCATTAGAGCCTGAGCAACATCAATATCTTTCAAGCCTAAGAACGGAAGATAGATTGTAATAATCATATCAACGTTTTCATCGGCAATAACTGTTTCAAGAGTTTGTTTGTAGTGTTCGATAGGAGCTGATGCAATCATATCTATCGGGTTTTTAACAGATGCTGCAGAAGGTAAGAAGCTTCTTAATTTTTCTTTTGTTGCATCTGAAATTTTAGCCATTTGCATACCGTATTCACATACAGCATCTGTAGCCATAATTCCGGGGCCGCCTGAGTTTGTGATGATAGCTACTCTGTCGCCTTTTGGAATAGGGCAGTTTGCAAATACTTTTGCAGTTTCAAAAAGGTTTTGCAAAGAAAATTCTCTGATAACGCCTGACTGATGCAATAATGCTGCCGCAGCTTTATCAGCACCTGCTAAAGAGCCTGTGTGAGAAGACGCAGCTGAAGCACCTGCAGCAGAACGTCCTGCTTTAAGAGCCAAAATCGGTTTTTTCTTTGTAATTCTTGATGCTAATTTTCTAAAGTTTGCAGGGTTTTGAATTGACTCCATATACAAAAGAATCTGCTGGACATCATCGTCATTTTCCCAGTATTCAATAGCTGTTTCAGCGTTAACATCAGCCTGATTGCCGATTGAAATAAATTGTGCAAAACCTAAGTTAAGGTCTTTCAAAATATTCAAAATACCGCCGCCTAAAGCACCTGACTGAGAAACAAAGCCGATATTTCCGCGTTCAGGCAGAGATTCTGCAAAGCAGCCGTCCATTCTGATTTCAGGGTTGGTGTTTACAACTCCTAAGCAGTTAGGACCAACACATCTCATTCCGTATTCTTTAATTTTTTGAACTAATTGTTTTTCAAGTTCAGCACCTTCAGCTCCTGTTTCTTTGAAGCCTGCAGTGATTATACAAATACCTGTAATGCCTTTTTCGTGGCACTGGTCAATTGTTGATAATACAAATTTAGCGTTAACTACAATAATTGCAAGGTCAACTTCTCCCGGGACTTCCAGTACAGAAGTGTAAGCCTGAAGCCCTTCAATTATTCCGCCTTTAGGGTTTACAGGATAAATTTTTCCGTTGAATTTGTATTCCTGTAATCTTTTCATAATATCCGAACCGATGGTGTGGTCTTTTGTTGACGCACCAATTACCGCTATTGATTTCGGTTTCATGATTTTGTCTAAATTACTCATTTTTTACGTCCTTTCTTCGTAATTTAAAGTTCTTAGTTTTATATTTTTATGTAAATAAATTTTTTATTTTACCCCAAAAAGTTTTTGACTGTTCTTCTTTAATTCGGGATAATTTATTTCTGTGGCTGTAACTTACAAGTTTTGCAGTACCTATAACAGCTTCGGGATGTGCAACCGTTTTCATTGATGTTACTTTTTGAGCTTCATATCTTTCTGTTTCTTTTGCATTTTTGGCAGCTGTTATTCTTACATTATTCCACCAGTTATTTTCAACAAAGATATCAAATTTATTATTTTTTATAATATTCATTGTATTTAACTGTTTGACAGCCTGTTGTAATTTTTTGCTGCCGTAAGGATTTCGATATTGCTTAATAAAAACAGCTTTGCCTTGAAAATTTGTTGATTGAATGTTTTGAACCTGCATAATGTTCCTTTCTAATATCCGTTAACGATCCACTCTCTGACTCTGAATTTTGCGCCTAAATCATTTGCGATTTTTTCGCATTTTTCAAGGTCAAGATGTCTTCCTTTGTAACCTTCAACAACGCTTGCCGTAACTGATATTCCTTCATCAGAGCAGGCTTTTATAAACTTTTTCATCTCTTCGTAAGCTTCCGTAAATTTTGGTCGGGAAAGTTCATCATATTCTTCTTTTGTAGCTCCGTTTAAGCTTACCGAAAATTCATCAACAAGGCCTTTTAATTCCGGAACGACATTTCTTTTGTAAACAAAATTGGCATGTCCGTTTGTATTAACTCGAATTTTTGTTTGGGGGTAATTGTCTTTTATATATTTTGCAGTTTCTTTCAAAACATCTAATTTCATCATCGGCTCGCCGTATCCGCAGAAGATTACTTCTTTGGTAAGTTCAAATTTTTTAAATTGTTGAATTACATCATCGGCAGTTGAATTTTCATTATCAAGCCATAGTTCCTGTCCTTTGACATCGTTTTTGTCTTTCCTAAGGCAAAAGATGCAATCATTTGTACATCTGTTAGTAAGATTTATATAAATTTTCCCATCGAGTAAATATACTAAAGTGTTTGCCATGACTAGCCTTTCGATAACTAAATTATCGCACGGGCAAAATTTTTTTACAAGTAATTTGCCTTGAAAAATATTAAAAGATATATTATAATAAGAATATAAGTAATATATGAAAGGAGTGCTTTATGAGAGATTTGTTAAGAAGTATTAATCGGGGGG
>URXH01000071.1 GCA_900551675.1 uncultured bacterium
TGCATACAACTTGACTTCCTGCACTTCTGTCAGCTAGAAATGCCCCCCCCCCGATACTCGTAAATAATCTAATCTTTTCATTTGCTTACTCCTTCTTTTAAAACTTTTACTTTATATTGTCATTATAACAATATTTTTAATAATTTTCAACATAAAAAAAACTGACTTTTAACGATTAAATCGAAAAAAAGCAGTACTAAAAGGAGCGTTAAAACTTTTAACGTATTATTTACACTTTATATTCTGGATACTTCCACACTCTCTAATATTTTAACAAAAAAAGGAACTTTAACAGTTTTTCCTCGTCTGAAATTTTAAAGGATTTAGCCTTCTGTTGTTAATTCTTCCCAGATACTCGGAACTACGATTAACGCAGTATAAACGATGAAACCGAATAGAATTAAGTTGATAGCTTCCATGATAAACACTCCTATCTGTTAAGCTTAAGCGAACCGAAACGACATATATAATCCGCCTTAATTCTATTATACCCATGCCCTGCAAAAAATTAGCATTTTTTAATAAAATTTTATTTATAATAATAGTGAGGACTTATATGAAAAAGAAAATAGAAAAATTATTTAATAACCTGTGCTGCTCGCAATGCAAGAACAGTTTTGACGAAAATTCTATAACGATTAAGCGGGAAGAAGAAGGATTGACAGTAATTAGCCTTGAATGCAGGCACTGCGGGAAAAATTTTGGGGTAGCTTTTTTAGGTTTTAATGACATTGATATTAAAAGTTATGAGCCACTAGAAGTACAGGAAGGCCCCGAACCCATAAATTATGATGATGTAATTGATGCACACAGATTTATCCAGAATCTGAAAGGCGACTGGCAGAAACATTTACCGCAATAATGGAACGAACTATTCCATTTAATAAAAAAAAACTTTATCAGCTATGAAATCAGAGGCTAAACCATATATTTACCCTATACCGTAGCGGATAACCTTATCATTTTCATACGAAAAAATTTTTACCTAAAACAGTAAAACTACTGCCATTGAGAAGAAACATCCCTATATAAATATTCCATATTTTGATTATTAAGGACCCATGCAGTACAGCCTGTTCCATTTCCGCTGCTCTGACCGTTATATTTACACGTGTACCCGTTTACTCCACCGTCCCAGCCTTGAAATCCCATTGGTCTTATGCCATCTTTTGTAATATAAAATCCAAAATAATCAACACCTGACTTATTAGGAAGAGCATCAGCATTCAAATCAACATATAAAACGGCACATATATTTGAATACTGCATACCTGAAGAATAGCTGCACCCGCTTCCGGCACTTGTTAATGCAAAAGAAACCCCGTTATTTAATATGCCTTTTGCATATACACTACGATTTTCAGGTGCATATCCATATTCCTTACCGCTAAAAGTTATATAACGATCCGCAAAACATCCTGCATTTTCTCTGCAAGATTTAGCTTTTTTCAAATAAGGCGCAAATATATCGTAGAACTTTTCTGAACCTTCCATTTGAGCCCTTTCACCAATATCCCAAAATTCTGCAGGTCCATTTTCTTGTTTTGCCATTAAAAAAGCTTGAGAAAATATTGAATATGCTTGTTTTAATCGTTCAACAAATACTTTTTCTCGATACTTATTTATCAAAGCAGGCATAGTCATCGCAGCGACAACTCCAATAATACCTAATGTAATTAGAACTTCTGCGAGAGTAAAACCTTGAACAGGAGCGGTTAAATGCCCCCCCCCCGAAGCTCTGATACCAATGAATAGTTCATAATTCTGCTCCTATTATTTTACGCTACATTAATATTATAACAACATTTTTAATAAAAATCAATATTAATTAAACAACACACCTGCAATAGCGGCTGACATATAGCAAGTTAATGTTCCGCAAATTAAAGCTCTGACACCGAGTCTTGCAAGATTTTTTCTCTGGTTTGGCGCAAGTTCACCGATACCTCCTAATTGTATTGCAATAGAACCGAAATTCCCAAAACTGCATAATGCAAAACTTGCAATTAAAAAGCTTTTATCAGATAAAGCCTGTGGAAGATGCGTCATGTCAAAATATGCAACCATTTCGTTTAAAACAAGTTTCGTTCCCATAAGAGAACCTACCGTTGTTGCTTCACTCATCGGAACCCCCATAAAATATGCAAATACCGCAAATATTTTGCCCAATATAAGTTTCAAAGAAAGATGATTTAAGTCAAAAGATACAAAATTTATATGGAGATATTTTACAATAAATATTCCCAAATGCCCTAAAAACCAGTCAATCATGGCGACAAGGGCAACAAGGGCTAAAATCATGGCAATAACATTTATTGCGACCTTCATACCCTCCGATGCGCCCGAAGAAATTGCATCAAAAACGTTTATATAAGGCTTTTTTCGTTTACTATAAGTTATTTTAATATCCTCGCTGGTTTCCGGAGTACCTGTTTCCGGATATACTATTTTAGAAATTACAAGCGCACCGGGAGCTGCCATAATTGAAGCCGCAAGAAGATATTGGGCTGGAATTCCCATTCCAATGTAAATCGGCATAGTAGCTCCTGATATACAGGCCATGCTTCCTGCCATTGAAGCAAGTAATTCCGAACGCGTCAGCTTTGCAAGATATGGTCTGATCATAATCTGTGCCGCTATCTGTCCGACAAATGCACTGGCCACATTTGATAAAGCCTCAGCCCCGCTCACATTCATTAATTTATTCATTGCCTTGCCGAAAAGCGGTACTATTCTCTGCATTATTCCGTAATAATACAGGATATTAACAAGAATCATCATAAATATTAAAGAGGCAACTAATTGAAGTGCAAAAACCTGAGCTCCTTCACCAAATACCGCAGTAATTTTATGTTCAGTCATCAAAGGGCCGAATACAAATGAACCGCCTTCCTTAGCAAATTCTAGGATTTTTTGAATAAATAACCCGAGATTATAAAATATTGCACGCCCTAAAGGGACTTTAAAAATAAAAAGAGCGAGTAAAACCTGCAGTAAAAAACCGGTTCCGACAGTTTTATAATTTATAGCCTTTTTATTATTCGACAATAAATAAGCTATCCCGAATATCAAAATAATTCCCAATAATCCAAAAAATCTGCTCATATTTTTACCTTTTATATACTTTTTATTCAATTTTACTTAAAAATAATATAAAAAACTCTAATTATTAAAAAAAACTTTACTTAATATTTCTTCATAAAATAGCAATTTGCTATTGAAAAAAAACATGTCAGCATTTTACTATATAAGGCGGGGAAGAAATTTTCTGCAAACTATAAAGAATTGTGTATATATTTTATAAATTGAAAAGGGTGTAAATATGCGTGTTTATTCAGTTATGCCGAATTATCAGGCAAAAAGTATCAAAAGAAACGACAGAGTACAGTCAGATAATCAAACCATTCCGGTTGCAATGAGTGTGCCTCTCTCCAGGAGTATGTCAGGCACTTTATTAACTTTTACCGGAAATGATGAAAAACATATAAAAGAATTTGCATCCTACGCACCGGAAAATAAAAGGTTCGGTTACGATGCAGGCGGTCTGGGCGTTGTTACTCAGGAAGCTCCTGTAAGCTGGAGACTACACGAAAACGCAGATATAAGAGATTTTGCACCTTATCATGCTTATGACAACGGAGACGGCGGAGTTAAAGCTGTAAAAGTAAGAAAAGATGCTAACGGTAAATATATTACATCATATAAAACAGAAGAATTTTACCATGCATCCCCTGACGAATCTTTAGAACAATTAATGCAGAGAGAAAAAATTCAGCTTAAAGACGGCGAAGAATTTAGATTTGTAATACAGAGAAAACCTAATGACAAAGGGATGTCAAATGTAATTGTCCTTGAAGAAGCAGAAGATTTAAAAGGTAAAGTTTCAAGACCTTCAACAAATTCTGTTTCAAAAATGGAAACTATCCCCTATAGAGTTTTCAGAGCTCTGAGCGTTGCAGATACTGTTGATGAAGCAATTGATAAATACAAACAAAAAGTCTTTAATGAACTCAAAAAACCTTATGTAGAAAAGTATAATGCACAGGTTCGCGAAAAATATAAAGATGAATATGCCGAAGCTGAAAAGAAAGATAACGGATTTTTAGAACAGGCTAAAAAAGAACTTGAAATTAAAAAGAAAAATAATCCTAAAATAAATTATACATTACATGACTACAAAGAAGAAAGAGAAAAAGTAGAAGCTAAAATCAAAAAAGAAGTTGAAAAACTCGTTAATGAAGATAAAGAATTAAAAGAAGAATTTACAAAGAAACTGGAAACTCCTGAAGTAAAAAAATATATTGATGCTATAAACGCCAAAGCAGCACCATATAAAGCTGAAAGGAACTCAGCATACTTTATTCATACAGAAGGTCTTGCAAGATTTGAATCACCTTATGGAAATGATAAAGCTTATTATTCAAGAAGTGCAAAAGTAAAAGTTAACGGCAAACTTCAGGAAATAAAGACTGATCTTGCTTATTCAGACAGCAATAGAGCATTTGTAGATTTGCTGCCTAAAATGAATACGGAAAAACACGGTTATTACAATCCTGCCAATATATGGCTTCACGACAGACCGGGCTTTATGACAATGAATTATATAGCCGACGAATCTCATTTCGGAAATAATTACTGGAACGGCGTCAAAGCTGATGGACGTTTCCATAACCCCGGAAGAAGCTATCAGGGAGCTGAAAGCAGTCCATTTGACTTCTTTAGAATGATTGCAAGAAAAGAAGATGTTGAAAAATTAAGCAAACATCCGCAAATTGCAAAACTGCGTGAAATTGAAGCAAACTGGTCAAGAGCTTCTAAAGAAGAAAGGCAATTTGCATATCAAATTTTTGAACCGTTTATGGCAAATTTCCGCGATGATTATATAGATACCGCAAATGAAGTCCGCACATACAATTTGTCTATGGTACCTGTTGCCGGAACTAAAGTTAACGGTAAAAATATAAGCTGCGGTACAGTATCCAGAAATTACGGTAAAGAAATGAAATCTCTTGAGACACCTGATATTGCACAGTTTATGACAACAAAACTCGCAGAGATTGAAACAAAAGATATTACAAACGGAAGCACTCCGGCAAATTTAAGACTGAATGATCCGGCAGCGAACTTCTGCAGAGGTAATTTTATAAACGGATTAACTCAGAAAAAGGCCGGTTTTACAACTTATGAATACAAACCAGTTGTTGAAAACGGAAAAATTGTATCAGATAACCTTGATGAGGTATTAAAGGCTAAAAAATCAAATACAAAATGGCTGCTTGATACACTCGGAGAAGCTTATGACACGGGCAGTGTCAACGGATTAACACGTATGTTCTTTACTGAAAGCCAGATTTCAGGAGATGGAGCAGGCGTGATAGGGCATTTATCCAAATATAATGAAGGTGATATGCTCTTTATGGGCTGGGGAAGACCTGACCCTCAAAAAGGTTATCCGTCAACTTTTCAGGCTTTCTTAAATTTCTTAAAAGATCCAAATGTTGATAAAGAAACTAAAAAACATTGCAAACTGCTTGTCGGAGCCGGTGTATGGGAAAACGAGGCAAAAGACTTCAAATGGGTTAAGGATATAATCAGACAAATTGAAGAACTTGACGGCGGAATATATAAAGGCAATGCCTGCTATGTTAACGGCTTCTTCCCGAACAGACTTGTTGGCTGCGCAACATATTCAATCTTTACATCAAGATTTGAACCATGCGGAATAACACCCCTTGAATCGTTTGCAGCAGGTACTCCTGTTATAAGTACAAAAACGGGCGGAGCTCCTGATTTTATCACTGCAGCAAGAGGCTATTTAACCAAAAATCCTTACCTCATCAACATAGATGCATCTAAATTCTCGAATTTATCAGGCGAAGAACTCGGAAATGCAGTTGATGCGGAAAGAATGCAAAGAAATGCTGCAGAAATAAAAGAGTGTATTAAAGATGCTGTATCTGACTACAACATCAAACCTGAAGAAGGCAGACTTTCAAAATTTGCAGAAATGGTAAGAAATGGTCTGCAGCAAAAAATTGACTGGCACGAAAATGCTGAGTACAACGGCGGGAAAACTGCAAATGAACGCTATATGACAGAAGTATTTGAAGTAGACAAAGGCATGGCAGCCCGCAATAGATCAAAAATGGGTCGTATGGTCGGTGAAAAATTCGGTATAGCAGATGCTCTGAAAGAAGGCGCTTCAAAAATCAGAAACAAATGGACCAAAATTATTATCGGAGCCGGCATCGGTATTGCTGCTGTCGGAACTGCAGCTTATGCGTATATGAAACGCGGTAAAAAGTCCGATAAACAGGCTGAAAATACAAACACAACACAACCTCCTGCAGAAAACAATACAGCAGACAAGCCAAAGCTAGATAAAGCAGCTTAAAATATCAAGAATTTAAAATATCAACTAAATCAAAAATTACGATGAATCTTTCGATAAGGTCATCGTAATTTTTTGCTTTTAATAATGACCTGAACAGAAAGCCGAAAAGCATAGGCTTTTTCTGTCTGATAGCAATCAAAACAACATTATCTTTGTAAGATAATTCAAACCCTTTGGCAGTATAAACTTCCCCGAATCTTTTTACAGTATTCCAGAAAACTTCACTGATGAATTCCAAATTTTTATTATTCTTTGCAAATATATACAGATATTTATTCATTTCTTCAATATGCGGATTTATTTGTCTGAAATTATTAAATTTTTTCTCGTTTTTAGAAAACATTATTACATGGTTATCAATACTTTTTCCAAGCTCAAACTCAATTAGAGTTCCTTTGAACATATCAGGTTTATTAACACCCTTAACAGGCATTTTTAATCTTGAATCCGAGATTATAATGTTAGTACCATTATAAAAGCCGAAAAAACTTGATACATCTTCCTGAGTATCGAAATTATGAAATAACTGAGAATCAATAATTACATCAGTATTATGATTTTTCGGCCATTTTTTAAAATTTGCAAAGGGAGGAAGAAATAACGGAAGAACTTTTTCATAAAGCAAAGCCTGAAAATCTTTTCCTGCAATAATAAAATTAACTATACTTTTTAATATACACGCATACATCAAAAATAAAATTAAAGGAATAAGAATAAATTTATAAATAGGGCTAAAGTTTACAAACATTACAATAAATGCAAGAAATAAACCAGCTAAAAAGTACAAAGATGATGAAAGTACAACTTTTTTTACTATATGAATTCGTTCACTTTCCAATATTACGATTTGCGGTAATATTTTTTCATCAAAATATTTATAATATATATCTTTTTTATCTTCCATAAAAATTATCTTAACACACTAATAAAAACAATTAAACTTTTTTGTGCTAAAATATAAATACAGAGTATAAGATTAAAAAGAGGGAAAAAAATATGTCAGGACACTCAAAATGGTCAACCATTAAACATAAAAAAGCAAAAGTAGACTCACAACGTGCGGTCGTGTTTCAAAAATATTCAAGAGAATTAATTGTTTCAGCAAGACTCGGAGGTCCTGATCCTGCAGGAAATTTCCGTTTAAGAACAGCTATTGAAAAAGCAAAAGCAGCAGGTCTGCCAAATGACAACATTAAACGTGCAATTGAAAAAGGTGCAGGTGCAGGTTCAGCAGATAATTACGAAGAATTAATATATGAAGGCTACGCTCCCGGAGGTGTTGCTGTTGTAATAGAAGCAATGACCGATAACAGGAACAGAACCGCCGGCGATATAAGAAGCTTTTTTACTAAATACAACGGAAGCTTAGGAGCAACAGGATGCGTAGGCTGGATGTTTGACCAGCGCGGAGTTATTACTTTTGATGAAAATACCGATTTTGATAAACTTTTTGAAGCATCAATAGGTCTTGATGCCCTTGATGTAACAGAAGAAGACGGGCAGTATAAAGTTATAACATCGCCTGAAAATTTTCAATCTGTTGTTGAAGGCCTTGAAGCAGAAGGTTTCAAAAGTTTATCAGCAGAGCTGACAAGAATTCCGCAAAATACTATAGAAATTACTGATGAAAAAACAGCAGATCAGATATTGAAACTATTGGATAAACTTGAAGAACACGATGATGTTCAAAATGTCTATGCAAATTTTGATATTTCAGATGATATTTTGCAAAAACTGGAAGCATAATGCCGCAATTAGAAGATATTGAAAATTTATCGGAAAAACTTAATGACACGTATAATGCAGCAGGTATTACACGTGTACTTGAGGAAATTTTTTCATCTGTACACATATACATTTACGATTCGACATCAGAAACTTTACGTGATTTTTCCAGAAGCTGGATTTCTATTGATGAATTCGGGCATAAATATCAGACAAAAAATTTATATAGAGTTTTTGAAAAACTAAAAAATATTACCTGTACGGAAGAAAATGACTGTCTTTTTTATGGACTTTATCAGGGACAAAAGCTGATTGGAATGATTAAATTCGACAGTATTCCGGATAAAGAGAATTTTGCGCTTTTTAAAACAACATCATATTTAATTTCATTAAAAATTCAAAATGTTATTCTTCTGGAACGGATGCAAAGAAATATAGATTTTCATGATGCAATGAAAAATATCGCAAAAATAATAGAAACACAGTATGAAACCGGCTATATTATACCTATTATAGGTGAAATGATTGATAAATTTGTATCCGAACATTTAATTTATATATTCATAAATAATAAACTTATATGGCCTTCTGCCTGCAAGGACAAAAAAATATTTGAACTTCTGAAATGTATAACAAACAAATCAGAATATGTTTTAACTCCGGATAAAAAAATCGGTCTTTTCCCGCTGATAAGCGAAAATAAACTCTTAGGCTGTATCGTAACCAAAAGTACAGATAATGTTTTGAGCGAAAAAGAAATAAGCTATATAGAACAGCTTACAAATCAGGCAGCAACAACAATTAACAGAGCAAATGTCTATGCGGAAATCTTAAAACACGCAACACTTGATGCGCTCACCGGGCTTTACAACAGACATCAGCTTGAAGAACGTATAAAGCAGGAAGTCTCCGGAGCAAAACGTCAGAATCGGAGCTTATGCACAATTATGACTGATGTTGATTATTTTAAAAACGTAAATGATACTTACGGACATGCATCAGGCGATTTAGTTTTAAAAACAGTATCAAATGTAATAAAACATCAGCTAAGGGATTATGACATTGCAGGCCGTTACGGAGGGGAAGAATTTGTCATAATTCTTCCGTTTACAAAATTAGAAGAAGCTGAAATGGTTGCCCAAAGACTTAGAAAAGCAGTTGAAAATACTAATATTGATATTTCAAAAGTAAACCCTGATGTGCAGAAAAAAAATATTAATGTTACAATAAGTCTCGGGATTTGTGAATACAAAAACGGAGATGATGAAAAATCTTTATTGCAAAAAGCAGATAAAGCACTGTATAAAGCAAAAGAAAACGGAAGGAACAGAGCAGAAGTATATGAAAAGATTTCAACAAATTTGCCGTAACCTTGATGATACAAAAAAACTTGCACAAAAATTTGCGCCGCTTTTAAAAGACGGATGCTTTATAAACCTGTATGGAGAAATAGGCGCAGGGAAAACCGCATTTGTAAAACTTGTTGCCGATGCACTGGATGTCAAAGAAAAAGTTACAAGCCCGAGTTTTGTAATCCTTAACGAATATCACACCGGCTCAATTCCGATTTACCATTTCGATTTATACAGATTAGAAAATGAAGGAATTAAAACAATTTATGACGAATTGCGTGAATATTCCGAAGGCAGATGCGTAACTTTTGTAGAATGGGCAGAATTTAATCAAAATGAAGCTCCATTTAACCATATAAAAATTAATGTAAAATATAATGATGATGATTCAAGAATTTATGAATTTGAATCGGCAGGAAAAGATGAGATTATTGAAAAGCTCAGCATTCTTTAATAAAGCAATTACGCGCCACCTTTGTTATAGGGAAGAAAACCTTACAAACGGTGGTGGTTAGTAAAATGCCTCCCTTGTAAAGGGAGGGGTACCGCGCAAGCGGTGGAGGGATTATGATAACACTCGCATTTGATACATGCTTAGACAAAATGTATACAGTTTTAAAACGGGATGGAGAAGTTCTGGCTTCCCGCATTGTAGAAAACAAAGATAACAAATATCATTCGGCATTTTTGATTTCAACATTACAGGAAATAATGAGCGAAAATAAGGTTAAACCGCAGGATATAAGTTTAATTGCCGTAAATATCGGTCCAGGGAGTTTTACAGGAATACGTGCCTGTGTAACAGTTGCAAGAGTAATGGCTCAGCAGTTGAATTGCAAAGCTGTCGGAATTTCATCGCTTGAAATTCTTGCACAGCTTGCTCCAAAAAATCCTCTGGTTGCTCTTGATGCAAGAAAAAATTGTGCATACCTTTATTACGGCGGTGAAATTAAAGGTGCTGTACAATTAGATGATGTTCGTGAGATTATAAAATCAGGGGATTATACTGTAATTACAGATGATAAATTGCAGCCTCTGCTCGGCGGGACTTCATATCAGGCAAATAATTATGCACTCGGAGAAATTCTTGCAAACCTTGCAGAAAAAAAAGAAGATGAAGGGAACTGGCGAAAACTTAAACCGCTTTATATCCAGCCGCCTCCAATGGGAGCGTAGCCGCTCCGCCCCACACATTTAGTAACAGGTAGGTTGGGATAAGCAAAGCGTTCCCACAAAAGTTTTTTATTCCCTCCCCAAACGGGGAGGGATAGGGTGGGGTGCAAACAGAAAGAACAGAGGGCAAGAAGGCAGGTTAATTACAGAAGGTCTTTTTTGTGCGCAGCACCGATAATAGCTTGACATCA
>URXH01000072.1 GCA_900551675.1 uncultured bacterium
CATTAGGTATTATAGGAGTTGTTGCTGCTTTAACTATCCCCATGCTTATTGCTGATTCGAGAAAGGAATCAACGGCTGCTAATGTAAAAAAGTTTTATAATGTAATAAACAATGCTGTACAGTTTGCTGTTGCTGATAATGGAGATGCTTCTGAATGGATGGGAGAAGTAAAAGAATTAAATTATAATGAAAATTTAAAATTTTTACAGCAATATTTCTTACCTTATTTAAAATATACAAAATATGATAATTGCTATGAAAATGCTGTTTGTGTTTATCTTGTTGGAAGCGGGATGTTTGCTTTCCGTTATGACCAAAACGGGGGCGACTTTTTCTACTTTGTAAACGGTAAACAAGAATGGAACACACATAATGCTTTTTCATTTCAATTTAACAAAATAAACGGGAATGCTAGCTCGGGAAATGCCTTAGAATGGCAAAATATAAAAACTGCGGTTGAACCCTACGTTTTTGAATGGAACGGTCGTTATGAGGATCTTACAAACAATTCTAAAAGGGGATGCCGAAAAGAAAATCAGATTAGCGGAACATATTGCACAAAACTTATTCAGTTAAATAATTGGAAGATAACAAAGGACTATCCATGGTAATGATTACAAAATAGTTTATTCATGCTAAAGTGATTACAAAGAGGTAGTATTATGAAAATAGCTTTGTTAAATCACGGATGTGCGAAAAATTTGGTAGACAGCGAACTTATGCTCGGACTCCTTTCACAAAAAGGTCATCAGGTTACGCTGGATGAGAAAGAAGCTGATATTGTTGTTGTAAATACATGTTCATTTATCCATGATGCCGAAAAAGAGTCTGTTCAGGCTATTTTACAGCTTGTTAATGACGGCAAAAAAGTTATTGTAACAGGATGTCTGCCTCAAAAATACAAAGGAGAGCTTAAAAAAGCTATACCTGAAATTTCAGGAATGATTGGGACTTCTGATATAAAAGAAATCGTTGAAGTTGTTGAACATGTTGCAAATGATAAAAAATATGTTGAACATGTATCTGAAAAGCCTGAATATATTTATCCCGAAAATATAGAACGCCAGCAGATAACTGTCGGAGCAAGCTCTTATATAAAAATTGCAGACGGCTGTAATTACCACTGCGGCTACTGTATAATTCCGCAATTGAGGGGAGAATACCACTCAAGAACTATTGAAAATATTCTTGATGAAGCAAAAGAACTTGTAGCTAAAGGGGTTACGGAAATCGATCTGATTGCTCAGGATACGACAAGTTATGGAATTGATTTGTATGGAAAGCAGGCTCTGCCGCAGCTTCTTGAAGAATTGAACAAAATTGAAGGGCTCGGCTGGATAAGGATTATGTATGCTTACCCGTCTCAGATGTCTGATGAATTGATTGATACAATCGCAAAACTTGACAAGGTCGCAAAGTATATTGATCTTCCGCTTCAGCATTGCAATGCTGAAATTTTAAAAGCAATGAGAAGACCTGTAATGGATTACGAAGCCCTTATAAAAAAAATAAGAGACAAAATTCCGGATGTTGCAATAAGAACTGCATTTATTGTAGGTTATCCAGGAGAAACTGATAAACAGTTTAACGAGCTGTATGAATTTGTAAAACGCGTAAGATTTGATAAAATGGGAGTCTTTGAATATTCAAGAGAAAAAAATACTGTCTCTTATTCAATGACCGAACAGGTTCCGTCTAAAATAAAAAAACAGAGACATAAAAAATTAATGACTTTACAGCAAAAAATTTCACGAGAAATAAACGAATCTTATGTCGGAAAAACTATTCCATGTATTGTGGAAGGTTATACGGATGACGGAGTAGTGTTGATGCGCTCTGAACACGATGCGCCTGAAATTGACGGTATGGTTTATGCATCATCCGATAAACCAGTTGTTCCCGGAGATATTGAAAATGTTTTGATTGAACGCGCTGATGAATATGATTTATTCGGAGTTTTACAATAATCAATAATTATAGTATAATTATTCTGCACAGGAAAGATAATGGAATTTATAGAAAACAGAGAAGTTGAAAAAGAACAATTAAAAGCTATTTTTCGCGATATGGTGAAATATTCGCCTTCAAAGATTATCGGCATGCTCGGCAATGCAATTATTGTTCCGGTATACACAAGCCTTTTGTCTCCCGAAGAATACGGACTATATTCGCTTTCTATAGCATTATTGTCATTTCTTTGTATTATATTTTCGGATTGGGTCGGCCTTTCTGGATTGAGATTTTTTAAACACCACCAGATGTCGCAGGATATGCCTAAATATCTTACAACACTGGTTACAATACTGATTTCTAATGTATTTTTGATGTTTATTTTTGCCTTTTTATTCAGGCATAATTTTTATTCGTTTTTTAATATTCCATCAAAATATTTTCTTGCAATTCTTGTTTTAATAATTCCTGTTGCCATAAGGGCATTGCTTTTTCAGCTTTTGCGCGCACAGCTGAAATCAATGTCATTTACATTGTCTACAATAATAAATCAATTTTTGACAATTTTATTATCCGTATTTTTTATAAAATTTTTCCACCTCGGAGCAATTGCCCTGCTTTTAGGTATGGGGGTATCAATATCTTTAATCGATTTGCTGTTAATCTATCAAAGTAATTTACTTTCATGGTTTAAACTGCAAAAAATCGAGTGGTTTTCGGTTCTGCCGATTTTTAAATACGGAATACCAATTGCTGCAACTTCGTTGAGTGCTTGGATAATAAATCAAAGCAACAAGTTTATTATGAACAGTATACACGGATTTTCGGAAGTCGGAATTGTCGGTGTGGCATACGGATTAACTCTTCCGCTTTTGATGACCATATTCTCCATAATTACTGTGGCGGCAATCCCAAGAATTATCAATATGTATGAAGAAAAAATCGATGTAAGACCATTAATTTCAAGATTTACAGGTTATTATATAATGATTGCACTCCCTGTTATAATAGTAATTTCTCTTTATGCTGTCGATTATGTTCAGATGCTTTCTTCAAATGACAAATTTCAGATTGCATTCAAACTTATTCCTTACTTTGCATTCGGAACATTTTTTATGGCTCTGACAGATTACACGACTTTGCAGTATCACCTCGCAAATAAAACTTATATTGAATTTATAATAAAATTGACATCAGGTATTGCCAATGTTGTTTTGAATATTCTTCTAATTCCGAAAATGGGACTTGTAGGGGTAGGTATTGCAACACTCGGTGCAAACTTTTTATATTTTCTTTTAAGCATCATTATAGTTTTACCTGGACTAAGACTAATATTTCCAAGACTTATAATTTCTAGAATGCTCATTTCATTTATACCGTTTGGAATACTCTATTTTATATATAATAAATTTTTGCACCTTCCTGCATTATTCGAAATGCTTTCATTAATGTTTGTATTTTATATTGTATACTGGAGTTTGACCAGAACAATACTAAAACGTGTTGAGTGATAAGTAGTTTTTGTTAATATTTATTAACAAAATAGCAAGAAAAAATATTTTTTAATTTTATATTTTTGATAGTTAAAAGTGCACAAATTTATTAAGTAATTGTAATATAGAATGGAAAATTAATTATCCTCCTGATAAAATTGTAGCACTGAAATAATATATAAATTTAATTAGGGAATCTCGAAAGGAATATCTGATATGATAAAAGTAAAAGCCGGTCAAAGAAAAGTGGTTGCTTCCGCATTAACATTTTGCTTCTTTTTACAGCAGTCTTTCTGTCTGCAGGTTATGGCGACACAGATTTCCGGTGTAACAGGTGTTAACGGGATATATAATATTGATCCTACAGCAATTAACGGCGATATAGGATTTAGAAAATACGATCACTTTGACTTAAGTCAGGGAGATGTTGCAAACCTTATTTTTAATAATCTTACAAACGGCAAAGATATCAATACTTTTATCAACCTTGTAGATAACCAGATTAATATTCAGGGTATTGTAAACTCTGTTACAAAAGACGGGAATTTTAATCCGTCAGGGCATGCCGTCTTTGTATCGCCTAACGGGATGGTTGTCGGTACCAGCGGTGTTTTAAACGTAGGATCTTTATCTGTATTAACACCGGAAAGTGATACTTATGAAAAATATAAAAGCAATTTAAGAGATTCCAATAAAGCCCCATCATTATTACAAAACTACAGAGAAGAATTGAGCGAAAAAGGTACCGGTGCGGTTACAATTGACGGAAATGTTCTTGCCCGCAATTTTATTGATATTAACGCAGCTGATGTTAACATTGCAAACAGCGCGCTTATGATGGCAGGCGTGAATGATTCCACCAAACTTACATCAAATACGCAGGCTCAGGCCCTATTTAACAAACTTGTTAATACTGATAATCTGAATCCTGCAAATTCTTTCAGGAATGATAACGGAAGTATTAAAATTGAATCTTACGGCGCAACCGGCGGTACATCAATTGCAGGCAGCATAAAAAATTTCGGTTCCGGAAATACTGAAATTATAAACTCCGGTTCTAAAGGTATAAATGTTTCCGGAAATACTTCAAATGCGTCAGGAGATACTCTGCTGGTTAACACAAACGGCGAAGTAAATGTATCAGGCACGGTTCTTAACCGTGAAGGTAAGTTGTCGGTTGATAACTCCGGTTCAGGTGTATTGATTGCTTCAACAGGAGTTTTAGATAATGCAAAAGGCGAACTTATTGTTTCTAACAGCGGAGCAAACGGAGTTAACATTGCAAACGGAGCTAAAGTTTTAAATTCAACAGATGTTGTTAATATTAACAATACAGGTAAAAACGGTGTAAATATCAAAGGCAGCGTTAAGGCTAACGGTATTAACATAAATAATAAAGATTCAAATGTTGTATTAGGCGACAGAACAGGAAAAGATTACCTGAATTCAACAGGCGATGTTAACATTAATATTAATAACGGAAATCTTTTAAATTACGGAACAGAGGCAAATCTTATTAAAGCTTCTAAAGATTTGAATATTGATGTTAAAAACGGTGCCATAGGCAAAGAAATCGGGCCATGCGACGGCGGAATATGCACAGGTATCGGCAATGATGCCAGAGATTTAACAAAATCGGTTAATGTCGCAGTAGATGGTAAAGTGAGTGCAGCAAGCTCTGAAGGTTCAAACAAATCACTGGTAAATTTAGCAAGTTTAGATAAAGATATGAAGGTCAATAAGATTAAAGCCGATGGCAGAGTAATTCTTCTTGCAGACAGCTCTGTTAAAGGTTCTAAAGCTTTTGATATTATAAATGCTTCATCAAACTCAGCTGTTCCTAATGTTGAAGGCGCCGGAATTTCTATGATAGCAAGCGGAAACATCGGTTCTAAAGATAATGCGTTAACTTTCAGACAAACTCAAGGTAATTTCGGCAATGTGGATTCTAATCTGAATTATTCAGGGGATTCAAGATACGGCGTTGATATGCTTGCTATTAAAGATATTAACGTTAAAGGTCTTGATTCTGCTGATGGTAAAAAATTAGATACAAATGTGTGCGGGATTATTTCAAGAGAAGGCGATGTTAAAGCCGAGTTCTCAGGTGATACTTATATTAGAGAAATTACGGCTAAAAATAATATTGACCTGACAACACGCGGACAAAATCTGTATATTGAAAATCTCGGTCTTGTTCCAACTTACCCGCAGGACTATTACGGTAAAAACGGAAATATTAACCCTGAGACAGTTAAAGTAACTGCACTTGACTTGGGTACATCATGGCCTGATAATCCTGCTGATTCTACAATCATAATTAAAAACGGTGCAATAAACGGTAAAGGAGAAGGAAGACCAGCTCATGAACAGGATTTAACTCTTGTTGCAGACAACGCTTACGCTGGCGGTTACTATTTCAATATGGGTAAAAACAGAGGTCAGGTATCTGAAGATCCTTTGAGATTTAACCCGTCAGAAATTAAAGAAGATAATAGAACCAATACATTGAAAAATGCATCCGATGCATCTAAACCTGTTTCTATAAGAGCTAAAGCTGTACGCCCAGAAGATGTTACAGCAATTGGAAAAGAAGAAGATGAACGCAATTACTATTACGGCGGAAGCTCTCAAGGCATGGATGAGGACTATGACGGCGTTAAAGATGATGACGGGAATTACGTTAATAATCCTTCAAGCGATGAGCAGGGCAATGAAAATGATGATGACAATCTGGTTGTTCCCGATGATAAAAAAGAACAAACAGATACGGACTCGGATAACGATACGGATATGGATACCGATACTGATTCAGACACTGATATTGACACAGACTCGGATACGGATACTGACTCTGACACCGATACGGATATAGATACTGATACGGACAATGACTCGGATTCGGATAACGACAATGATTCGGACAGTGATAACGATATGGATTCGGATACAGATAACGACACAGATTTAGACACGGATACCGATGTTGATACAGACACTGATAATGACTCTGACGATGACATCGACAGTGATTCAGACAACGATACAGATAATGATACTGATATTGACTTAGATAACGATTCAGACAATGACAGCGATAATGATTCAGATGATGATCCGATACCTGATATAAGATCGGAAGATTACGGAAAATATACTTATAAACAGCGCGTTGTAGACTATAATGTAAATTCTATAGACAAACGCCAGTATATGAGATTCAGTGCACAGGATAACAGAAATCCGGTTCAGCTCGCAGATAATACTCAAATTGATTCTCTGCTTGATATTTCAAGAGGCGGAATTGCAGTAACACACCATAATGACTTAAAAGTCGGTGATGTTGTTCCTGTAAATATTTCTTACGGTGATTTGAACATTAATGCTGATGTAAAAATTGTTTCAGCTACAGACAGACGTGCAGGAGCAGAGTTCATAAATCTTGATCAGGCAACCGCAAACAAACTTCTGTATATGAATATATTGCTTGAAGAACAAACAGCATTAAGAAATAATGCTAATGATTTATCTTACATAAAATAGTGAAAATATTTTATAAATAAAAATAAGCTGTTAGAATGTTAACAGCTTATTTTTACACATATGCTCCTGCACCGGTTCTGCTGATTCTGGCATTTCTGATTTTCATAAATCTACTATCCTGTGTTAAATCCCACTGAGGTGCATATCCTTTTGTTTGTCCTGCTGTATACTGAGGAGCCGTATTCTGACTCATAAATAACGCTGCAGTAGATTGGAGCCCATTTGCAAATTTGCCCCAATCGAATTTTTGGCTTGATTTAAGTGTTTTGGATGCAATATTTTGGAATTTTGAAACAGTTTTATTACCGGCTTCTTTTCTTGCTTTTTTGGTAAGTCCACCGACAACGCCATTTTCTATAGTTCCGCCGACTCCTGTAACATTTTCAGAAAATATATCTTTGGCAGTTGTTCCGGCAGCTTGTACATTAACATTATTTTTTATATTGTCATTTTTAATATCATTGATTAAGTCTTCGCCAATTTTTCCGGTTTTATCATTTGCCATATCTGTTTGAAGCTGGCTGCTTATAGACTTTTTCATTTCTTTTTCAGTCATACCGCCGAGCTGTCCGCTTTCTGCCAATTGGCTTGCCTGCTCTTTTGCTGCTGTGTTTGCAGCAAGTTTTTGAGTAGCTTCTTGAGCCCGTTGATCAATTTGGTCAAACGTATTACCTAATTGCTTTGTAGATTTCACAGCTGCTGTACCTGTTTGAACAGCACTTGCTGCACTTGCTAAAGCTCCCATCAAATTGCCGTCTGCTGCATAAGCTGCAGTTTTTGTAATATTTGCGGCAGCCTGTCCATAATTACCAACCATTTCAACAACTGTACCGACCTTTTGCATTACTCTGCCTGTTGCAATCAAAGCTGCGCCCGCTCCGAATAAGCCGCTCATTGCTGTTCCTAATGCGACAAGTCCCTGACCTGCTACATTTACAAGTTGGCCTGTTTGCGAAACAATTGCGCTTATCTGTTCAATTTTTGTTGCGACTTCAGCAACTTTGTTTGTGTCAGACTGGTTAGACTCAATAGCTTTTGTATTCTTTTGATTTACTTTTACATAGTTATTGTTCGTTTTTTGCATTTGCTTGATAGTTCTTGATGAACTTCTTTGCAAAGTGTAAATCTGTTTGCCATTACTTTGAACAAGTGATGTTTTAGAACCTATTAATGCTTGTAATGCATTAATTTTACTTGCATTAGGATTTCCTTGCTGACCGTCAGATGAATTCCCGTTTATTGAGAAAGATGAAGAGCCTAAAAGAGAATCAAGCTCATTTTGCGCGTTTTCAATCTCTGTCTGAACTTCTTCAGTTTCTTTTACAAGTTTTTCCAGTTTTGCGTTGTCTTTTTTTAATTCAGCTTCCTGTTTTCTTAATTGAGTCTGAAATTTTTTATCATCTTTTTTAAGCTGTTTATCAAGTTTTTGAGCATTTCGATTATAATTATCAACTGTAACCTTATCATCTTGCGTGTCTTGAGTTAATGATTCGACTTGATCACCTTGAGACTGCGCATCAGCAGCTGCAGCTCTTCCATCCGCAGCATTATCTATGTCTGTTATATTTTCTGAGTCTGATGCACCGCCTGCAGCTCCGGCTGTTCCTGTTGTACCGCCGGAATTGTTTAAATCGTCTATACTTCTTCTTGTATTCAAATCATTTAAAGAATTTGCAGTTGTTGTCGGAGATGTCGATTTTGCACCTGGAGCATTAAAGATTGAACCTGTCATCTGAAGATATTCAGGTTTATTTGCGGAAGCTTGTCTGGTATTTGTGCTCAAGTTAAGCTTTATCGCATCAATCTTATTCTGTTGTACATTAGATATCGGCATAGCTCTCCTGCTTATTTAATCTCTCTTAAATATATAAAGTTTTATGGAGAGAGCCGATTTCAGCATTTTTACATGTTGTTACATTTGTTAATATTTAAATAATATTAAATAACAAGGCAGTAAGCCGTTAAAAATTAAATTGTAAATTCTCAGCGCCCTGCACTCTAAAAGCCTAAATATCTTGATAAACATTTGCCTAAAAATTCTGTTCATGATAAAATACTTAAGTATTTTAGTTTAAATTTTTAAGAAGGAGATATAAATTATGAAACTAATGGAAGGGAAAAAAGGTGTAATTTTCGGAGTATCTAATACTCACGGAATTGCTTATGCCATTGCAAAACAACTTTATGATGCAGGTGCAGATATTGCTTTTACTTATGCAGGTGAAGCAATGGAAAAACGTGTAAGACCGCTTGCGGAAGAAATGGGCGCTAAAATTATTATGAGCTGTGATGTAACTAAAGAAGATGAAGTTGCAGCTGTATTTAAAGAATGTGAAAGAGTTTACGGCAAATTGGATTTTGTTGTACATGCTGTTGCTTTTGCGGCAAAAGAAGATTTGCAGGGCAGATTTATTGATACATCAAAAGCAGGCTGGGATTTAGCACTCGGAGTAAGTTCATATTCTCTTATTACTCTTTGCCGTTATGCTGAACCAATCTTGAATGAAGGTGCATCTGTATTTGCTCTTACATATCTCGGATCTGAATATGTTGTTGCAAATTACAATGTAATGGGGGTTGCAAAAGCCGCTCTTGAATCTTCTATGAGATACTTAGCTGCAGATTTAGGCAGAAAAGGCGTCAGAGTCAACTGTATTTCTGCCGGAGCTGTTAAAACTCTTGCAGCTAAAGGTATTTCCGGCTTTGATAAAATGCTTAAAGCTGCAGTTGCAAAATCTCCCCTTAACCGCAATGTCGCTCTGGAAGATGTCGGCAAAGCAGGGCTGTTCTTAGCATCAGATCTTTCAACAGGTATTACAGGACAGGTTGTATTTGTTGACTGCGGATGCCATTCTGTATACGCATCACTGGAAGAAATGGAAATTATTGCAAACTCTATCCCGAAAGCGTAAAGAATGACATAATAGATAGATTAAAAAAGGAACACTTATTTAAGTGCTCCTTTTTTAATCTATAAACGAAAAATTATCTCCTAATTTATTTTCCAGTTGTATTATTAATTTTGATAGAGGGATATCTAAAGCTTCTGCAATCCTGAAAAGTGTACTCAGCTGAGGGTCTTTGATACCTTTTTCCAGATCAGCCCACATTGATTTTGTCATCCCTATTTCAGCACAAATTAAGCTTATTGACTTATGCCTGCTCAATCTTAAATCTTTTATTATTTCAGCAATTGCATGTTTTAATTTGTTTCTTTCAATCTCTATATTTACTTGCA
>URXH01000073.1 GCA_900551675.1 uncultured bacterium
TCCAACATCTTTATTTGAGGTTCGGGTTACGCTATAAAATTTGTACCGTACCTGCTTGCACCATGGAAAAATGACTGTCTCATCATTTCAACCAGAGTTTTTTTGATTACATATTTTTTATTCAAATCTATTGAATTAACCGCTTCAGATGTCTGTTTATACGTATCAGACACAGTATTAGAAAATAAAAGCATATTTGACATAGCTTTAAAAACCTCTCTTTATCTTTATTTTGCTCTCACACTTATATAAAAAAAATTTATAAAAAAATATTGACTTTTTATATTCAATTTATATAAAATTTGTTACAAAACTTCATAATAGCTAAAGATTTCTCTGTTTTTTGCCGTATACAAGACTATATTAGAAAGGAGAAATTAATGGCAGATTCACTTAATGTAACAGGCGTAAATACAGGAATAGATATTGCAAAATGGAAAAAATTAACCGCACAGGAAATTATAAAAGAAGAAAGCAAAGGAGCCGAAATTCCGGCAGAACTCCTTAGATGGGCGCAGCAAATGGCAGCATTCGCCAATATTCCTGACGATGTAACTTATGAAGAAGTAGACGGTGATGTAGGAATTGACGCTCTCGACAAACTCGGGATTACCCCTGAGGAAGCAGGACTTGCCGAACCGCAGGCACAAAATGCTATAGCTCCTGAACAGACAGCAGAACCGGATGCAGTGCAGGATCCTGCATTAGTTGAAGGTGCAGGTGCTGAAACAGAAGATGAACAAAACATATTTATGAATGCTACACCGGGGCAAGCATCTTTCACACCGCAGCCTCAAACTGCAGCAGCGGAAGAAGAAACTCAAGACGCAGCTCTAACACTTGCAGATGCATCACTTACAACAGATCCTGAAGAAATCAGAAAACGTAAACGCAGACTCGGATTAGAGTAAAGATTCAATAGCGGATTTAATGTTTTCTGATTTATATATATAATTACCGGCTACTAAAGAATTTGCACCGTAAGAAGTGCAAATTCTTGCCGTTTCAGCATTAATTCCGCCATCTACTTGAATTATTAAACCTTTTGGTGCATTTTTTCTTATAATTTGAATTTTTTCAGCACACCTCGGCATAAACTTTTGTCCGCCAAACCCCGGCTCTACTGTCATTACAAGTACAAGATCCAAATCGCTTAAATAAGGAAAAACTGTTTCTGCCGGTGTATCAGGTTTTATCGAAAGTCCTGCCTTTATATTAAATGACTTTATTAAGTCAATGGTTGATTTGACATCTGCATTGCTCTCAATATGGAAAGTAAGAATATCCGCGCCTGCTTTTGCAAAAACTTCAATATATTTATCGGGATTTTCAATCATCAAATGGACATCAAGCGGCAATTCCGTAACTTTATTTATAGAAGATACAACCGGTACACCTATTGTAATATTCGGCACAAAATGACCGTCCATAACATCTATATGAAGCCAATCAGCGCCTGCTGTTTCAACACTCTTTATATCCCGTTCTAAATTCGCAAAATCTGCAGATAAAATTGACGGAGAAATAATTACTTTTTTCATTCAACAACTCCCAAAATTTTACATGCCTGATAAGCCGCATTCTGTTCAGCCTCTTTTTTTGTTTTTCCCTGCCCTTGAGCAATATTTTTGCCTGAATAAGATACTCCTACAGTAAATGTCTTGTTATGATCCGGTCCTGTTTCTTCAATAAGCCTATATTCAGGCGTCTCCTTGGTCAAAGACTGGGTGTATTCCTGAAGAAGCGCTTTTGCATTAAATTTCTCAAAATTTTTATCAACATCAATAATATAAGGCATCAAAATATTTTTTAAAAACGGAAGCAGTTTATCAAACTTGCCGTCTAGATAATAAGCTCCGAGCACAGCTTCAAATGCACATGCACATACTGATTCTATATGCGCAAGCCCCTGTTTGGCTTCATGACGTGCTAGTATGATTAAATCACATAATCCGATATCACTTGCAATTTTAAACAAAGTATTGTCAGATACAACAATAGATCTTATTTTTGACAAGTCGCCTTCCTGATACTCAGGGAATTTTTTAAAAAGAATATCTGATGATGCCAGTTTCAGTACAGCATCGCCCAAAAATTCGAGCCTTTCATAATTTTCCAAATAAGAAAGATTATTTTCTTTTGTATATGACGGATGAGTCAGAGCCTGCCTGAAAAATACAGGATTATCAATTTCTATACAAAAAATATCTTCTAATTCTTTCATCTAAAATAAACCTTTAACAGAATTTATAATATCATTGGAAAATATAAAGTATTTACAGAAATAATACATAACCGGAATTGTAAAGATAAAACTGTCAGATCTATCCAAAAAACCGCCATGCCCGGGCAGAGAATTCCCGGAATCCTTCACTCCGGCATCACGTTTTAAAAGCGACTCGCACAAATCGCCAATCTGGGCAAAAACTGTACATATTAAGCCTATAATCACTGAAACATACCAGTGCACCTGTGCAAAACAGGTATTTATAACCGCACCTACAATTAATGCGCCTATTACAGCTGAAATTGCCCCGCCGACTGATCCTTCTATTGTTTTATTAGGACTTACAACAGGTGCCAGCTTATGTTTGCCAAATCTCGTACCTGCATAATAACATCCAACATCCGTTAAAAGTATTGCAGTAAACATCATCACCACAAACCCAAGCCCGTCATGGTAATCTGCAGAACTCATATCCCTCAGTAATTGTAAATGCAGAGGGAAATAACCGCAATAAACAAAACCGAGAATTGTAGTTGCAACATTTGCAGTATAAGGCTGTCTTCCTCTAAACAGAACCCACATAAATGCCATAAATGTGCAAAGGGTTAATGCAGATGCTACATAGTCAAATCTGTCAAAGTACGTTATAACAGCAAGAATTGCCTCTGCTAACAACATAATTTTCAGACTGGGATAAAAACCTTTATGCTCCAAAATTTTTACATATTCTTTTGAAGCAAAAAATATTACAACAGCCAGCAGCAGAAACAATGCAACTCCGCCGAGTATTATACAGCCCATTGCAATAGTTCCCATTATAAAACCGGTCAGCATTCTTGTAGCATTCTTATTTAAACCCTTTGGCGCATCCATTATACGGTCATAACCTCTTTTTCTTTGTCTGCAACTGCTTTATCAATAATCCCTGTATATTTATCAGTTAATTTTTGAATTTTATCCTGATTGTCTTTTACTGAATCTTCAGGAAGATTTTCACTCTTTTCGATTTTTTTCAAATCATCAGTTAAATCACGTCTGATATTTCTAATGGCTACTTTTGCATCTTCGCCCATCTTTTTAACGTCTTTAACAATTTCGCGTCTTCTTTCTTCTGTCAACGGGGGGAATGGAAGTCTTATACAGATACCGTCGCTGTTTGGAGTAATTCCTATTTCCGCCTTGATTATACCTTTTTCAATTTCTTTAATAATTGATTTATCATAAGGTGTTATAACAAGAGTAGTCCCGTCCTGTACGGTAACCTGAGACATCTGGCGCAAAGGAGTAGGTGCACCGTAATAATCTACAACAACCTTGTCCAGAATTAAAGGATTAGCTCTGCCTGAACGTACAGAACCAAATTCTTTATGGAGCTGGCTGATTGTTTTTTCCATTTTTTCTTCCCCGAACAAAAACAGTTCGTCTAACGCTTCCGTCATTTTTTACATCCTTTCTATATTTTAAATACATGTTATTAACTTATATATGTTCCAATTTCTTTGCCTTCAAGAATATCAACAATACCGTTTTCAGCATCAAAATCAAATACTATTATCGGAATATTATTCTGTTTACAAAGAGCACAGGCTGATGTATCCATAACTTTTAATCCGTTTACAATTATGTCATCATAAGTAATTTTATCCAGTTTTTTCGCATTCTGGTTAATTTTGGGATCGTCGGTATAAACACCGTCAACACCGTTTTTCGCCATCAACATAGCCTCGGCATTAATCTCAGAAGCTCTTAAGGCTGCAGCCGTATCTGTAGTAAAAAAGGGATTTCCGGTTCCTGCTGCGAATATCACAACACGCCCTTTTTCCAGATGTCTGATTGCTCTGTGTCTTATATAAGGTTCTGCAATCTGATTGATTGCAATAGCGCTTTGTACACGGCATGGAATTTTCATCTGATTTAATGCACTCTGCAAAGCTATCGCATTCATGACAGTTGCAAGCATCCCGACATAATCACCGGACGCCTGATCCATTCCGAGTTTTGCGCTGTTTCTCATGCCTCTGAAAATATTACCGCCGCCGACAACCACTGCAATTTCAGCTCCGAGTTCGCGTGCTTTTTGAATTTCTTCAGCTATTTTTTTTACAGGTTTCTGATCAATTCCAAACTGTTGATCCCCCAGTAATGCCTCTCCGCTTATTTTCAATAATATTCGTTTATATTTCATTTCCATCGGATACCTCGTCTTTAAATTATACTAAACTAAAGATATCTGATTGTAAAGCATTATTGACTTATATTTTAAACTGAATATTAAGTTATGTTAATTTAAAATTTAAGCTGAAAATCCTTGTATACTACACGTTTTCTAAATTTGTATATATTTTATAAATAAAAAATAGCACTTTTTTAAATCAAATTGTTTTTATTAAATTATAGAGCATATATCTATACATAAAGAAAAGGAGAATATATGGCGCGAGTATTAATTTCTATGCCCAAAGAGTTTTTGGAAAGGATTGATCAGGTTGCAGACGGAGAAAACAGATCAAGAAGTGAACTTATCCGTGAAGCTTTGAGAACTTACATTTACAAGCAAAAAGTCCGCCAGTCAACCACATCGGCAAAAAATGCCGAACTTTTGGAATCATTATTAGAATAAAAGACCGCAAAAGCGGTCTTTTTTTTATTAAATTTTATAATAATTTGTAGATTTATGTAAATTTGTCTTCACAAACTAGCAAAAAAATATTTGATGTTTTTTTACAAATAGTGTATTATTGGCAATGAGGTATGTGTGTATGAATAATGTTAAATATGTACTCCCGCAAAAATCAAGCTTGCACCAAATAAAGACCGGCGATATCACAATTCCGCTTCCTGATTTGAAAAATATAAATGAATCAAAGGCTCTTGCGATAGGCAAATGGCTTATGCACCTGATTGACAGCGATAAATGCATAAAACCAAATACACTGCTTCCGTCAAAACCGGAACTTGCATACCTTTTAGGCGTGAGTATAGGAACAATCCAAAATGCACTCCGTTATATTGAAGATCTCGGCTACGTTGAATCCAAACAATGCATCGGCACACTTGTCCGCGACAGAAATAATAACGAATTCTGTATGCGAAAACTTACATCAAAAAGAGAAATTGCAATTAATGCAATAAAAAAATATATTCTTGATAAAAATTTCATTATTGACCAGAATCTTCCGTCATCCAGAAGTATTGCATCAAGTATAGGATGCTCCGCAAATACAACACGACTTGCCCTCGAATATCTGGGAACACTAGGGATTATTGAACACAAATTCAAAAAATCCAATGAAACTGGCTGGGTTGTAAAATCTTTAGATTTTGAAATAGATAAAAATACTGATGAAAACCTGACACTTGTAAAAAAAGTCGAGACTGATTTAAAAAATTTTATAAAAACCAATCTAAAAATAGGTGATAAAATTCCTGCACATGCAGATTTGTCAAAAAAATTATCCGTAAGCATAAAAACAATTCATGATGCTTTGAAATCTTTAATAGATGACGGAATTCTGATGGCACGGCGCGGAAGATACGGAACTACTGTTATTAGAATGCCGGATGAAAAAAATTCTTACGAAAAAAAAGAAAAATCAATTTTTGCTCCTGCACCTGATACTGCTTTTTATTATTATGAAAAAACACAGAACCATATAAAAAGAATGATTGCAGAAAATTATGAGATAGGCTCAAAACTCCCGTCAATTATAGAGTTGTCCAAACAGCTTGATCTGAGCCCCAACACAATTAGAAAAGCTTTTCATAATCTTGCAAAAGAAGGATATCTGGCATTTTCACGCGGACGCTACGGCGGAACATTTGTAATCGATATTCCGGAAACAGGAGAACAGGCATTCAAATGGCTGGCAGTTAATCCTAAATACGCCGAAGTTTATAAAAACTAGGGACACAAATTTTCCCAATCAGGCTCTTCATCATCTTCTCCCGGTTCAACAATGTGTTCGCCGCGTTCAAGCATTACCTGAAGAGTCCATTTTAACTGCTGTTTATATTTTTCGCGTGCACGCTCAGGGCTTTTGGCACAAAATAAAAAGCTTGGGATTTCTTTTATTTCAATGTAATGATAAGGATTGCCGTCAAAATCCAAATCTTCGCCTTCTAAAAGCGTCCAGTTTAAATTCAGGTAATAATCTAAATTTTTTTCACTCATTTATTAACCGTCCAGAGAATTGTCATTAAGGGGTTGTGTTATCATAATACCTTCTCCGCCTATTACATCAGCCTTATTACCTTCTATATAAAGATAAACAGGTTTGTTGGTGTTTCTTCTGGCAGTTTTAATAAGCTGATACAATCTCTTATAAAGGCTGTCAGTGCCTCCGCCGTTTTCAAATGCGGAATTTAGATTTATAATAACTTTATCTGATGTTTCATTGATAGCGATAATATGAGTTTCGGCAGGAATTTCGGAATAAACACCTTTGGATTTTTCATAGGCAGTAGGGCCTGAAATAAGCGCCTGTATTGCAAATTTTATCTTTGATCCGTCAATATCTTTGTCATACTCACGGTTTACCGCACGGTAAATTTCTTCCTTATTAGCATTCTGACCGATAAAGAAAACATTTACATAAACTTTTTCAGCAGGCTTAGGTTTTGGAGTTACAGGATCTTCCTGCGGGATTTTAGTTTCTGGAACGGGTGTGAGCGGTCCTGAGACATTTTCATCGTTATGATAAAGCATTCTCAACCCGAGAACACAGCAGACCGCAACCATTAATACCGCAGTTACACCTAAAAATACTCTTTCATTTTTACGCATAATTATTCCTCATCCTTTAAAACCGTGCTCAATCCGTCTATCAAAATTTTTCCGTCCGTAATTTTCACATTTTTAACGCTGAATTTTGCATCTTTATTTTCCAATATTTTTGCAGAAAAATCAAGCGGGTTGATATAATTTAACAGTTCTGAAAATGCATCAATATCTGCGGAAGAGTTATGTCCTTCATATACAGCATTATCAAGGACTATACGACCGTTTTCTACATTCACATCAGCACTTATGACAACTTTTTTTGACTGACGCATAAAAGGCAGAGCATATTTTACTATGTAATACATTTTGCCGTTCTGCAATTTTACACTCGTAGATGTAATTCTAAACAGATTGCAAACTCCGCCTATTGTATTAAAATCATTAATCAAACGTCTATAATCAGGAGAATTCATTGTATTATTCAAATCTTCCTCTGTTATCTCCGCTTTAAAAGCCATTGGAATATTTTCTTTTACAATATATTTATTACTGCCATTATTCGCAATATAGTTAAAATCACACAATGTTCCGGCATTAAAATATGAAATATAAACGCCTTCTATATTAACATTTTTTGCGGTTAATTCAAAAGACTTAAACCTGCCGGCTTTCAAATCTCTTGTACTGAAAGAATCTATTTTTACATCAATATCACCTGAATTTATATTTTTCTTTATTGAATTTTTTATTACATTTTCTGCTATTTTTTCTGCCAAAAAATTCTGGCCTGTTGCTCTGCTTGCAAATCTCGAAAGACCTGATGTTAAGTCATAAGGAGCAGGACATGAAAAATTCTGGCAGCATTGAGCAAACCCCGTCTGTCCGAACACAGTTAAAGCAATTATCAGCAAAATCTTTTTCATCATAAAAACACTTTCTTCAATTTAATTCTGTCATTTTCCGCCGTACCGACAGCGCAAATTTCATTTTTATTATAAACCAAAATAACAACACTGCCATGCTCTATATCATTATTTTTTACAGACATGCCATGGCATATTTTTTCAAGTTCGTCTTTCCCAACAAAATATTTAGGGTAATCAAGCATATCCACAGGGGTAATGAGATTGTCCAAAACATTCATATCATCTCTAAGTTCGATAGAATCTTCAATCCTGAAATTACCGGCCTGTGTTCTGACAAGTTTTATTAAATGTGCCCCGCACTCAAGTAGTTGCCCGAGATCATAAGCAATTGATCTGATATATGTACCTTTTGAACATTTAATCAAAATTTCCGCCTGCTGCAAATCAAAATTAAACGATTTTAACTCTATATTTTCAATTGTAACTTTTCTTGGCTGAACTTCGATTATTTCACCCTTTCTTGCATACTCATAAAGTTTTTTCCCCTTAATCTTTATTGCAGAATACAAAGGCGGTGTCTGAGAAATTTCCCCCTTAAAATTTTCTAATGCTCTTCTTACATCTTCTTCTAATACTTTTTTATCGGATGTAAAAACGATTTCGCCATCCCTGTCATAAGTTGTTGTAGATGCACCGAATTGAACCGTTGCCAGATATTCCTTATCATCTTTTAAATATTCAATAAGACGTGTCGCCTTGCCGATACAAACAGGAAGAACACCTTCCGCGAAAGGATCAAGCGTTCCGGTATGCCCGATTTGTTTTATACCCGTAATTTTTCTCATCTTTGCAACAACATCATGAGAAGTTATTCCTACAGGTTTGTAAATATTTAAGAAGCCGAAAAGCACTACAATTCCCCGCGTGAAATCTTATCAATAATCTCGCTGACCTTAGAACCTTTTTCCAGAGAATCAGTATAAACAAATTTCAATTCAGGCGTAAGACGCAGGCGTATACGTTTTCCCACTTCGTAACGGATTTTCGGCGTACTTTTTTCTATTATTTCTTTTGTCTTTTCTACCTGTTCATCAGAACCGAGTACACTATATATAACTTTTGCAAAAGAATTATCATGAGAAACTTCTACATCCAAAACAGATACAACACCTGCCAAACCTCTGATTTCTTTTCTCAAAATATCAGAAATATCTCTCATTAATTCTTTTCTAACACGTTCGTTTCTTAGAGTCATAATTATCTCCTTGGTACAAAAATTATAACATGAAATACCGGAAAATTAATAAACCAACTATTTATTTTTTTTAGCTTGACAAATTATAAAACATAGTAAATAATATGTATGTAAAAATAGGAGGTATAAACTATGGATTTAAGAGAGCTTAGAATTACCCCCCCCCCGCAAAGTTCACATATATCAAGGGTTTAAGGGATAAAAAGTTTTTTGCATTTACTTTAGCTGAAGTTTTAATTACATTAGGCATAATCGGTGTAGTGGCTGCTATGACTATGCCTGTTTTGACCGCAAGTTCAAGAAAAAGTGAATATTCTGCACGTCTAAAAAAGTATTACAGTTCAATGCAGCAGGCTGTATTGTTGTATAATCAAGATCATAATATGCTTCCGGAAGATTGGCCTATACCTGATGATGGATATGACTCTTTAAAAAGTTTTTGGGATACACGCTTTGCACCTTATTTTTCAAATGTAATTTCTATTGAAAAAGATAACGAAGACGACCCCCTTATTAGATTAGCAGATGGAACCAGTCTAAAAATAAGAAAAGGGGCAGTCGTAGACATAATTTACGATGTAAACGGCGATAAAGCTCCAAACCAAGATGGGAAAGATAGATATTGGTTTTTACTGAATAAAGGCACATTTTCTGCATACGGGTGGACAGAGGATATAGGAACAGTTCACGTCCCAGATGAAGACGAAGAACCGTATACTAAAGATATGAACGATAGAGATAATGTTTTAAGACTTTGTAAAAAATCCGGAAGTTTTTGCAGCCAGCTGCTTTTACTAGACGGCTGGGAATTCAAAAATGATTATCCAAATAAAATATAGAAATATATTAAATAAATTTATGCTTACTTCCAACAGTTGACAAATTCCTAAAAATCATAAATAATAAAGAAAAAGTCAGGAGGATGAAA
>URXH01000074.1 GCA_900551675.1 uncultured bacterium
ATGTAGCAAAAGCCTTTTCAAAGTATATACCCGGCGGACATTTGTGTTTGTCAAATTCTAAAGAAAAATTATGTAAGGATTTGAATTATAATATTTTATATTCGGTTTACGACAATCAGCATGAAAGAGTTACGCCTCCGGCAATAATATTGCCAGATAACGGAGTTGTGTTTTTAACATTAAGCAGTCAGAAATGTGTTGATACTCTCGTTGAATTATGGCTTCGTGATCCGGATGACGGCACTCCTTTATATAATGATGATGGAACTCCTAAAATAATGACTGATATTCGTAATTCATGCGGAAATATAATGTTTGATGTTAACGGCGCAAGAAAGCCCAACAAATTTGGTTATGATGCTTTTGGATTGACTGTTTGGTCTGATAGGATTAATAAAGGAAATTGGAATGTTTACGGAGCCGACAGTTTATTTAGTATATTAACAGGAGGTGAGCTTAAGTATAATACTAATAAATAATTATAATTTTTGTTCGTGCTATAATTCTTTAAGGTAAAAAGATTATATATAGAGGATTTATAAATGCTTAGAACAGGAATAGTAGGACTGCCGAATGTCGGTAAATCAACATTATTTAACGCTTTGACAAGCGCAAAAAATGCACAGAGCGCAAATTATCCGTTTTGCACAATTGAGCCTAACGTAGGTGTTGTTAATGTACCTGATGAAAGGCTTGCAATACTTGCGAAATTATGTAAAACGGATGTGATAATTCCGACAGCAATTGAATTTGTTGATATTGCAGGACTTGTAAAAGGCGCAAGCAAGGGCGAAGGTCTGGGCAATCAATTTTTGCACAATATAAGAGAAGTAGATGCAATTATTCAGGTTGTGAGATGTTTTGATGACCCTAATACTATTCATGTGTCAGGCAAAGTCGATCCGCTTGATGATATTGAAACTATAAATACAGAACTGGCGCTTGCTGATATGACATCCGTTGAAAAACAGATTGCAAAGGTTTCAAAGACGGCAAAATCCGGCGACAAAAATGCTGTTCTTTTACTTTCTGTGCTTGAAAAAATGCAAAAATTACTGGAGGATGCATCATTTATTAATATAAATGAACATTTTAACGAAGATGAGATTCCTGTTGTGAAACAGCTTAACTTAATGTCCACAAAGCCTGTTATATATGCCGCTAATGTTTCAGAGTTCGACTTGAAGGACGGAAATGATTATACGAAAAAAGTTAAAGAATATGCTTCAAAGCATAGTGCTGAAGTTGTTCTTATTTCTGCAAAAATAGAAGAAGAACTCGCAGAGCTTGGTGAAGCTGAAGCAAAAGAATATTTAAAAGAACTTGGAGTTCAAGACAGCGGTATTAACAGAATGATTAAATCAGTTTATAAGCTGTTGAATTTAAGGACATTTATAACTGCAGGTGAAAAAGAAGTCCATGCATGGACTATCCCTGCGGGAGCAAAAGCACCGCAAGCTGCAGGCGTTATTCATACCGATTTTGAAAAAGGATTTATAAGAGCTGAAATTACACCTTACGAAGAGTTTGTAAAAAACGGCTCCTATACTGCCTGCAAGGAAAAAGGAGTAACACGTCTTGAAGGAAAAGATTACGTTGTTCAGGACGGTGATCTTGTTCATTTTAGATTTTCGGTATAGATAGTTTTCAAAAAAATAAAAAGCCCGCTAAAAACGGGCTTTTTATTTTTTTTATTATTTACTTATCAATTCAAGTCGTTTTCCTGCATTATGTTTTTCTTTATTTAACTGCGAATACGGCTTTGAAACAATGTTGTACTGCGGATTGTAAAGAACTCTTCTGCCGGTGAAACTCGGGTCATGATACAGAATTAGAGTACTGTCTTTAAATTTAATCGGCGCCTGATTCGGTCCTGTTATTTCATTTTTATCGTTTACATAATATGTTGTTGTATCTTCCGGATTAGCATTTTTGAATATTAATCCTGATTTTAATCCGCCTTTAATCCCTGCCTTGCCATCACGTGCAACATTCAGGTCAATACATTTCATAGTTATTTCGGGTGGATCATAGTATTTGTCGAAAGTATGGTTTAATCCTGCAGTGTTAAATACCGAAACTGTCATTTTTCCGTCAGGACTTTGCCTTAATAAAGCAGAAAGCTGTGTATTGCCTTTCTCGGTTCTTTCAAAATTTTCTTTTGTTTTCTTTGTATCATCTTTGAATACATCAAATTGGTATTTAGCGTCCTGTTCTTTAAGTGCAAACGGTGCACCGTCATTCAGCGGCTGAAGTTCAGGTCTTGTACGCAGAGCATAAGCATCCAGCATATCCTTTTTAAATCTGGCAACAAAAGATTTGTAATCGGGACTATCAGGATCAGCCCATTCATTATGTATTACATTGCGGTTTTGAAGATATATGTTTTTTGAAGTTGTTTCAAATCCCGTAGAACCTGATTCATCACCCGCGAATAAAGTTGGATTGCCGACAAGTGCAACAAGGAATTTTGTTTGACCGAGCAGTTTTGACATTGCAGGATCAAGTATTCTTTCAAGCGTTTTGTCTTTCAAGCGTTTTCTTTCTTCTTCTGTTAAAGGAGGCTGGCTTACTCTTCCTTCCTGAATACTGTTATCTTTTTTCCATAGATAATCCATTTCATCTAAGACAATATCCAGTGCAATATTGTAATCTTTTGTCCCAAAGCCTTCTGTTTCAAATACTTTTCCTTTATAATAACCGTTGGAAAGATTTTTTAATGCTTCCACCATTTTATTATATATATAATTCTTTCTTTTTTCGGAGAATCCGGCTTCTTCTTTAGCTTTTCCCATACCGCTCGCGATTGATTCGCATTTAGCAATTGTAATATTGCTGACTCTGTCAAAATCATAGTTGGCAACAGCCTTTTCATCTATATTTTCGCCATATTTTACTCCGTTAAGAATTCTATAAGCTCTTTCACGGTATTGCTTGTTTGCAGGTTCAGTTAAATCTGTATAGACAAGATCCATGTCCATAGCAAAGCCTTCAAGTGCACGGCATTTGTCATGGTTCCCCGCAAATGTATAAGAGTATATCAAGGATTCAAGAGAACCTGAATTTAAGTAGTTGTCATCTCCGATTAATTTTTCAAGAATTGTAGTACCGTGATTTGTTCCTTTCTCAGGACTGTGTTCCCCGTCATAGTCAAATAATTTGCCAAAAATTTTGGTTATATCAGATGAAAAATAATCATAATTGGCAAATGTTGTAAAGCCTGTTTCATTGAGTAATTTTCTCATTGCTTCGGTTTTATTTGCAAATCTTTCTCCGGATTTCCAGCCTGCACCTGTATCATATATTTCGGTTAAATCTGTAAGTTCTGCTGCTATATATGCATCCGGATGATATTTACGTACTCCATCTCCAAATTTTGACCAGAATTCAATAATTTGATCCCAGGTGAATTCAAATCCTGTTTTAATATCTTTTACGGATTCAATATCAGCTATATCTTTTGTTGCATCAATTCTCCAGTCCAAACCTGCATCAGTTCTGTCAACAATCATTTCAGCAAGTTTGAAACTCTTTAAATCTGTACCTTTAATGGATTTCCATAAAGCGCTTGCAAGTTTTTCTTTATCGGCCGGTTTTATATTTTTTATTCTTTTTCTAATTTTGTTTATAAGAATTTCCGCTTCATCTTCCGGAGAATCAGCCAGAATCCCCATTCCGGTCAGTGAGGTTCTTTTTAAAGATGAATAATCATAAGCAACCTCACCGGTTTCTTTATCAAAATCAAATTCAGCTTTCGGATCGACAGATTTGATAATTGCAAATCTTGCAATTTCGGGTGTTAAAATCGGAAGTATATATTTGCCGTATTCAGTAGCGTTGCCGTATTGGTCATGAAGTTTTTGATCCACCGGAAGTTTGCTTTCAATACCTGCAAAAATTTCTTTAGCAAGATCACTCATTTCTTTAGTATACATTTTGTCAGTTAATGCGTATATATCAGAATTTGCCGGTATATAATGCATTTCAGGGTCGCTGTAGTATTCAAATCTTGAAACGCCTATTTGATCTTTTTCATTAGCTCTTTTTGAGATAAGCGGTGAGCCTAAAACTCCTGCAATATCATCACCAATTTCGATGGAATCAAGCGGAGTATCCATCAGAGCTTTTAGAATAATATTTTCGTATGAGTCAACAGAATCTGTACCGTGAAGATTGTATTTTTTCATATTATCAGATAGTACATTTTTTACAATTTGTTCTGTTACATTAAGATTTTTAGGGAATACTTTCCCGTTTGATTGATCTTTAATTAATTTGAATATTTCTTGCGGGGTTTTGTTTTTTATATTTCTTAAATGCTGTGCGGCATTAAGGTTTAATATTTGATTTGTTTTTTTAGTCCAGTATTGTGCTGAAGTTACTGCATAATCTTGAACCTCAATATTTTTTCGTTTCATCAAATTTTCTATTTTTGCACGTTTATCAGGGTTTGTAATATTTAACAAAGCCTGCGTATTAGTATGAGAAGAGACATAATTTAATTTTGCAATATCAGGGTTAGCATCCCAGGTATAAAATCCGCTTTCATGTTTGCCGTCAAGGCCGAAGTATTCAAATTGTGCAACAAATCGTGTGCCTTTCCCGCTTTCAAGCTTGATACGTTCTTTCTCACCGACACTTTTGTTGTATTCATTAAGTTTTTCAATATTTTTCTTGTAAGTTTCCGGGTTAATTCTGAAGCTGTAAGGTATTACTGTATCATTATGATTATTGATATCAAGATAATTTTTATCAAACTTCTTATATGCATCGATCAATTCCTGATTTGAATAACTTGCAGCTTTTACAAGCCTGTCATCATAAATCTGTATATATGTAGGTTTATGTCTGTCATATTTTTGAGAAACTATGTCTACTTTTCCGTTTTCTCGTTGAACAAACTTATAAGGTGAGTTAACTAGTCTGTGTGTAACATGCTCTAATTTTTTTCCGAAAACTCCAAGACTCAAAGGACTGTCTTGAAGACCGGAAATATTAAACCAGTAAAAATAAGGAGATTTTTCTCCCCATTTTAAAATGTGCTGGAAGTGAATGCCTTCAAGCCCTTCATTTACGTAAGCTCCGTCAGATACAAGATTAATGCCTTTTGCAAATAATTTTTTCTGTAAAGATGTGTAGTTATTTATATTCCCGAGAGAATGTGCCATCTGGAAGCAGTTTTTGTTCCAATAAGCATGGGCTGTCAGACTGTCATCGGTAAATAAAGGAAGTGTAATAATTCTTGAAAACTGATCAAGTTTGCCGTCATCAAGATCTTTTTCTATACCGGCAAGTGAACCGCCTATTTTATTCGCAAAATTTTTGGATGATTGAAGAATGTCTTTTATTTCATCAGGCTCTCTTTTTACAATATTATTCTCTTTATCATATTTCCATATAACATTGTAGTTATCCGGAATTATAAGCTTCATCGCTCCACCTTTTCTTACAGTTGGGGCTTTATCGGTAACTATATTATAAATATCGTAGCCATGATTGGTTTTTGCAACTTCATTTATTACATTTCCGGAATCAACCATGTAAATAGGATCTGCATTGTGATTGTTTTTGGGATAAAGTTTGTAATGATAGGCAAACGGCTGGTTGAGTGCAAGATTAAAGTCTCCCTGCAGGTCAACTTTTGTTGTTTTCCCGCTTTCTAATTTTATGCCGTATTCTTTATTGTCGGAATCATCTTCCATTGAATCAAGTGATTCAAGGATATTAGTTACATAGTAATTGTTATTTGTGTCTTTTTCAACGGAATAAAGCTCAAGATAACAGTCATATTTGCTGTCATCATATACATAATTGAATTCATATTCTCTAAAACCGTTATTATTTTTAGTTGGTTTATAACCTTCAAAATTAAGTTTTTTGTTTTTTATATCCTGTAATATATTTTTATACAACATATATCTATTTGTGTCATATGTTACAAGACAATACTGATAGTTTTCGTCATTAGAATTTTTTCTGTTTTCTATTTCTAATTTAGGCTCTATTCCATTCAAATATTTTACTTCAATGTTTACTGTACCTATTGAATTGTCTATAATATATTCATGCTCATAGTTTTTTGTTATCCATAAATTATCAGACATTGGAATTTCTTGTGATAATGTTTTATATTCATTATATTGATCTGTTGAACCATGTTCGAAATTTAGGTATGACCCTATTGCTATTCCTGCTCCTACCCCGCAAGTTATCAAGCCTATTATTGCAATTATAAATATTTTCTTAAAATGTTGTTCTTTGTCTACAACAAAATTAAATGCTAATTCCATAAAGCTATAAAGAATTAAAGCTATACCAATTCCAACAAATGCAATTCCCGCGAATATATTTCCATATATAATATGGTACAATGAAACCACTGTGCAACCAACATCAATTACGAATCCTATTACCACTGGAATTGCAATGAAAATCATAAATAGTTTTATCATTATTACTATGATTTTTTCAATTACTTTTAGAAAAGCCGGACCAGAATGTTTTGGATCTCTAATAATTATTTTTTCTTTTGACTTTTCTTCGTAGTGTCTATTTTCTGTTTTTTCAATAGGTTCTTCAATACTCTTCTTCGTAATATTTTGATCCTCTATTGTTACATAATAATCTAGATACCTAATTTTTAGTAAATGAATAAAAATTACTCCTCCAACTGCAATCAATATAAGCGTAATTACTTTGCTTAATATTTTCCATAATATAGGTAATGGAAGAATTCCATAAATTATGTATTCTAAAAGTTTCATAATTAATAACCCAGATAGCAACAAAATTAGAATTATAAATACCATTTCAAATATAAATTTGATTTTTTCTTTAAACCTCATGCTAACAAACATATTATATAGTTTTGTTATAAAATTTAAAAAGTCTTGCATGCATACATTTAAATCAATCTTGTTTTTCGAACCTTCTATTGAAGTATTTCCTATTGAACCATCATCCATTAAATCTTCCAAGTGGCAATTTAATATTTGGCACATTTGTAGCATTTTTTCCATATCTGGATAGGAATTGCCAGCCTCCCATTTTGAAACTGCTTGTCTAGATACGCCTAATTGTTCTGCAAGTTGTTCCTGCGATAAATTATTGTTTTTTCTTAGTTTTGGTAATTTTTCACTAAATCTCATTTTTCTCACCTCCACCTAAATTATAGAGCAAATAAATAAAGTTGCACCACCAATTTTCATTATCTTTTTGTAAACTTTCAGTTGCATTTTATCTTTTGCACTATTTTTTTAGTATAAATAGGTGTCTAATTGTTGTATTTTTAATAATTTACTCTTCAATTAGTTTGCAATATTCTTCTACAATCTTTTTAGCGTGTCTACGATCTCCATATAAGCAATCTATGTATTCTGGAGCTTTTTCTTCTTCATAGCATTCTTTCGTAAATCCATCTATGTATTCAACATATTCGTTAACTCTGTTTTCTTTATCAAGCATCCAAGGTTTCCATGGATATATAAAGTGAATTACAGCTAAGTCATCCATCGAATATTCTTGAAAGTTTACATAGTACTCTAGATATGGAAAGAATATATTATATTTATTTTTTAGATGTAACTCAGGTTTATTTTTCCACTCATGGTCATATTCCTGCAATATATCTTGATCCCCTATTGCATCTCGTTTGTCTATTATTGTTTTTATTATTTCTTTAAATTTTTCAATTTGTCCTTTTCTAGGTTCTACTACAATAACCCCAGATGTAAGCTCCAAGCATCTGCACGTTAAATTTGGACCATAATGTTTATCTATTACGGCTGACATATGTGGTTTATCAAATAAACAATCTATGTTTTGTCTTACATAAATGTCACTATCTATAAATACAATTTTTTCGAAATCTGTTAGTTCAAAAATATTTAGTTTATCAAAAGTGTAATTCCATCTATTCTTTGCCCTTGACCTGTTTCTATCTATTATTTCTTGAGGCAAGTCAACTTTTTCTCTTCTTATAGTTTTTATACCTTTTTTATTTAATTTTTCTTCTATCTCTTCAGAAATCTCGTTGCTAAGTAATGCATATAATGGATATTTAGAATGCACATTTTTTAATGCTTGATTTAGTGCAATAACTCCTGGTAAATAATTTTCTGTTGATAAAGTCGTAAAATAAGCCTTCTCTCCCATATTCTCTCCTCTTTTCGCCCAAAAAGGGGCGTCCCTATTGGGCGATTACAAGTTTTTTATTATTTTCAGTAATTGTTTTTTTCAACTTTTTCCAAACAACTTGTACATGTTGAAAATCTTCATAATCTTGTTTTACATTTGAATTATATTTTTCTAGGTCTTCCAATAAAATGTTAAAGTCTTTATCTTTAAACATTTTATTCATTGCTGGAATGCCTCTCTTTAAATTTTTTACTGTTTTCTTTATTTCTTTTTCATAATTTTCTCTATTAGTTGCATACAAATATAAAGGTCTGTATTTAATCCAGCCTCTAGCCACCTTATAAAATCTCTGTTCAACGCTTTTATCGTTAGATTTTGTTTTATCTATTTTCCTTGGATACTTTCCTTCTAAAACATTATTAAATTTTATAAATGGGTCATGAAAATGATAAACCGGTACACTTACCACTTTGTTTTCATTCAATAACAAAGAAAAGAATGCATCTTCTCCTCTTGCCCCTTCCGGATTATAAAATGCCGGAATTTTTTCTAAATGTTTCAAGTTTAGGCACAATGGAGATCCCAATATACGTTTATGCGTTCCTTGGATTTGTATTTCACTCACAGTTTTCTTTTTCATTAATTCTTCATCAGCATAGGCAATTCCATCATTTTTTGACAAATATTCTTTAACATCTTTCCACGTCATAAATTCATTTTTTACAGCCTCTATAAAAGACTTTATTCTACGCTCATGAAATGGATTTTTTAATTCCATATATGGAAGTGGCGAATTATATCCGCATCTATGTCCGAAAGTAATATCAGCATTTTCTATGTTCTCCAAATGCCCTAATATATTATTTTGTGCCTTCCATTTAATGTTTTCGTTCGTATTATTCTTAATACATGCTACTGGGTATTCGTCATCATCCCAGTATAAAAAATAATCAATTCCATTAATTACCGCATTATATAGCAGTGTATTCCTTGCTTTTGCATAGCCATAGCCGAAGAATAAATTGGCTTCGTCCATAGTTATTATTTTCTCTTTAACTAATCCTGATTTTTGCTCCTCTATTAATTGGGGAGTAATATGAACAATTTTTATATCTTTATGTACCTCTGGTAATATTTTATAAAAATCTTCTTCTCTAGATTCTTTTTGGTAACTTAAATCATACAATATGAATATCGTTAACTCAACCTCTCTATCAAACTTTTTAGTTTGATTTAATAAATGCTTATATGTGTTGTTTATAACAGCGCAAACATTCGGTCTGCCTGACACAAATCCAATTCCAAATTGTGCCTTTTCTTCCATATTCTATTAATACAGCTCCTTCACGTTATATTTTGCTTTTGCAATTATATCATACTTTTCATTTAATAGCAATGTTTTCCAGTTTTATTATGGTGTTTTTTAATATGTCGGAGGCTATTTTTAATTATTATAGCTTAATTTCAATATTCTTCATTTCATCATCTATATGCATTTTTTTATAGGTTACTTTACAAGTATCTAACAATTTTCTAGATGCTATGTTATTTTCGGAATTTGCATATTTATCAGATAAATATATTACTTCTTTAATTCCAGATTGAATTATCATTTTTGCACATTCGTTACATGGAAATAAATCCACATAAATTTTAGCACCTTCTAAGTCTTTTCTACTTCCTCTATAATTTAATATTGCATTCATTTCTGCATGGCATACATATAGATATTTTGTA
>URXH01000075.1 GCA_900551675.1 uncultured bacterium
AGTAAAAAGCTTAGAGCCCCCCCCCCCCGATAGACTGTAATCCGCAAATATCAATTCTTTCCATACTCTATCTCCTTATAAAATTTTTCGTATATTTATTATTATAAACTATTTTATTATTTCTTTCAACTGTTCAACAATTTTTTCCGTACCATCAAATTTGGCAAGCGTAAGAGAATTTCGCTGAAGCTCTTGTAAACGTTCTTTGTCATTTATTAATGCATTCACGGTTTCGTATAATAATTTTTCATTAATTTCATTATCTTCAATGTAAATTCCGGCGTTTTTTTCGACCATAAATTTTGCGTTTTTACGCTGATGATCTGCTGCTGCATAAGGGTAAGGTACAAATATCGGAGCAATTCCTGATGCGCAGATTTCAGAAATACTTAAAGAGCCCGAACGGGAAACTGCAATATCTGATGCCTTCAAAACAGTAACCATATCGTCAAAATAAGGCTTTACAACAAGATTTTTATCATTCTCATATTCAGGATAAATAACTACAAGCTGTTCAATTACTCTTTCATAATTCTTTTTACCGGTCTGAAAAATTATCTGCAGATCAAAATCTTTTGAAAAAGATTTTAAAACCTCGACAGAAGCATCATTTATTGAACGTGCCCCCTGAGAGCCACCCATTATACAAATGGTTAATTTATTTTCTAACCCCATATTTTTTCTTGCATCTTCTTTTGACAGAGTTTTAAAAGCTGAACGAATAGGGTTGCCGTTAACATAACAATTTTTATTCTTCAAAAATTTACAGGCGCTGTCAAATGCAACCGAAACACATTTTGCACCTGATGAAAGTTTTCTTGTAACAAGTCCGGGCTGTGCATCACAATCATGCATCATATAAGGAACATGCATTAATTTCGCTGCCATTAAAGCCGGTGCGGAAACATAACCGCCCGTGCCAAAAACTGCATCAGGTTTATATTTTCTAATATAATAACAGCATTTTAAAACAGCAATCCCGAGCAGAAGCAACCATTTGATAAAATCAAAATTTGCATGACGCGGCATACCGTGAACATTTACACCCAAAAACTTATATCCTTTTTGAGCAATAATGTCATATTCCAGATTTTCGGGATTCCCGACATACAAAATTTCTTCGCCTTTTAGAGCCTCTGCAACTGCGATTGCAGGATAAATATGTCCGCCTGTTCCGCCTCCTGTTATAAAAAATCTGCTCATTTAAAATCTGTTCCTTATCTTTTTTATTCTTTTTTTAGAAATATTTAAAAGTATTCCAACCATAATCAGGGATACAATCAAAGATGATCCGCCGTAGCTTATGAAAGGAAGCGGCACACCTGTTGTCGGAAGGAATGAACTTGCAACACTCATATTCATAAACGCCTGAAACGTAATGGAAAAAGTAATTCCCACCGCAAGAAGCTTGCCGTAAATATCAGGACATCGCGCGGCAATTACAAAACCTCTCTGCATAAAAGTAAAGAATAAACCGATTACAAGCACGCAGCCCACAAAACCTAATTCTTCCGCGATAATTGCAAAAATAAAATCGGTATGGCATTCAGGCAGATAAGAAAGTTTCTGAATAGACCCCCCGTATCCGACTCCGCTGAATCCTCCTGATGCAAATGCTATAAGAGATTGAATAATATTGTACCCAGCACCTAAAGGATCAAGCTCCGGATGACGCCATGTTTTGATACGCTGGAGCTGATAAGGTTTAATAATAGTTGTAAGTCCTACAACAAGCGCCATAACCATCGCTCCGACACAGCTTAAGAAAAGCTTCATTGACCCGCCTGCCGCCATATACATTACAACGGTCGTCATCCCGAGAAGAATTACCATAGACAGGTTTGGCTGTATAAAAATTAATCCTGCCATCGCAATTATGGGAAAAAAGGCCCACACCCATTTATTCTGATCAAATAAATTTGCATCTTTTCTAAAAGCATTTGCAAGCAAAAGAACAACAGCAGGCTTTGCAAATTCTGAAGGTTGCAATTGAAACCCCGCAATATTTATCCATCTTTTTGCACCGTTTACAACAACACCAAGAGGCGTAAAATCAACTAAGAACAAAGCAATCAAAATTGATGCCATAATAATAACATTCCAGTCTGCAAGTTTTTTATAATCATAGTTCATAAAAAACTTTAAGCCGAAAAATCCGACAACAAAACAAATTAACTGTTTTATCAAAAACTGAGCGGGATTTCCGCCCTCATCAAGACATTTGGGCGCAGTTGCCGAAAATATCGCAAGAAATCCGATAATTACAAGGAAAGCTACGACAATCAGCAATGTCTTGTCAGGAGATGATATTATAATACTTTGAATCGGCTGTTCACTGCGTCTATCCCGCGGTTCACGCCTTGTTGATCTTTGATAAGACATATTCCTTAAATACCTTTCCTCTTTCCTCATATCCGCTGAACATATCAAAACTTGCACAGGCAGGCGATAATAAAACAACATCAGCATTTAATTCAATTGCTTTATCAATTGCAGACTGCATTGTGTCTTCCCTTAAAATATTATCAAACCCGCTTTTTCTTAAATTTTCTTCAAATCTGTCAGCAGCCTCTCCTATCAAAATTACTGTCTTGATATGCTTTTTTACTGCATCGCAAAACTCGGTTAAATCAGTATTTTTATCACGTCCTCCGGCAATTAATACTACATCACAGTTATTAAATGAATTAATTGCGACAAGGCTTGCCTCAGGATTTGTTGCCTTTGAGTCATTATAAAAAACAGTTTTACCGCTTTGTGCAAATCTTTCAAGCCTGTGCTCGGGAACTTTAAACGACATAATTGATGATTTTATATCTTCATTTGAAATACCCTCAATTTTGGCGGCAATAACAGCGCACATAACATTCTGATAATTATGGCTACCGATAAGAGGACATTCATCCAGAGTAATAATTTTTTCTTCTCTGCCATTTCGTTTAAAATAAATTGCATCATCTTTTATATAAGAGCAGTTTTCACCAATATCTCGGTCAAAAAGGAATACCGTCCCGCCGCATTCTTTTGAAAATTCAAGCAGTTTTTCATCTTTTGCATTCAGCACAGAAAACTGCGGCGCCTGAGGACCTTTAAAAATTTTAGCCTTTGCTTTAAAGTAATTTTCCAATCCTCCATGCCAGTCAATATGATCGGGCGTAAAGTTTGTAAAAACAGAAATCTGAGGCTGGAATGAATTACTGTATTCCAATTGGAAAGAACTGCATTCACACACCATAAAATCAATATCTTTATCAAGCAGATCGCACGGCGGAACTCCGTAATTTCCGCATGGCTCTGCTTTATATTCGCTTGAAAGTATATGAGCTGTCAAAGCTGTTGTCGTAGTTTTTCCGTTAGTTCCCGTTATTGCAATAAACGGTACACCGGACTGCGATGCTGCAAGCTCTATTTCAGATATTACCTTTATTTTATTTTCTTTTAATTTCTGCATTATCTGTGAATGCGGAGGAATCCCGGGCGATGTTACAGCAATATAAGAATCATTTATAAATTCATCGCTGTGCCCGCCCATTTCAATTTTAATCCCTGTTTCTCTAAGCTCTTTTAAAATTTGTGCATCTTCTGGCTTTTCAACGCGAAATTCAGTTATATAAACATCTGCTCCTGCCTTATTTAAGTATTTGGCAGCAGAAATTCCGCTTTTGGATAAACCGAGAACCAGAACTTTTTTGTCAGCTAATTTTACATTCGGTAACAATGATTTCATCTAAATTATTCCTCTATTAAATAAAATATACAAAATAAGCGCTGAAGCGGAAAGAATTGCAGAAACAAGTGCAAATACACATACAATTTTCTTTTCACTCCAATCGCATAATTCAAAATGGTGATGTATCGGTGCCATTTTGAAAACTCTTTTACCTGTTGTTTTAAAACTTGTTACCTGAATTATAACAGACAAAGTTTCCATCACAAAAACACCGGCAATAAGTATCAAAAGAATTTCAAACTTACCTAATACCGCAACTGTTCCCAGAAGTCCGCCGATTGCAAGCGAGCCCGTATCTCCCATAAATACCTGAGCTTTTGGCTTATTGTATTTTAAAAATCCTGCTAATGCTCCTGCGACAGCCGCAGAAATAATTGCGGCTTCAGGGTATCCGGAAAATAAACAAATCAAAGCACACGCTGCAAATGAAAAAATGCCTGTTGATGCGGCAAGCCCGTCAAGTCCGTCAGTCAAATTATAAGCATTAGAAGCTCCCGTAATAACAAATACTGAAAAAACAGGATAAAACCACCCCAGATGCAACACATAATGACCGATTTGAACATCTCCGGCATTAGACTTTGTCATCATAAGATAAAGAGTTGGAAGCATTGCAATTGCTATCTGCCGTAAAAGCTTTCCTCGAGGGGTTAATCCGTCATTACCTTTGCCTTTTAACTTTATATAATCATCTTGAAATCCTGCAAACATATAAAATAAAAGGGTTAAAAGAATAATAAAAGCTTCTGTCGAAAGCCTCTGCGCCATAGCAAGAGTGATAATAGCACCCAGAATTATTGCAAGAATTATAAAAATACCACCTGTTGTAGGTGTACCCTGTTTTTTAGCATGAGCTTCCGGCGCACAGTCTTTGACATACTGCCCAATCATGTGCTTTCTCAAAAAATCTATATAAGGAACGCCAAAAAGCAAACACAATATCATTCCCAGTAAAAATGCAACTGCCAGCATTATCATTTTTTTTACCCTTTCCGTAAATTTCCATTTAATTTTTGTCTATTTTCGTCAGTCGCTGCGCTATAACTCTTTTTAACTATTATCTTGATACATCATTATACGCTTGCTCCCGTTTTATACCCTTTCATTATTTTTTTAAATTCTCTATTATCTCTTCAAACTTCATAGCTCTGGAAGCCTTTAAGAATATTGTAATACCCGCATGCAAATTATCAAGAATGTAACGAGATGTTTCAAGATTGCTGTCAAAATGTTTTACATCAAATCCACACTTTGCTAATTCATCGCCAATATACTTTGCAAGCTTTCCGACTGTAAGGAATACAGCCTGCTTACCCTGAAACTTCTTCCCGATAAACTCACCTGTTTCGCGGTGAAACTCAACTTCTTTCTCACCCAGCTCTCCCATATCACCGAGAATTACAACAGGATTTTCATACAATTCCAAAAATGTTGAAACAGATGCTTTCATGGATTCAGGATTTGCATTATAACTGTCATTTATAATTTTATATCCGTCAACTTCTTGAATTTCCCAGCGTTTTTCTATCTGATGGTATTTTGCCAGCCCCAGCCTAATCTCTTCATAAGACATACCTAGCTTAAAGCCTAGTTCAATCGCAGACAGAGAATTTTCAATATTGTAATCACCTTCAACATTTAGTTCATATTCATCGCCCTTATAGCGAAATTTAGAATACCCTTTGCGTTTTTCCAGAATTTTCGTATCATTTATTGAATAAAAAATCTTTTCACCCTCAAAATCTGCAAATTTTTTAATCCTTTCATTATTCTGTGCAATAAGAGTATTTTTTAAATATTTTGTAATTTCGCATTTAGCTTTTGCAATATTGTCAAGACTCCCCAGACGTCCTATATGAGCCGAACCAGCATTTGTAATAATCGCAAAATCAGGTTCTGCATATTTTGTAATAAGCTCAATTTCGCCAAATCCGCGCATACCCATTTCAATAATCAACACATCAGTATCCTCAGGCATTGAAAGAACTGTTTGACAAAACCCGATTTCGTTGTTATGGTTCGAAAAAGTTTTGTGAGTTTTGAATTTCTCTGACAAAACAGAATAAACCATCTCTTTTGTTGTAGTTTTACCGGAACTTCCCGTAATAGCAACAACTATAGGGTTATATTTTTTTCTGGCAAAATTTGCAATCTGCAGATAAGCTTTTAATGTATCAGGGACTTTTAAACTGAACTCAGCACAGCAATCTTTTGAACAGAAACACCCTGCAGCTCCTGCTCCCATTGCTTTATCACAAAAACTTTCCCCGTCAAAATTTGCACCCTTTAAAGGCAAATACAAATCACCCTTTTTAATTGTTCTTGTATCAGTGGAAATTTCGAAATTCCCTTCCAAGTTTCCTTTAATTTCGGCATTTGTAGCTTTTTTCAATTCTTCAACAGTAAATTTCATCTCTCCCTCGCTAAAATAATTTTACCGCAAACAAACACGCAAGAACGTAAAGTTAATAAATGTTAATAGTGCTTGACAAGGGGTTTTGAGCAGGTGATAATAATGGATGTATTAGTATGCGGTAACTCGTTGACAATTTTTCGAAAGCTTATAAAGCAAACCAGATGCGAGGGACAAGACATTCTGAAACATATAAAATAAAACAAATTTACCCGAGTGCATTAAAATATTAAGCCGGTAATAAAAAATGTTTCAAAACTTGACCTTAACCGTTAAAAGGCGGTATATGCAATCCCGTAAGCTATGTCGAAAAAACGAAACCCAAGAAAGGAAAAGAAAATGTACGCAATTGTAGAAACAGGCGGGAAACAGTATCAGGTAGAAGAAGGAAGATACCTTGATGTTGAATTATTAGACGGCGAAAAAGATTCAAAAGTAGTTTTTGATAAAGTCGTTATGATCGTAAACGGTAAAAAATCTAAAGTAGGACAGCCTTACGTTGCAGGCGCTTCTGCAGAAGGTACTATCGTTAAACATGACAAAGAAAAGAAAATAATTGTTTACAAACAAAGACCTAAAAAAGGTTACAGAAAAAAACAAGGACACAGACAGGGCTTCACAAGAGTAATGATTTCTAAAATCAGAACATCTGCTCAGAAAAAAGCCGCTGAAACAACTGAAGAAGCATAAAACAGTGCATTAATCAATCAAAGCCGATAATAAAACTATCGGGAAAGTAATACAAAAAAAATCGTACAGAGGCGGCACTTCAATTAACTGCAAGTTACGGCTACGTACGTAGTACATAAGGAGAAATAAATTATGGCACATAAGAAAGGTATGGGATCAACCCGTAACGGACGTGATTCGGAAGCGAAGCGATTAGGCGTTAAAAAATTCGGCGGTGAAATCGTTAAAGCCGGAAATATCCTTGTTCGTCAAAGAGGAACAAAAGTTCATCCCGGCAACAATGTAGGCATTGGCTCTGATGATACATTGTATGCTTTAATTGACGGTCAGGTGAAATTTGAAGCGCACAGACGCGACCGAAAACAGGTTAGCGTTTACGCGGTGTAACAAACAAAAGCTTTAAAAAAGAACCCTTTAAAGGGTTCTTTTTTATTATGTTTAGATTTCAAACCCTGTCCGCCATTATTTTGGATATACCCGGATTTAATTATCATGGAAGTCAGTGTAATTTGTTTCATCTTCTCTAAACATAATTTCAGCAGCTAAAGATCCATTTTTATCTATAATACATTTGCTTACTGCATTTGCTTTATCACTATCATTCGGGTATGAAAATTCATATCTTGTTATTTCATCTTTTTTAGGGTCAAATGCCGTAATTTTAACAGTATATCCTAAATCTGCATAAGCAGTATCACGCGAAAATTTAATTCCATCCGCTTTTAGTTTTTCTTCTAATTCATAAGGTTGCGTTTCATAGTTTACAATATCATCTTTGTAAGGAGATTTATCCTTTTCATATCTGCTTGTTCTGAAATGAAAATCACCATCTGCTCCGTATGTTGTTTCTATTGATTTTAAACCTTTTGAACTGTCAGGCGGATATGAAAATTCCTGAATTGCGTCGAAATCCTCGTTCTTTTCCCCATTATTCATAAATCTGTAAACTTTTACGGTTTTCCCGTTTTCAATAATGTTTAATTGAGAATCTCTTTCATCTTTACGAACAGTAAAATCCTTGCCTTCAACTTTTCCTTGCGCCGTTAAATCAGCTTTCAATTCATCTATACTTTTCTTTTCGGGCACTGTTTTTTGCGGAGGGGCAACAATTGCATAAGCCTTTGCGGCATCTGCGGTTTCTTTTTTTACAATATCAGGAGCTATTGTTACTGTATTTGAGTTATTTTTGTTTTCAGCAGGAGTATTTACCTGAGATTTATAAGCGTAAAGTAAATTTGTACTGACAGGGCTGATTTTATCCATATAAAAACCTTTCTACACTAATTCTTATATACAAATATAAAGTTAAAAATTAATATAAATTGCCTTAAATATAAATAATGTTACAAAATATTTACAGATATCTCAAAATATTAAAGATTTTGAATTTTTTACCCGATATAAAAAATGTAATCAAAAAATAATGGAGATAATCAGATATGTTAAAAAAGATAGTATCACCTTCGTGTAATGTATGCGACAGTGTGGAATTTATATTAAGAGGAGCGAGAAAACGCCGTCATCTGGCGTTAATGTCCGCAAAAATGATTAATGCGGATGCAGGCATTCAGGCACGACTGCATGCACTGAAATAGTGCTTATTGTTTAAAAAAGATTAGAGAGTTTATATGTAAAAAGACCGGTTATTTCCGGTCTTTATTTTTTACCACGGATAATCATCCCTGATTTGCCAGCCGTCAGCCATTATCAAAGCTGCACACCACATACCGCGTCCTTGCCTGTTACACTGATAATTGTCAGCACTGGGACCGTCCCTGAATTCATCTCTTGAACGCACAATATCTAATATTTCCCTATCATCGTTAGAAAACGGCAAAACTCCATTTTTAGCAACAGAAAAAACAAACAAATCCCTCCCTAATTTATTCGGCCGTTTAAAACCATTCAGGTCAACAAGAAAACCTGATCTATCTTGAACAGAAACACGCCTGGCATTAGCAATAAAAATCTGAGCTCCCGATGGCAAAGTTATTACATCTGCATCATCATAAAAAGTTGTAAACGACGTCTCTATAGCTCCAGATGTATTATAATAAACTATCCCCTGTTTACTAAGATCACCAACTTTAATTTTAGAAATTTTTATATAAGAAGCTAAATATTTATTGAAAAAATCACTACCGCTTAAAGAGTAATCCCATAAAGACATATCACCATATTCGAGCTTCGCCATTTCTGCTGCCTGTGATAATTCCGAATATACTTTCTTTAACTGAGTTACGGT
>URXH01000076.1 GCA_900551675.1 uncultured bacterium
TGCAAAACTCAAGTTGCGGGTGCAGCGGCTACGCTGCCGAAACGAACTTATTCACTTATTAACCTATTCTCTTATTCACTTCACAAAAAAGCAGCGTTTACCTTGGCTGAGGTCTTGATAACTTTAGGTATTATCGGAGTGGTTGCAGCTATGACGATGCCGTCTCTTATCGCAAATCATCAGAGAAAAGTACTTGAGACAGCTTTTAAAAAAAGTTACGCAAACCTTTATAATGCCGTTAATTTAACAATTGCTGAAGATGGCGTGCCAAATATGGAAAAGGATTTTATTGCTTATAAGGATAATGAGTTTTATGTCAGTGTCTATAATAAACTAAGTACTATTAAAGTTTTACCAAATAATTACTATCAGACAAAAGTTAATATAAAAGGATATACCAAAAAGCCTATTAAAGGTGCAACTCCAACTCAATCACAAGGCTATATTACTCATATACTGGCAGACGGTAGTGCTGTAGGAGGAATGAAAAATTCAGGCGGATGGTATTTTACAGTAGATACAAACGGCCCGACAAAAGGCCCTAATGCATACGGACATGATATTTTTATATTTGTTATAAAATCTACTTATTCCCCCCGACTTGAGGCTCTTACCGGAGAATTAGCCCATAAGACAGATGATGAAGGTAATTCTTTTTCTCCTGATGATGATGTTTATTATGAAAGTTCAAAAGAATGCAGCAGGACAAGTACAAAATTATCAAACGGGTTTGGCTGTACTCCTTATGCTGTAAAAAATCTTTGTCCTGATGACAATTCCAAGACATACTGGGAGTGTCTGCCTTAAACAAAAAGGAGATTTTTTAAATCTCCTTTTTATTCTCCAAAATAGTTTTTCAAACCGACTGCAAGTTTTTTATTTTTACAGAGTTTTTTTAGTTTTGCAATGGCCCTGTTTTCGATTTGTCTAATTCGTTCTCTTGATACACCGTATTGAGAGCCTATTTCATCAAGTGTTTTTTTAGTTCCGTTACTGTCAAGCCCGTAACGTAAAATTAAAACGTCCCGTTCTTTCGGGCTTAATTGGTTTAGCATTTTTCTTATGTCATCGAACAAGTTTTCCTGAGAAACTCTGCTGTCAGGAGTAATTGATGCTTCATCAACTATGAAATCTGCAATTTTAGAAGAATCTTCCGAGGAGTTTGCCGGAGTTTCCATACTTATTGTGGATTGTGCAGATTTTATTATCTGAGTAAGTTTATTTACAGGGACTCCGAGCCGGTAGGCTATTTCTTGTTTGGTTGGTGTATGACCTAATTCTGTTGTTAAATCGATTGTTGCACGGCGGATTTTCCCGAGAGATTCTATCATGTGTATTGGAAGTCTTATAATCCTTGCCTTATCGGCAATTGCGCGGCTTATGGACTGTTGTATCCACCATGTCGCATAAGTTGAAAATTTGTAGCCCTTTGTGTAATCAAATCTGCCGGCAGCTTTCATCAAGCCCATATTTCCTTCCTGAATTAAGTCAAGAAATGAAAGACCTCTGCCTATGTATTTTTTTGCAATGCTTACCACAAGTCTTAAATTCGCGTTTACAAGAAGGTTTTTGGAAAAATCGTCATGGTCTTCGAATATTTTTTTCGCAAGTTCATGTTCCTGTTCCGCGGACAGAAGAGGAATTTTACCTATCTGCTGGAGGTAAATTCTTACTCCGTCATCAGAGTTTACGGTTGAGAGATTTTCTTGAACTTTAGGATCTTCGACTGATTCCAATACGTCTTCGTCATCTTCGGGGATTTCAAGTTCATGAAAATTTACATCTTCATCAGAAATATCATCTGTTAATATGCCGTATTTTTCTAGTTCTTTTTTCATCTCTCTCTCCTGTAGTGCGAATGTAGCCGTCTGATAATTTGTATTCAGACTTTTACAAATCTATTATAATTAATTTTTCAATTTTTGTCTAACAGTTTCAAAAATGATTGCACTCAAGGCATTTGAAACATTCAAGGAATTAAATTCTTTCAGCATAGGAATTTTTACAATAAAGTCCGATGCTTTGAGAAGTGATTTTGACACTCCTGCGTGTTCGGCTCCCATAATGAGTGCAAAATTCATATTTTTATAGTCAACATCAAAATAATTATCTTTTGCATTTGCGTCTGCTGCAACTACCCACCAGTCGGAATTTTTTAATTTTTGAACAGCATTCACAAGACTGTTTACTTTTATAATAGGGATATGATTAATTGCGCCGGCACTTGTTTTTTCAACTGTAGCATTAACCTGTACATTTCGCCTTGAAGGTATAATTATGCCTGATACTCCTGCGCAGACGCAGGTTCTGATTATTGCTCCGAGATTGTGCGAATCTTCTACCCCGTCAAGGATTACAAGTGATGAATTTTCATGCTTTTCTTCTAAAAATTCATCCAGATTCATATATTTTATCGGAGAAATTTGGGCAATTACTCCTTGATGATTGAATTCAGCGTATGGCAGGAATTTTTCTTTTGCCACAAATTGGAAAACAATTCCGTTTTCTTTTGCAAGCTCCTTAATTTTATTTAATTTGGAATCACTATGGATATTTTTTGAAATAAGTATTTTATTTATTTCTCTGTCGCCGGAGATTAAAGCTTCTAATACTGAATTTTTTCCGAAAATTATATTTCCCTGCATTATTTTACTCCTGCTGATGACACATCAAGCATTCTTTGTATACATTTAAGTGCTTTTTCTGCAATTTCTTTATCAACATGTATTTCCGGAGTTTCGTTTTTTAAAGCGTTATATATTTCCGCAATATTAATCAGCTTCATACTTTTGCATACTGCAGGTTTGTCGTCAATATTACGGAAAAGCTTTTGCGGGTAATCTCTTTGCAGTCTTTCAATAACTCCGCTTTCTGTTGCAATAATAAACTCTTTTTCAGGACTGTTTTTTACATAGTTCATAATTCCTGTTGTGCTGCCTACATAGTCAGCTTTATCAAGAAATTCTTCTCTACATTCAGGGTGTGCAAGAACTAATGCTTTAGGATATTTATTTTTAGTTTTTTCTATACTGTCCGGAGAATAATTATTATGTATAGGGCAATAACCGTCATAAGTTATGACTTCTACATTTTTGAGCTGTTTTTCAACCCATCTGCCAAGGTTTTTATCCGGGAGAAATAAAACTTTTTCTGCGTTCAGGCTGTCAACAATTTGGACTGCATTTGAGCTGGTGCAGCAGATGTCGCATTCGGATTTCACCTCAGCTGTTGAATTTATATAGCAGACGACGGGAATTTCAGGATTTTGGGTCTTAAATTCTCTTAATTGTTTAAGATTAATCATATCGGCCATATCGCATCCGGCATTTATATCAGGCAAAATAACTTTTTTAGACGGATTAAGTATTTTTGCTGTTTGAGCCATAAAATAAACTCCTGCAAATATAATAATATCAGCATCGGTTTTTGACGCCATGCGGCTTAAATAAAGCGAATCTCCGACATAATCGGCAACTTCATCAACTTCAACATTCTGGTAGCAATGAGCGAGTATAACAGCGTTTTTTTCTTTTTTAAGCCTGTTTATTTCGGTTAAGTAATTCATTTACAGCTCGTCCTCCGTTTAGTGTAAATTTATGTTAAATTTGCAAACTTTATAAAATATATTGTATAATAAAAATGTAAGTGAGCAAATAAGTATAAGAAAAAGATATAGTTATGGATTTAAAAAATATTTTATCTCAATTAGGTGTTGGCAGTAAAGATACTGTTTATCTTTCAGTTACTCCTGGTGTAGGTTTAGAACTAATTCAGCTTGATATACAAAGTCGTACAGTAAAAAATTATTCATACCGCCCTCTCGAATACAATGAATCATTAAGAGAAATTGCGGATATAGAAGCATTCAAAAACGCTGTAACCGAGCTTTTTGAAGAACTAAAGATTAATCCTAATTGTAGTGTTGTGCTTAACCTTCCTATGGTTTTATTTGGCAGCAAAGATTTACCTCTTTTGCTTGCAGATGATGCAATACAAGAAGCCTTAACGTCGGAAGTTGAGCAATCATATATTTTTAAACGCTATGAGCCTGTCGTAAGCTGGTGTGATTCTAACTCTATGCAGTCTGGAGATTCAAGAAAACTTTTTTATTCTGCAGTGCAGAAAAGTGTAATTGATGATATTAAAAACGCATTAGCTGAACTTGGAATAACTCTTGCAGGTGTTGAAATCTCACTTACATCAATCTTAAAAGCAATGGCATTTTCAGGGCTGGCAGAACAGCAAATGAAAGATAATGTGTCATGGAACCTAATGCTTATAACACCGAGCGGTTATTCTATTTGTTCTCTTATAGGAAAAAATATTGTTGATTTTTATGATGAGCCTCTGGCTATTAAGTCTTTTGAAGGTGATGAAATTTATAATGCAATCAATGCATCAGCACAGATTACTTTAATGAGTTATCCTGCAAATTATCTGTATATAGTTTCTGAAACTGATATGGTAAGTGCAGAACTGCTGGCAAAACGCCTTCAAACAGATAGTATAGTTAATTTCTTAGAAAATAACAGTTTTAAGAAACAGGATGTTTTGCCTGTAAGTTTAGAAGTTATTGAAGACACAGCACATAAAATATCTCTTGAAGCAATAGGTATTGCTTCTGGAAATGCTGTTTCGATGCCTGTCAAATTTAATTTTATGGTAGCAGGAACTGGTGGAGAAACTTTAAAAGAAGATCCTAATGAGCCAATTCATGTAGTTCTTGGGTCTTCAGAATTTGATATTTCTCCTAATGCCGCAAGAAATGTTGCGCTGTTAATTGCTATAGTTGCTGTTGTCCCGGTACTTGGGGCTTTTATAGGAATTCCTATGATTGCCAACCAGAAGCAGGCGCAGCTGGATGATGTAAATTCCCGTCTTGAACAGACAAATGCCGAAATCAAAAGAATTCAAGAAGAGCAAAATAAAGAAAATGACTTTGATGTAAATGCAGAAATTAAAAAAGTTATGACCAATAATCGTTCAAAACTTATGGGGTATACGGCTTTAGGTGAATCTGTTCCTAAAAAAGTATGGTTGACTTATTTTACTGCAAAAGGCGATGGAAAATTTAATATTAAAGGAGAATCTGATAATGTAGAAGATGTTTATCTTTTCTATAAAAATATGAAAGATTCTTTAATAAGTACACAGCTTAGGCTGCATAAACTTCAAATGAAAAATGATTCTGTAGAAGATGCTGTTACTATTGATCCAAATCAGCCTTCTGATTATGAGTTTGAAATTACAAATATGTCTAATTCTGAAATCAATAATATCGAAAAAGCTCTTGCAGAGAAATTAAAGCAGGCTTCGGACAGTAAAAAAGATGACAAGAAGTAAATTGATTTTAATTTTTAAGAAAAAATACATCCGGGAGAGTAAAAAGTGGACAAATACAGCATATATTTAAAGAAATTTCAAATAGCTATAGGGATACTGGTTATTGCGCTTATTGCGGTAATTGCGATGATCGTAAAAACCGTTCCTGAAGTTCAGAGAATTATGCAGATTCAAGAAGAACATAAAACTCAGTCTGCATCTCTTGCAGATGCTGAAAGAAAACTTGCAGATTTAAAAGCTGATGCATTGCGCAAGGAAGCTGAACAGGAAGATGTTCCAAAATTTTTCTTTAAACCAATTACTGAAGGACTTGATTCCGAAGCAGCTATTTCCGATGAATTCGGGGAAATCCTGCAGTTAATGAGAGACAATAAAATAAAAGTCCGTTCCGTAAACTACGATTATGATCCTAAAGATGACAATTTTGTAAAAAATGTTCCTTTTAAATATCATGTATGCCGTATAACAGCAGATATGGTTGCGAATTATGCCAGTTTTGCCAGTTTTTTAAGAGAATTGTATAAGCATGAACATTTCCTTGATATTGTAAAAATTGAGATTACTCCTTATGATAAAAATAAGCGGATTTTACTTGTAAGCGTTGAAATTAAGCTTTATGCTCAAAAGGATGAAGCTACTGCGGCAAAAGAACGAGAAGCAGCTGATGCTGCGGCCAAAGCTCAGGCTTCTGATTCTGAGGGAAATGACGGTAAAGTCCCTTCTCCTCAGCCTGCCAGCAACGGGGGTGTTTCCCCTGAAGCTACTGAATAATACTGTTATTCAAAAAGTTGATAATTAATTCCGAATAATTTTTCTTTATTCTCTATGCATGTCGCACAATATGGTGTTTCGAGCGTATTATGCCGTGCAAAATCTTTAAATTCTGAACCGCACCTGCCCCTGCTGTCGTTTGCGAGAAACGGACATGTGTAAACTCCTTTTGCAGTAAGAATTCTTCCATATTCACAGTCCAGACTTTCCCATGAAAATTCAGGTAATTCTTTTGGTTTTTGATTTTTGTTGTGATAAAGATTTATTGTAAAGTTGCTGTCAGATGCCTCAAAACCTGCTTTAGTACAAATTTTTTTGAATTCGTTTAAAAGTATATTTCTGTCTTCATTATAATAATTTGTAATACACAATATAGGGTTAAATCCGTATTTTACAAGACTTTTTAATGCATGAACTGTCTGCCTGTATGAGCCGCGTCCTCTTATATCATCATTTTTGACTTCATCGTAATGATCTATGCTGAGTTTAAAAATTATTTCAAAAGAGCTTTCATCTTCAACCCTTTTTAAAAAGCGGACTTTTTTTTCATTAATAAATGTTCCGTTTGTAAAAATGCATACATTTGAACGTTTAAGACAAAGTCTCAAAATTGCGTTAAAATCAGGATGCGTCATAGGTTCTGCACCTGTAAGGTAGATGCATTCAATATTTTCAGCTTTTGTATCTGTTATGGCATTTTTTATTGTTTCTACAGATATAAAATCTTTGATATTTTTGCTGAGCGGGAAATCTATGTAGCAGTGTCTGCAGTGCTGGTTGCAATTTTTTGAAGTTAATTCTATAAACAGATTGTTTAATTCTTTGAGTTTGCAGACAGGTGTTTGAAAAATAGCATTTGTCATATTATTTGAACTCCTTTTTTATTTAAGATTATTGTATTTTCTTAAAAATAAAAAAGAAATTCTCCTACAGGGTAATTATTATTTTTAGTTATTGAAATCTTCAGGTTTTTTATCCTCAAGCCATTTGCTCATTATATAATGCTCATAGCTTAATGCATAATTATATAACGCATTTACAAGAACTCTTCCGCTTTCTGATTTGCCGACAATCAGAAAATCTCCGGATTTGTTTTCGGCAAGCATAATTTCTCTATGGACAATTTTATCAACATTATTTTTAGGATTTTTGTAAATTACAAGTTTTATCCAATCACAGAGGATTTGTGTTCCTGTGGATTGGCCCGATGTTATGTCGTTATTTCTGCTTTGTAAATATTTGGAAAATTCGCTTAATATCATCTGTATTTATTCTTCTAACGGGGGTGTTGCGGCAAAGCATATAATATCATCAATGCCGTTTCTTTTCAACTCTTTAATCATTGCTTCAAAAGTTGAGCCTGTTGTGCAGATATCATCTATTAAAAGCAGTGTCTTTCCATGATATTTTGTTTTGTCAACTTCAAATGCATTTTCAAGATTTTTCATCCGCTCATTTCGTTTTAGCTTGTATTGCGGCTTTGTATCCTTGATTCTTTTTATCAGTTCAGTATTAAGTGTGCTGGATGTGATTCTGCAGAATTCTTCACCTGTAAGATTCATGTGATTATATTTTCTTTTTTTCTCACGTTTGGGAAAAATAGGCACCGGGACAACCTCAAAATCTTTCCTGTCAGTAATTTTTGAAAAATATTCTGCCATAAATTTCGCAAGATAGTAGGCTAAATCTTTTTGATTGTGGTATTTTAAACCTCTGATAAGTTTTTGAAAATTTTTGGAATAAATTCCCGCACAGTAAACCTTTTTACCTTCAACAATGCGGTTAATTTTCAATGGAAGAAAATCCAATTGCTCATAGCAATTTGAACACATTTTGACAGCTTCTTTTGAACTTCTGCAAAAGTAGCATTTCTTTTTATATATCCAGTCAAGCAAGCCTGTTAAACGTTGAAGCATACTAAAATTATACAACAAATTTGGCTGTTTTAGGGCAGATTATTAAAATAATCATTATCCAGCAACGCTTTTGCAGTACAACCTACACCTTCGTTGTCAAATTGTGGTCCATTTACCCTGCAAGTCTGGTCGGTATATGCAGAATTAATACCTCCGCTTGGGATAATTGAGCCTGTTTCCGGATTTACTTCAAAAACGAAAAAATCATGTCCAAGTGCATTAGGAGCTTTATCAACTCCGTTTATGTCCACCGTGAATAAAAACCTGTCGCTTTTGCAAGTGCCACGATCAAATACTATCAGCATAGAGTCATTAGTTGTAATAAAACCGTCATCAAGACAGTTTTCAAATGAGCCTGTGCCGCTAAATAAGGTATTTTTAGGGTAATTTTTATAAGTCGCTACAATTTTATTAAATAATTCAGAACATTCTGATTTCGAGCAATATGTTCCGCCGTTAAAATATTTAGATAAAGGCTTTAGAAAATCACTTTCAGGGTTCGAGTAGTTTTGCGGGTTTGGGATTTGTTGTTCATCATTAATGAATTGTTGTGTAGTCTGACTTAAAATAGAATATGCCTTTTTTAATTGCGTTTGTAAAACTTTTCCTCTAGCATTTTGTATAATAACAGGCATAGTCATAGCAGCAACAATGCCTATAATTCCTAAGGTAATCAAAACTTCGGCTAACGTAAACGCTGCGCGTTTA
>URXH01000077.1 GCA_900551675.1 uncultured bacterium
AGTGTTTTTATCGGTCTGTTTTCTATGACATCGAATACGTAATAAATCGGATCTTTTGAATTGTTAAAACGCATTCTTCTATCCTTCTGCGCAAGGTAGTTGTAATCTTCTATATTAAATTCGCCTGAAGAATTTTTCTTATTTCTTCTTCTGAGCAAAGAGCCGAATTGCCCGTTGCCTCCCGTGTTATTGTTTAACTCATTTGTTGTCGGTAACATATTTTATTCTCTCTCTTTATATTTCTTACATATATATAAAGTATATAAGAATAAAAAAATTGCTTTTTGGTCTTTAGTTTTGTAAAGAAATATTACACAAATTTATCTGCATTTTGTTTTTCCGTTTATTGATAAATCATTACAATGCAAATAGTCCATATTACCGTTCATTATTACCCAGCCGGTACAATAGTGATACCCTTTGCCGTTTAAACAATAATTTTTAAATTGAGAATTATTTGTTCCTAGAGGGTAAATTCTGTTTGGATTAAAACCAAAGCAAAAAACATTAGGATTCCAGTTCCCATTTTTGTCATGTGTCGGCTTATTGTCCACATGCACATATAGATTTCCGCAATTTGCGTCAGGATTATCTTCTGTACATTGTGAGGGTAAAAGCCACATTCCGACAATTGCTGTCCCATCAGACATTATATAGCCTTTATTTTGAGAACCATTTTTTCCGGCAGTATTATGAATTGGTTCATAACCCGCTTTTTGCAGATACTTTCCTATAATATTAAAAAATTTGTCATACTGTTTAAGTGTTTCATCAGTATGCACTCTTACTCCGTCTTCGTCTTCTTCGGTTACGGAATCTTTTAAACCCCAGTTATCCATAGTACCGTTTTCCAGGACAGCCATTGCATAAGCCTGCGAAAATACGCTGTAAAATTTTTTAACTCTGGTTACTGCTGCTTGTTCTCGGTAGTTCTGAACAAGTGGAGGCAGGGTGAGAGCTGCAACCACGCCTATTATCCCGAGAGTTATCAGAACTTCCGCCAGCGTAAAACCTTGTTTCATAAAATCTCCTTTCTCAATTTTTGTAAGATAACATCTTACATATTTATTAGTATTATTGATGCAAAATAAATTTATGTCAAGGCTTGAAAAACTGGGACAAAATATAAAAAAATACAGAAAAATGAAAAAATTATCGCAGAATGAATTTTCGGAAATGATAAATTTTTCACGTGAACACCTTGCGTGTATAGAGACAGGCAAAGAATATATCAGTTTAAGAAAGTTATTTTTGATAGCCGATACTTTAGAAGTTTCGCTAAAAGACCTGATTAATTTTGACTAGATTATTTTCCTAATTCAACTATATCGCTTGAATTTGCTACCAAATTTTTACCTATTGATTTTTCGAGAGATGCTTTAGCGGAATTGTACTGATAAAGCGCATTATAGTAGTTTAACTGAGCCTGCTGGTAGTTTATCTGGGCATCTTTAAGTTCTGTCGGATCAGCTTCTCCTACGCGGTAACGTCCGTATGATAATTCATAATTTTCTTTTGCCTGCTTTACCCCGAGCATTGCAACAGGCATCTGTTTTTTCTTTTCTTCAAGAAGAAGATATGCATTCTGAATTTCAAGATATATCTGATTTTGAGTATTTTTTGCATTGGCTATTTCCTTGTCATAGAGGTATCTTGCTTCCTGTATTTCATTTTTTATCAGCATACCGTTAACTGTCGGAAAGTTAAGATATCCGCCGAAATTATAACCGTAGTTGGAAGCCCAGCTTTTACCTCCGACCTGAAACTGTCCTTCCACCGAAAGTGTCGGGAAATATGACTTTTTTACCAGCTTAAGCGTTTGATTGGCGCTTTCAACTTTTAATTCCGCGAGTTTCAATTCCGGACGGGCTTCTCTTGCAATTTCTATAGCACCGTTAAAGGTTATATCAACAGGTTCGTATTTTAATCTTTCCTGTACATTGTATTTATCGATAAAAGGTACGCCCATAACATTATTAAGTTTTGCAATCGCAAGATTTACGGCATTATCAGCCTGAATAAGCTGTAATTTAGCGTTACTTAAATTTACTTCAGCAATTGTAACATCAACTTTAGGGTTCATTCCGATTTCATAAAATGCTTTTGCCTGATTGTAAAACATTTCAAATTTGTTAACGGTATCTTCTGCCACACGTTTGCTTTCAAACGCATATAAGAGATTGTAATAAGCATCTTTTGTTTGAAATATAATATCGTTAATGGTCGCCCCGAGTGTTGTCTTGTATGCTTCATAATCCAAACGTTTGATAGTTGCCTGATTTTGTGTTACCCCGAAGTCATAAAGCATTTGCTGGAGCGTAATTTGACCGAGAATGAAGTAATTAAATGTCAAATTTCTGTTAAATACATCAGACAATTGTAATTGACGTATTCTTGTATAGCCAGTCTGCCAGCTTAACTGCGGGAAATAATTCGACCAGACCTGTTTAATTCTTGAATCAGAAGCCAGAATATCATGGAATGCAGCATTAATCTGCGGATTGTTTCCAAGAGCAAGTTCAATACATTTATCTAGCGTCATGTCAATATTTTTTTCTACGGAACCTTCTATGACAAAGTCAGCATCACCCGTTTTTTTAGGCAAAACCGCATCAGCAGCCGGATATTCTTTTTCATTGACTTTGTTTCCTATATCGTCTGCTGAAAAAGCATTCAGTCCCGTAAAATTCAATATTAAACATAATATTATTATTTTTTTGAACATTTAACTATTCCTTTTTTTGAATTCTTTAGCTTTTTTAGATATAGAAGCTTTAAAGTTTTCAACCATAACGAAAAATGCCGGAACAAGAAAAGTCCCTATAAATGCAACCGCCATCATTCCGCCGAATACTGTCATCCCTACGGAATTTCGGCTGGCAGCACCTGCACCCTTTGCAAAAACAAGAGGTAAAAGCCCTAAGATGAAAGCTATATTCGTCATCATAACGGCTCTGAACCTTAATTTTGCAGCCTGCATAGCCGAATCAACTATACTCATTCCTGACTGGTGAGCATCTTTTGCAAATTCTATAATCAAAATTGCCTGTTTGGTAGATAAACCTATTAACATAACAAGCCCGATTTGAGAATATATATCGAGCGAATACCCTGAAACATACTGGAAGAATAATGCGCCAACAAGTGCAACGGGAGAAATCAAAAGTACTGCAATCGGAAGCATCCAGCTTTCATACAGACCGACAAGGAACAGATATATGAAAACCAGAGACATTACAAGAATAGGCCCAATTTGTCCGCTTGATTCTTTTTCCTGTAAAGAACTACCTGACCATGCATAACCCATGTCTTTCGGCAGAACCTGATCGGAGATTTTTTCCATAGTGCTCATTGCCTGACCTGAGCTTACACCGTTTCTGGCCTGTCCGTTAATCAATATTGACGGATACATATTAAATCGCAGCTGGCTGTAAGGTCCTACAATATTGCTTATTGTAACAACGGATGAAAGCGGAACCATTGTTCCCGATTTGTTTTTTACGTAAATTTTATCAATATCGGAAGGCTTTTCTCTGAATTCCGAATCAGCCTGTAAATATACACGGTAAACACGTCCGTATTTGTTAAAGTCGTTAACGTAAGATTTTCCGAAATAACCTGATAGAGCGCTGTAAATTTCGGAGATATCAACACCCTGCGCGAGAGCTTTTTTCTCGTCAACTTTTATTAAAAGCTGGGGCAGATCTGCCGTAAATGACGTATAAACCATCTGGAAGTCAGAGCTTTTATTGGCTTCCGCAATAAGTTTCTGGGCTTCCTGATAAAGCTCCTGAGGGGTTCTGTCCCCTTTATCGAGAAGCTGGTATTCAAAACCGCCGAACATTCCCAAACCTGAAATTGAAGGCGGTGAAAATGATGCAATTGTAGCAGACGGATAATTGGCAAATTCTTTTTTAATTTTCGCCAGAATACTCTGCATTGACTGATCTTTACTTTTACGTTCCGACCAATTTTTCAATTGCGCAACGATAAGCGCGGTATTTTCACCTGAATATCCGACAAGGTTAATTGTTGTGTCAACACCTGGGATAGCTAAAATTCTTTTTTCAACTTCTTCTGCTACCATTTCGGTTCTTGATGCCGATGAGCCGTCAGGAAGTTGAATTTGAGAAAATACAGCGCCTTTGTCTTCTGTCGGCAAAAAGCCTTTCGGTATAAGATAAAACATTCCCGCCGTAAAAATAATTATGCCGAGATATAAAATTACTGTAAGTTTAGGCGAATTTATAAAGATTTTAACACCTTCTAGATACTTGTCCCTGATACCGTTAAACCAGTCATCAAATTTCTGGATAAATTCGAAATCCGCTTTTTCTTCACCTGATTTCAAAATCATTGCACAGAGGGCTGGAGCAAGAGTAAGCGCAACAAGTGTGGACAAACCGATTGAAGATGCAATACACAAGGCAAACTGTCTGAACATCTGCCCTGTAATCCCTGCCATAAACGAAACAGGCACAAATACGGCCATCAAAACAAGTGATGTTGCAAGAACGGCACCGAATACTTCTTCCATCGTAACTTCCGTTGCATCGACAGGAGTTTTGCCTTCCTGAATATGTCTCTGCGTATTTTCAAGTACAACAATCGCATCGTCTACAACAAGACCTACAGCCAGTACAAGCCCGAATAAAATCAGCAGGTTTATAGAAAAACCTAAAATATTCATGAATATAAACACGCCGATTAAAGAAACAGGAATTGCACAAAAAGGAATAAGCGCGGCTCTTGCACTTCCGAGAAACATATAAGTTACAATACCTACAAGCAAAATAGCAAGCCCGATTGCATTTATAACTTCTTTAATTGATTCTCTTACGAATTCCGTTTCATCACGCTGGATTTTGTATTCAATCCCTTGAGGGAAACTTTTGCTGAGTTCAGCCATTTTAGCTCGGATTTTGTTGGAAAGATCGATTGCGTTGGCTTCAGGAAGCTGACTGATTGAAATGATTGCCGAATCTCTTCCGCCGATTCGCGAGAAATAAGAATAACTTTCGGCACCGAGTTCGACTCTTGCTATATCTTTAAGCTTAATCTGCGAACCGTCAGGTTTCGAACGCACAATAATATCTTCAAACTCTTTAACATCTTTCAAACGGCCTTTAGTCCTCATTGTTAGTTTGATGAGCTGTTTGTTTTTCATAGGTTCAACACCTAAATCCCCTGCGGGCACCTGAGTGTTTTGAGCCTGAATTGCGCTGTTAACCTCTGACACGGAAACTCCGAGACTGGCCATTTTGGAAGCATCAAGCCATATTCTCATAGAGTAATCCGATGAGCCGAATACCGCAACTTTACCTACACCTTTAATACGTGCAAGTTCGTCCTTAATATATATTGATGCGTAGTTTGCAACATACAGAGAATCATAAGTATGTGTCGGGGAATTTACTGAAATCATCATTAGACCGGGGCCGCCCGTTGATTTTTTTACGGAAAGCCCGTATCTTCTAACTTCCTCAGGCAGACGCGGGGTAACAAGCTGAAGCTGGTTTTGAACGTTTACAACAGCCATATCAGGATCCGACCCGATTTCAAAATACAAAGTAAGCTGATACTGTCCGTTCTGGGAAGTAGAAGACATATAAATCATATCTTCAACACCGTTTAACTGTGCTTCAACAGGCGCCGCAATAGTATCTTCTATAACATCGGCGCTTGCTCCTGCATAAGTTGCTGTTACAACAACCTGCGGAGGAGTAATTGACGGATATTCTTCCAGAGGAAGCATAAGCATCATTAATGCGCCCGCAATCATTATTGCCAGAGATATTACAATAGCCAGTTTGGGGCGTTTTATAAATAAATTTCCTTTGTTTTCGTTTTGCATCATATCCCTTTTATTTGGAAGATAAGAGGGTAGGAGGAAAGAAGATAGGCTAATTTCAGTATTTTACATAATTTTTATATAAAAGCGCTTACCCTCTTACCTTCTTACCCTCCTATCTTCTATTTCGTTACTTTTTCAGTTTTGATTTTTTGCATTTCTTCTTCTGTTACTATTTTGACCGGTTTACCGGGAATTACCTTTTGCAGGCCTTCGGTAACAATTCTGTCGCCTTTTTGCAAACCTTCCGTAATAATCCAGTTTTCACCGTGCTGTTCGCCTGTTTTTACATAGGTTAACTGAGGAAGTTCATTTTCATCGAGTTTGTAAACATATTTTCCTGCCTGATTTTCAAGAACAGCCGTAACCGGTGCAACAGGAACATCAACAGGATTATTGGAATATAGTTTGACCGTAACAAATTCTCCGTGTATAAGCTGATTATTCGGATTTTGGAAAGTCGCCCTCATTGTAACCGTACCTGTAGAAGGATCAACTTTGTTATCTTGAAAATCCTGAACACCGTTTGACGGATATTTTGTTCCTCCGCTTAAAAGAAGTTCGACTTTTCTATTTTTGTTATTAGACATATCTGCACTTGAAAGTGCCTGAAAATCATTTGAATCAAGCGGGAAAGTTACATATATAGGATTTGTGCTGTTAATTGTTGTCAAAGCACCTGTGCTTGGCGAAACATAGTTTCCTACAGTAACATTTATTATCCCGACTTTGCCGTCCACTGGAGATTTAACTCTTGTGTAGCTCAAATTTCTGTTAGCATCGTTATATGATGCCTGTGCAGATGCAAGCTGTGCTTTTAGAGCATCTCTGTTAGACAGCATCTGGTCATACTGCGCTTTAGCAATATAATCCTTTTTTACAAGTTCTGCCGCACGCGCAAGCTGTTTTTCCGCATAAACAAGCTGTGCCTTAAGATTTTTGACATTTGCACCTGCAACATTTGCAGCGTTTGAATATTCGGTGGGTTCAATTAAAAATAAAACCTGTCCGGCCTTTACGTAATCGCCTTCTTTAAAGTAGCTTTTCTGTAAATAACCTGAAATACGCGCAAGAACATCAACCCTGTATTTTGAAACAACCCTGCCGGGGGCCTCAAAACTTCTTATAACACTTTGATTTTCGATTGTCTGCACCGTAACACTAGGTGCAGGCTTATTCATCATAGATTTATTTTGCATAATGCTTGAGAACTTTGAAAATCCAAATCTTATAAGTATAGCGGCTATAATTATAGACAAAAATATTATAATATTTTTTTTCATTGTCTCTCCCTGTCTGATTTTTAGGTAAATGGTTTTTTGTGTTGCATTTACAACATAATCATTTTACTATTAAACATAAATTGATGTCAATAAAATTGTTTCAAGATTATCCTGATGATTAACTAAATTTTTCTATATCTTATTAGGAATGGAGCTAAACTCCCCCTTCCTCATTAGGGAGGAGGGATTAAGAGAGAGGGTAATTATCAGAAGGCCTGAAGTTCAGAGGTCAAGAAGGCAAGCTTATTGCATTTATAGAGATGAGCAGGTTTAAAAATCCTCTCCCTGATTAGGGAGGGGCTAGAGGTGGGTAGCAATTACCCGATTTTTCTGTTTTTCTGGATTGCGGAAATAATATCTTTTATGAGATGAAGTTCCTGTATAGATGAAGTTTGTATCAGGTTATATATATCACCGCGCAAAGTATCGTTTTTTTGAGGGGTTAAATTAAAAAATTCATTGATATCTATATCAAGAATTTCAGAGATCTTAATAAATGTTTCCATTGAAGGGTATGAATTTCCATTCTCAATTGTGCACATATGGCGCGGAGAAATATCAATTTTTTCAGAAAGTTCTTCCTGCGAAAGCCCTCTTTCCTTACGTATCTGCCTGATTTTTCTGCCGATTAGTTCTTTGTCCAAATTCATAATAAACCTCTAATAAAATATATAGATAAGTTTAAAATGATATAATGATATTTATATCAATTATCTTGACAAATTGATATAAATATCGTATAATAATCATGTATACAATAATCAAGAAAGGTGGAAATGATTATGAGATTATCAAACATGAGAGTGAGAGGCGGTTTTACGCTTGCGGAAGTATTGATTACTTTAGGTATTATCGGCGTTGTTGCGGCAATGACAATGCCTACATTGATGAATTCTACACAGGGAGCACAGTATAAAGCCGCCTACAAAAAAGCTTTATCAGCTTTGTCTCAGGCTGTAACTTTAAACGTTGCATTGGATGAATGGAGCTTCGCTGATTTGGATTCAGATGCAGACGGAAGCTACGGTTTAAAAACAATGTTAAAGAGCAGAATGAACGTTGTTAGAGACGCAGAAGAAAAAGCTTTTAAAGATGCAAAAGGAGATTCTTATTCAGTAAAAGTTGGTAGCGGTAAGGGTATAGGCGTAGCTACAGTATCTGCTCCAGGTACAAACAATGTAACATTATTCTTTAATGATGGTATTATGTTTACATTTCCTAAAGATGTCAAATCTTGTACTATAGGAACAGATGAAGGTTTAAATGACACAAATAGAGCTACACTTATTACAAACAAGTGTACTGGATTTATAGACGTAAATGGTATTAAAGCTCCAAATAGAATTGTTCAATGTGATGGCGGTACAGGAACAGCTGATTCGTGTGATATTAAAAGTCCAACAGATGTATATCCTGTAATATTCTATGATCAAACAATATTGCCAAATTCTGTTGCTGCCCGTGCAGTACTGTACAGTAAATAATAACATTTGTTCAAGAATTTTTGTATATAAAAAAATCGAATCTTTTTGTAGACCGGAAAATCTTTTCACGCCGGTCTTTTTTTTGCAGCGTGCCGCTGCACCCGCCACTCAGGTTTTG
>URXH01000078.1 GCA_900551675.1 uncultured bacterium
GATAAAAGGTGAAGATATTGAAATCGCAAGGCATGGTATCAGAAGAACAGAAGATTCATTCCTGAGAAACCTTTACCGCTCAATTGAAGAACTTACAAGAAACGTAACAGGAAAAAATTCTAAGTAAAATTCAAAGACTATAATAAAAAACATCATCTGCGCACACAGATGATGTTTTTTATATTAAAAAGCTTGATTTAAAAAGGCTGTTGTGTAATAATCTTGTTAAGATTGTATATATTATTTTACCTTTTCTATTATTATACAATCGGGGTTAGTCAGACAAATACATAGGAGTTCGAAATGAGTGTAGAAAGCCCTCATAAAATCGATACATCAAAGTTAGATGAAATTATGGCATCTTATGACTATAAAAAATCTAACCTGATTGCGATTTTACAGAAAGTTCAGGAAGTTTTCCGGTATCTTCCCGAAGAAGCAATGATTTATATCGGAACTAAGATGGAAGGTTTATCCCCTGCAACAGTTTTTGGAGTTGCAACATTTTATGCGCAATTTTCTCTTGAACCGAAAGGAAAATACGAAATTAAAGTATGCGACGGAACAGCATGCCACGTTAGAGGCTCAATGCCGGTTCTTAACGCTATAAGAGCGAAATTAAATATACCGGCAGGTCAGTTAACAAGCGAAAACGGTTTATTCTCTCTTGAAACAGTAAGCTGTTTAGGCGCCTGCGGACTTGCACCTGTTGTCGTCATAAATGATAAAGTTTACCCTCAAATGACCTCTGATGCTATTACTATAGTGTTAGATACAATTATGAAGGGGGAAAACTAATGGAAAAAACAGCATTAAATATTAATATTCAGGAAGAACAAAAAAAAGCTAAAGATATTATAACAAATCAGGGATTAAGGGTTCTTGTATGCGCAGGAACAGGATGCGTTGCAAACGGTTCTTTAAAAGTAATTGAAAAATTTAAAGAACTCGGAGCAGATGTTTCAACACTGACAGATTACGATAAAATGACAATTGTTCCCACAGGCTGCCACGGATTTTGCGAACAGGGTGTTCTTGTAGTAATTCCTGACAAACATGTAACTTATGTTAAAGTTAAAGAAAAAGATGTAGAAGAAATTTATGAAAGCCACATCAAAAATGACAAACCGGTGGAAAGACTTTTATATGTCGATCCGAAAACAAAAGAACGGGTATTGGACGATGAACATATAAATTTCTACGCTAAACAAACAAGAACAGCTCTTGCAAACTGCGGTAACATTAATGCTGAATGTATAGATGAGGCAATTGCTGTCAGAGGTTATGAAGCTCTTTCAAAAGTCCTAGAAGAAAACAACCCTGATGCAGTCATTGATACAATTGAAAAATCAGGTTTAAGAGGCAGAGGCGGAGGAGGCTTCCCGACTGGCCGCAAATGGCGGTTTACCGCAGCAAATAGAGGCGGGAAATCTTACATTGTCTGCAACGGTGATGAAGGCGATCCGGGTGCATTTATGGACAGATCCGTTATGGAAGGCGACCCGCATAAACTTCTTGAAGGTATGGCAATAGCAGCTTTTGCCATCGGGGCAGATGAAGGTTATATATATGTTAGAGCTGAATATCCGCTTGCTATTAAACGATTAAGAAAAGCCATAAAAGATGCAGAAGAAAGAAACTTTTTAGGCAAAAATATTATGGGAAGCGATTTTTCACTTGAAATTCATATCAAAGAAGGCGCAGGAGCATTTGTCTGCGGGGAAGAAACAGCACTTATGGCATCTATCGAAGGCGAGCGCGGGATGCCGAGACCTAAACCGCCGTTTCCTGCAAATAAAGGTTTGTTTGGCAGACCGACTTTGATTAACAACGTTGAAACACTTGCCAATGTACCTTTAATTATTCTTAAAGGCGCAGACTGGTTTGCCTCTATGGGAACGGAAACTTCTAAAGGCACAAAAACTTTTGCTCTCACAGGCGAAGTAAATAACACAGGTCTTATTGAAGTTCCGATGGGAACAACTTTAAGAGAAATTGTTTTCGATATCGGCGGAGGAATGAGAGACGGCAAAAAATTCAAAGCCGTGCAAATCGGAGGTCCTTCAGGCGGATGCTTAACAGAAGAACATCTTGATATCCCGATGGATTACGATAATCTAATCAAAGCCGGTGCAATGGTAGGTTCTGGCGGACTTGTAGTAATGAGCGACAAAACATGTATTGTTGAAGTTGCACGATTCTTTATGAACTTTACCCAGCACGAAAGCTGCGGCAAATGCGTTCCTTGCCGTGAAGGTACTAAAAATATGCTTAAAATCCTTGAAAAAATCGTTGCCGGAAAAGGTGAGATGAAGGATTTAGATACTCTGGAAGAACTCGCTCACGCTGTTAAGGACGGTTCACTCTGCGGACTCGGGAAAACTGCTCCAAATCCGGTTCTTTCAACATTAAAATACTTCAGAGATGAATATATTGCACACATAAAAGACAAAAAATGTCCTGCAGGAGTCTGCACGGCAATGAAAAAACTCGTAATCAACGAATCAGCCTGCAGAGGATGTACAAAATGCGCAAGAATTTGTCCTGTAGGTGCAATAGAGGGAACTATCAAACATCCCCACCATATTAATCAGGATAAATGTATTAAATGCGAAGCATGTATGCAAAACTGCCCGTTCAAGGCAATAGTATTGGAGTGAAGAAGTGAAATGTGAAGAATGAAACGAATCTTCACTTCACTCATCACTCTTCACACTTCACGATAAATAAAGGAATAACAAAATGACAGATAAAAAAACACTATTTATAGACGGAAAAGAAGTTGAATTTACCGATGAACGAAATCTTCTTGAAGTAATAAGAAAAGCAGGAATGAATGTACCGACATTCTGCTACCGCCCTGATTTAACATCTTTCGGCGCCTGCAGAATGTGTGTTGTGGAAGTTGAAGGCAGAGGAATTCAATCTTCATGTACAATGCCTCCTGAAAACGGCTTAAAAATTCATCTGAATACGGAAAAAACAAGAAGAATCAGAAAAACGGTTCTGGAACTTCTTCTTGCAAATCATGACAGAAACTGCCTGACCTGCGAAAAATCAGGGAACTGCGAATTACAGCAATATGCAGAAGAATACGGAATCAGAAACATCAGATATCCTGACAAAGAACTTGATGAATACCATTTAATAGATGCATCAAGTCCGTCAATTGTAAGAGACCCGAATAAATGTATTCTATGCGGCGCATGCGTCAGAGCCTGCACGGAATTTCAAGGACATTCAGTTTTAGGTTTTGCAAACAGAGGTTCAAAAACTGTTGTTCAACCGATGAACGGCAGACCGCTCGGTCAGGTTGACTGTGTAAACTGCGGTCAATGTGTTGCAGTATGCCCGACAGGTGCTTTAACAATTAAATCCGATGTTGAGCAGGTCTGGTCAGAAATTACAAATCCTGATAAAAAAGTTGTTGTTCAAATAGCTCCTGCAACAAGGGTTGCGATAGGAGAAATGTTCGGACTTGAACCAGGTGAAAATTCTATCGGCAAAATGAATGCAGCACTCCGCAAAATCGGATTTGATTTTATATTCGATACTAATTTCAGTGCAGATTTAACAATTATGGAAGAAGCAACGGAGTTTTTATCCCGATTGAAAAGCGGAGAAAATCTTCCAATATTTACATCCTGCTGCCCTGCATGGATTAAATATCTGGAAATGGAGCATCCTGATATGCTGAACCACTTATCTAGCTGTAAATCTCCGATGAGTATGCTCTCGCCGGTTCTAAAAACTCTTGTTCCTGAACATTTTAATATCCCGCAAGAAAATCTTGTGGTTGTGGCAATTATGCCATGTACGGCTAAAAAATATGAATGTAAACGTCCTGAACTTACGCATAACGGACGTCCGGATACAGATTATGTTCTGACTACACAGGAATTCGGCCGTATGATTAAAGAAGCAGGAATTAATTTTAATGCACTTGAACCGGAAACGCCGGATTCACCATTTGGAGAATACACAGGCGCAGGAACAATCTTTGGAGCATCAGGAGGTGTTGCAGAAGCTGCTGTCAGGACGGCTTATGAATTTGCAACCGGAGAAGTTCTGCAAGATGTCGATATAAAACAAATGAGAGGTACATCAAACCGCTGCAAAGATATTGAACTTGACCTTAAAGGAACTAAACTTGTAGTAAGAGTTGTTTCAACTCTTAAAGAAGCAGAAAAATCATTAAGAGAGATTAAAGAAGGTAAAGCTCAATTCCAGATGCTTGAAGTTATGGCCTGCCCTGGAGGCTGTATTAACGGAGGCGGACAGCCGAGAAGCTGCGATGATTCTAAAATTAAGGAAGAGCGCGCGCAAGGTCTTTACAAAGAAGACGAATCACTTCCTTACAGAAAATCTCACATGAATCCGTCAATCCAAAAACTTTATCAGGAATATCTTGAACACCCGAATTCCCATAAAGCACATGAGCTGCTGCATACCATTTATACAAATCGGTTTGCGGGATCTTATAAAGATGTATAACTCCTTTATATTAAAATTCTGAAAAAGTTCAGAATCATATTATTACAAAATAAATTCCTGCCTTTATAAAAGGCAGGAATTTATTTTTCACAAAAATCAATTTATTTAACAACTTTTTTTACAGCATCAGTTATATCAGATCCGCCGTATAAAACTACGCTTTTAGTCAAAACAATATCATAGCCGCCAGCTTTTGCCTGAGCTTCAATTTGCTTTGAAATAGAATCATCAATAGCTTTTAACTTTGTTGCATAATTTTTATCCATTGCAATCTTTTTATTAGCAAGTTCTTTTGAATATTTTTCTTCAAGCGCCTGTTTTTTCTTAACATCAGTAGTAGCAGCAACATCTTTTCTTGCTTTTTCAACAAAAGCAACAATTTCTTTTGTTTTAGCCTGCTGTTCTTTTTTCAAAGCCTGAACCTGAGATGATGAATTAACAACAGCCTGAACATCAACTACTCCTATTTTAGAAGGTACATCAGACATTGCGAAATTATTAAAAGCAACACCTGCCGCAAAAGTCAATAAACCCAATGTTAAAAATTTGATTTTTTTATCCATATTATCTCCCTCATACAACGCCTGTTTTATTTAAAAATAAACTTATCATCTATAGGATTGATATTTTAAATTTAATATTTACAAGCATAACTAAATCATGTATAATAATAACAGGTTAAATTGAAATTTTGCAGCAAAATAAAGATTTGTTACATTTTTGTAATATAACTTAAAAAAATGTTTTTATTTCAACATCTAAGCGCAAAAATTAAATTGACCGGACTTAAATAAAATATATTTTATTATTAATGACAAAGGTGATTAAATGAAAAAGATTAACTCGAGAAAATCTATTTTTAAGGCGATATTATGCTTTGCAATGATTGTTTCTGCATCATATACAACAGCCAATGCTGATGCACTCGGCGGAATTGATGTTACCCCGCAGCAAATGCAGATGATTCAAGGACAAAGCGGATTGAATCAAATGCATGATACAAATATCCTGAAAGAAAGATATCAGGATAATTACAGGAATGAAGATTACAATTACTATCAAGAACGCAAAAAACTTGAAAAAGATCCTGATGCCGGAAACCAGATTATACAAAATTACAACGGCGGTTCTATTCAGCAGGCAACTGTTGAAGAATTGAATACAAAAGGGGTATTCGTAAATTCTGTAGAAGTTGCACCTTCTGAAATTTTGACAAAAGAAGAAATCAATAAGCTTGTTCAGCCGATTGTCGGTAAAAATGTTTTTATCGAAGACATTCAAAAGGTAATAGACAGCATTAATAATTTGTATGCCGAAAAAGGTTTTGTAACGGCAAGAGCTTTTTTACCTGAACAAACAGTTGAAAACGGCAACATCTATATTGCTTTAACAGAAAGTAAAATCGGAAATATTACTGTTGAACAAAACAGATGGACAAAAGACGGATATATCACAAGCAGGTTGCCGCAAAAAGAAGGCGAGTTGTTTGATATTGTTGAGCTTGAAAAAGATGTTCTTGATTTCAACAGATATAATGAAGGCGTAAAACTTACTGCAAACTTGAAAGCCGGTGAAAAGCCGGGTACTACGGATATTGAACTTGTAGCAGATGAAAACTTCCCCTTCCACATAATGGGTATTATGGATAACGCCGGACGATATAATACAGGCAGTATCAGAGGCGGTGCAATGATTTATGCCGACAGTTTATTCGGACATAGAGACAGAATGTCTTTAGGTTCGTATTTTTCCAGAGGTGCACAGAGCCCGTTCTTTGATTACAACTTCCCCGTAAACAAACATGACGGACGTGTCGGTTTTATGTTCTCATCTACATTTGCTGATATCAAATACGGTCCTCTCGTACCTTTAAAAATAGGCAGTAATGCATACCAGTATTCATTGTACTACACACAGCCGATTGTAAGAAAACCGGGTTTTGAATTAAAAGCATACGGCGGATTAAACTACAAACGTGCAAGAACATTCAGTGATATAGGTATACTTGATGATTACCTAGGAAGCACAGATAATATTACATCTGCAGAAGTTGCTTTGATGTTAAGAAAAGATACTAAATATGGTATCTGGTACTTAAATCAGGATGCATATTATTCGTTCCCGATATTTAACAGCGACAGAGATAACAACTACTTTAAATACAGCGGCAGTATCGTAAGATTACACGACTTTTCTCACGGTATTATAGGTCAGTTGAGAAGTAATTACCAAATTATCCCCGGAGATAAAAGAATTCCTTATCTGGATCAGATGCAAACAGGTGGTTTGGCTACAGTAAGAGGCTACTCTGAAGGTATGATGATCGGTAAGAACGGGTACTTTATAAGCGGAGAGCTTATGTTCCCGATATTGCCGAGAGAAATTACAAGCCCCAGATCAGGAGAAAAAATTCCGTTTATAGGCAAATATGTAAAAGGTGCAGTATTTGCAGATACTGCAGGAATCTTCCCGACAGCAAGCGAAGATATTTACGGCGGCAGCTACTTTGCAGCATCAGTCGGTATGGGGTTAAGAGTTCAGCTTCCTGGTGATTTAAGTGCAAGACTATACTGGGGCTATCCGTTAATAAGCAATCACTGGGAACCAGACAGAAAAATGGGACGTTTCCACTTTGAGTTAACACTTTCTCCGAATATTGACGCATTATTAGCTTCAAGAAGCACTGCAGCTGTACCGAAAACACAGTTCCAGAAAAATGTTGAAGCAGAATATGTCAACAATTATGATGATATAAGACATTATGACTACTTCCGCGATGGCGGCGGCGGATCGTTATAAAAATATTGAACAATAAAAATTATGCGGTAACATTAAAGTTGCCGCATAATTTTTTATGTGAAATTTTACAGAGGAATAAAAAAATGACAAAAGGCATTTTTATAACAGCAACAGGCACAGATGTTGGAAAGACTTATGTATCAGCACTTATTGTAAAAAAGTTAAGGGAACTTGGAATAAATTGCGGATATTACAAACCTGCTTTAAGCGGTGCAGAATTTATCAACGGTAAAGTTATTCCGGGCGATTGTGATTATGTATTTAACCAATCAGGTATAGCTAAAAATCCTTCAGATTATGTTTCATACATATTTAAAGATGCAGTTTCTCCACATCTTGCATCAGTAATTGAAAATAAGCCGATAAAGTTAAACAAAATAAAATCCGATTTTGAACGTATTAAACAGGAATTTGATTATATAGTTGTTGAAGGAGCAGGCGGGATTGCATGTCCTTTCAAAATTGATTCAAATAAAATAATATTGCTGGCTGATGTTATCAAAGCATTAACTCTTGATGTAATCATAATTGCATCAGCCTCTCTCGGAACAATTAATTCAACCCTGCTTACAGTTGAATATGCGAGACAGAAGGATATTCACGTTAAAGGAATTATACTTAATAATTATGACAAAAATGATTTAATGCAGAGACAACAAAATACAGATTGAAGCCTTAACAGGGATTAAAGTTATTACAACAGTTGAAAAGAACGCAGAATACATAGCAGATTTATCGGAATATTTTAAAGAGGTATAAAATGAATAATTGGGCTGAAAAAGATCTAAAATATATCTGGCATCCCTGCTCACAGATGAAAGATTATGAAGAACTTCCGCCGATTGTTATAAAAAAGGGCAGAGGAATGTATCTTTATGACATGGAAGGAAATAAATATCTTGATGTAATAAGTTCATGGTGGTGCAATCTTCTCGGACACTGCAACCAAAAAATAAATGAAGCCGTAAAAAAACAGATAGACGAACTTGAACATGTTATATTCGCAAATTTTACGCATACACAGGCAATTACGCTTTGCGAAAAGCTTACCAAAATTCTTCCTGAAGGACTATGTAAATTCAATTTTACCGATAACGGCTCATCCGCTATCGAAGCAGCAATGAAAGTAAGTTTCCAGTATCATCAGCAGAGCGGAAACCCTCAAAAAACAAAATTTCTAGCATTAACAGACGCATATCACGGAGAAACAATAGGAGCGTTATCAACAGGAGACTGCGACCTTTATACAAAACTTTATAAACCTATATTAATGGATATTGTAAGAGTTAAAGGTCCTGACTGCTACAGATGTCCCTATAGTAAAACAAGAGACAATTGCAATTGCGAATGCTTTGAACATGCTGAAAAAACATTTGCCCGATACGGTCAAGAAGCTTCTGCCATGCTTGTGGAACCTCTATTACAGGGGTCAGC
>URXH01000079.1 GCA_900551675.1 uncultured bacterium
CAAACACTATTGATAAACTGGTTAAAGCGCTTGATACAACGTTTGAAGAACTGTTCTCAACCGATCATTTAAAAGTACATACCGAACTCCGTCAGGAAATAGATGAAAAACTGGATTACCTGAATAATGACAGTGAAAACTGATTATAGTCTATAATTTAATAAAGAGTCTTTTGAAAGAGTAAATTGTTATTAAAGTGAATAGGTGAATGGGTTAATAAGTGAATAAGTCCTTTACAAAATAGATATTTTTGAAATTTTTGCAATAACCATTTTATGAAATATTAATAAGATCGTGCAACAGGTGCGCGATGACAATATTTGGACAATTAAATTATTGTGTCATCGAGTTTTATCTATTTTTCTTTATTCCGCTATATTCGTATACGGTGAAACAGTCAAAGGTTCTGAAAGTTTTAGCTCAATTGTAGTACCGTCAGGAATTTGAATATCCTCTCCCCGCTGCATGGCACCGCGCAAACCACCGCCTAAAGCGCCGATGCCGCCGTAGATTGCCATATTCCTGCCCCAGTCATCTCCGCCTCCGAGTGCCGTAAAAGCTGCACCGATAAGCATTGAACCTAATGCACCTATTACAACATCACGGGTCATCTTTTTTGCGCGCTCACTTCTTGCTTCCATATAAATGTTTTCTGTTGAAACTTTTAGCATATTACCGTCAGGTGTTAGTATTTCGTTAAAATTAATTTCTAAAGAGCCGCTTCCGTATGCATAACCCGCATTTTGCGCGTCAGCCGCAGTTCCGTAAATCAAACTTCCTGCAGGGGCAATTAATACTCCGTTATAAACAAAGTCCCGTGTAAGTTTTGCTGTAAGTCTGTCATTTTTCTCTAAACTCCCCGAGCTTATACCGGAATCAAATGTTATCGGGAACGTAGTCCCTTGGGGAACTTTTACAATCTGTCCGAACAAAGGTCTTTGCTGAGGTTCAAAGGTATTTGTTCTCACTTCTTCCTCAATCAAATTTACAGGGGTATAATTGGTTCTTTCATTAATTTCATTATTAATATCTGCAGAATTTTTCTTTTTTGTAAAATCGACAGGCTGAAACATCTGAGATTGTTTTCTGTCAAATTCGGCCTGTGCTTCATCGCTGAAATCATATTCCGCAAAAACAGGCGTTAATATAAATTGAAAACATATAAAGAGAGCCAGAATCTTTTTCATAATTACATTATAATAAAATATTGAATTATTACAATATCCCTGTTATAATCGGTTACACAGGAGAGAAAAGCTTATGGAAAAAATATTGGAAATACTGGCAGTTGTTATCAGTGCTTATATAATTGGTTCTATACCTACAGGGTATATTATTGTTAAAGTATTCACAGGCGAAGATATAAGGACAATCGGTTCAGGTTCTACAGGCGCCACGAATGTTAAAAGAGTTATGGGTAAAAAATGGTTTTTTATAACTTTATTGCTGGACGCTTTTAAAGGTGCTCTGCCTGTTGTACTGGCTGCATTATTTGCTAAGACTTTTACAGGTATCGGACTTTTGCCGGTATTGGCTGCAATAGCCGTAATTTTAGGACATAGCAAATCAGTATTTTTGAAGTTTACAGGCGGAAAATCTGTTGCATCGGGTGTCGGAACAATTCTTGCGCTAAATTGGCAGGTAGGATTAATAATTGCCGCAATTTGGGCTGTTGTAACATTTTTCACAAGATATGTTTCTGTCGGCTCAATAATTGCTCTTGCACTGTCGCCTTTTATCATGTGGGCTTTTAATGCTCCTATTGCATACATTTGTTACTGCGCACTCGGAGCTTTGTATATAATATGGCTTCACCGCTCAAATATTCAAAGACTTATCAAAGGTGAAGAAAGCAAGGTGAGATAAATTATGGACTTTACGGTTTTATTAATAGCTCTCGGTATAATAATAGTTTTATTTGTTATAGGTAAGATTTTTGCAATTTTGACAAAAATATTTTTTGTAATTCTTTTAGTTGCCGCGCTTGCGGTCGGATTTTTCATCTGGCAGAACAATAATAAAGAAGTTCCGGCAAATCGAACAGGCTGTAATTGGGTTTATATTTTCTCCTGAACTATTTGTTTTTATCTTTTATGTATGAAAAAAGACAGCTTATTCCAAAGCCAATAGCAGCACCGCCGATTGTTTTTGCGGTAATTTTAAACGGTGCATATTTTTTTATTTTCTTTATATTATTTCTGGTTTCTTGCTTTGTATTTTCAATTAATTCTTTTACTTTATTGTAAAACTCTTTATTGGCCAGTTTTTCTTTATCAGAGAAATATCCTGCTCCAATGTTTTGAAAATATTCTGCTTGTTTATTTAAATGGCCGTCTAGAGCTTCATTATAATTCTTATTATAAAAAACATTTTTCAATATCTTTTTGAAAGAATTTTTTTGTGCTGATAAATTTATTCTTGTATTGTAAGCTTCTTTAGCACCCCAAGCTATTCCTCCTATGGAGGCTAAAGTTATATGACGTTTGTTATCTGATGAATTAATTGCAGAAATCATAATTTTATCCTTTTATCATTTTATTTAATATTTTGCTGTTTGTGAAGTTTATTTCCTGAGCAGGCGGTTTCATTTCTTCTTCCTGGACAGTGGCTCCGAATTGTTCTTTTTTATCAACTTCATAAGTTTTAATCGGTCGTTTGCCTGTTAAGCGTTTCATAAAGTTGTAATATGATTTCAAAAATCCTGTTGCGTTATTTTGTTTTTCTTCAAGAGCAATAAGTTCATCTCTTGAATGTGTGCCTACAGGTACTCCGACAGATTTTCTTGTCAGCCATTCTCCCATCGTAGTGTTTGTAAGGGTTATCCAGCTCATACCAAACAGCGATTTGTTGTACTGTGCCTGGAATGTGCTGTTGAATAAGTCAATCAACAGGGTTTGATAGAATAATCTTGAACCTTCCTGTACAAATCTTTCTTTAAATTTGGTTTTTGCCCCTTCAACATCGTTACCGTTAGATTTAAGCATTACCATGTTGTAGTTATCTGTCATCAGGAACCAGATTGTTGCTGCGAGTGCAGCTGTTTTTGCAAGATTTGAAAGTTCGCTGTTAGATACATTTGACATTGTGTCAACATTGAAGGCTTTTAAGATATTATCTTTTACATAATCCTGGAATTTTTTAGGATCAAAATCTTTTCTGGTTGCTTCTCTGCCGATGTTTTCAATACTTTTTGCAAGAGCAGATATGTCTGTGCCAAGTTTTTTCGAGGATTTAACTTTACTATGCCCGAGAGATTTGATTGCATCATCAACAAATTTGTAAGGCATTGTTCCGTATTTCCATATAAATTTAAACGGGGCTAAAAAGAAGTTTACAGCAGGTTTAATCTTTTTATCTTTTACGCCTAAATTTATTGTTCCGTCCGGATTTTTTGCTGAATCTGCAACGGCTCTGTATTTTTTTGCAAGCTCGGTGAATCCGTTGTCTTCTAAAACTTGTGTTATTTTGGCAAATTTTTCTTCTGAAATTTTGAAGTCTTTAATTTGTGTAATATCATTATATTTATTTTTAAATACTCCTGCAAATTTTTCCCAGGCTCCGTTTACAGCAGGAATTTTTCTTAATCCTTTTACTGCAAATCCGCCTCCGATAATAACTGCCAGAGCTTTAACAATTGAGTCAAAAGACAGCAGTGGTTTTTGAGATTTTTCTTTGTCATCTTTTTTATTTTCCGATGCTTTAAACGATAAATCAGGTTTAATTTCAGCTTCCGGTGCATGATTTTTTTCATTTTCTGCGCGGGCTTGTTCAGGCGTCAGCCTTGTTATATGTTTTCCGTTAATTACACGTGAGAATGCTTCTGTTGTCAGTGTTGTAAGTGCTGTCATAAGCATAATTCCCATTTTGGAATTATTGATGGTTTTATTTAAGGCACCAAGAGTTATAAGTGTAATATATGCGTTAAAACCAATTCTTGCCATTTCCTGTTTGAATCTTACTTTTTGTTCGTGTGATGCTGAATTTTTGTCATCATCCATCATTCTTGAAAGGTTGTAAGCATCGTTTGCAAGGAAAATTGCAGGCGGAAGACCCGAAACTAATCTGTTTAAAGATCTTTCATGTTTTGTATCATAATTGCCGGTAGCCGGGTCAAACATTTTAACAGAACGCTGGAAAAGAGCTGAAGATATTTCTTCGTTTGACTTGCCTTTTAAATTTTTTGCTGTTTCAAAGAGACCTCTGAGTGAATTGACCTGTGCATCTATTTTTGAACGTTGTCTTATTCCTTTGAAAAACGGCAGTTCTCTTGTTTTAACAGCCCAGTCTTTGAAAGGTTTAATTTTTCCTATAAGTTCTACGGTTCCGTTCAAGATATCCGCGGGCAGAATTTTAAACGGATAGATAAGACCGTCCCAGACCAGCTGGGCAATTGTTTTTTTATAAAAAGTAATTTTGTCGCCTTCAATTGTAACCATTTTATTTGTCAGGTTAGAGTCTTTTATATGTTCATATAAATCCTGACCTATTGAAGTTTCTTTAATACCTTTTGGTGTTGTCTTATTAAAGCCCATATATTTACGTGAGAATTTTAAAAATTCATTAACGCTGTATTCTCCGGCTTTGTTATAACTCGGAGCAAATCTGAGCCCGAATCCGATAGCTGCAAGTGCACCTATGGTGTATAAAAGCGGTTTCATTTTATCTTCTTTTTTAGCAGCCGAGTTTTGTTGTTCAGTTCCGCTAAAAGAAAGACCTTTAAAAGATAATTCGTTTGAAATACTTTTTAAAGGTCTCTCGTTTATATTATTTTTTGAAGACATGAACTCGGAAGAAAGAGGAACATGTTTGGGAGATAATTCTCCCGATGACTTCTGTCGCTGTTTGACTGCATCGTATGATAGTTTTCCTACTAACATTTGTTCTTTTTCCTTCCCGTCATGTATTTTTAACTGAACAAAAATTTTTGACAAGTGGGAGTATATACAAAATTTACAGTATTTAACAAATTAAAACCATTTAATGAATATAAAGTATTGATGTCATCCTGAACTTGTATCAGGATCTCTTATATTGCCTATATAGTAGGTCTGTCCGGAGGAAGGACTCGACAACTGATTCCACCTAAGAGGGCTGTGGTAATATCTAGTGAAAGTATTAAGCGTGAACGGATATATCAATGTAACAAAATGTAAATAAAAATTTTAAAATGACTGAAACCCTGCTACAATGCCTCATAGGATAGGATAGGATAGGATGGGATGCAGATATAGCAATTTTTTCACCGATTTGTTTTCTTATATGTATAATAAGTATCACAAATTACAAATAACGCAATGTTAGAAAGGGAAAAATTATGATTGAACGAGTTTCATTTGCTTCACACTATCCTGTGAAAAGGAATACTAAATATGAAAATGAAATTTATCCTGATTTGAACAATATTCCTCTTGTGCAAGAGCATAAAGAGAGTAATTCAGGTTTATTAACAGGCGCACTTGTTGCACTTGGCGCGTTTGGTATCGGTATGCTTGCAAGAAAACCGAAAGTTGTTGAAAAACTAATAAAAGTTGAAGTTCCGGCATCAAAGAATATTACATCAAAGGAAAGAGAACTTTTATGGCAAGCTGCAGCACAGGGGAATAAACACTTATATCAAGCAAGAAAAGCTTCAAACGCTACAACGGAAATTAATAAAAATATAATTAAGAAATCAAATCCGCAGATGAGGCCTGAAAAAATTAGTCCTGAACTTGAGGCCCTTAAGGATGATATAAAAACGCGTACAATTGAAAATTGGTTAAAAGAGAATGATTTAGTAATAAAAGAAAAGAACGGGTTATGTTGGTTAGAAACTAAAGATGGTGTTCCAGTTAATTCTAAAGATAAGCGCTTAGAACGGGGGGTATGCTTTGATTCCAGATCTAATTTATTCTTTAATCTTAAAAATAATAAAGATTTTTTTGGCAAAAAATTAATTGCTGTTGATAAAAACAAAATTGACGGAAATAATAAGCCTGTAAAAAAACAGTTTGTAACTCCCAAATTTGAAGATTAACTATGAGTGTAAACTCTTTATAATTTCCAAAATCAAAGATTTGAATTTAGCTTTCGCTGTGTTTGCGGCTTCTATAACCTCATCATGCGAAAGCTTTCCGCTGGTTTCTGAACTTGCTGCGTTTGTAATGCAGCTTATGCCAAGAACATCAAGTCCGCAGTAATTCGCAACTATTGCCTCGGGCACTGTTGACATCCCGACTGCATCTCCGCCGAGTTTTCTAATCATTTTTATCTCGGCAGGCGTCTCGTAAGACGGGCCTGAATTTGCCCAGTAAACACCTTCCTGTATAACTAATCCGAGTTTGACAGCACATTTTTCGGCAAGTTCAATGAGTGATTTTTTATAAACCTCCGTCATATCAGGGAAACGTTCTCCGAGTGTATTGTCATTAGGCCCAATCAGAGGATTTGACCCCATATTGTTTATGTGATCGGTTATTAGCATTAAATCCGCAGGTTTAAAATTTTCATTAACGGCACCTGCCGCATTTGTCAAAATCAGAGTTTTAACGCCCAGTGCTTTCATAACCTTAACAGGATAAGTAATTGCACTCATTGAATGACCTTCATAAAAGTGATTTCTTCCCTGCATCATTACAATTTTTTTGCCTTCAATTCCGGCGAATACCAGTCGTCCTTTATGACCTTGAACCGTTGATTTTATAAAGTTCGGAATGTCATTATAGGAAATTGCATAATCACAATATTCATCCGCAAGTTCTCCTAATCCGGAACCTAGAATAATGCCGATTTCAGGTTTAAAATGGTTTGTTTTTTCCCTTATAAAGTCAACTGTTGTCTGCATTTTATTTCCCTCATTTTACTAAAAAAGTTAGAGAGAAAACTCTAACTTTTTGTATAGACATTGTATAGCTATGTGCCTGGCACTAACCTACTAATCTGTCATCATCGGCTTCTGCAGCTTTAACCATAATAGCATGCTCTACCGGATTTTCTTTTTTATAAGTAGTGTCAAAATTTTCTTCGAAATTGAAATCATCATGCGCTTTTTTAGCCTGATTTTCATCAACAAGCTTTTTTGCAAGCTCGGCAATTTCGTAAACTAACTGATATCTGTTGTCTGTATTTTCGTTTAAATCCCAGGCAACTCTGATTATTTGATCCATCATAAGTTAAAACCTCACTTTTTGTTCAATTCTATAATATAATACAAAAACTTTTTTGGCAAGTGGCAAAAAATCATGTATTGTTGTATAATCAGCTTATGAAATTATTTGAGGGTATGCACAAATATATCTTATTGGAAGCCTGTTTATGGCTGCTTATACTGTGTGCAGTAGTTGCTGGTGTGAGAATTCATAATTATAATAATGAAAAAAAACTTGTAACTTACCAGATATTTATGCCTGACGTTGACGGGTTGATAGCCGGTTCTCCGGTTAAATTTATGGGTGTTCAGGTTGGTTATATAGAAAAAATAAGGATAGTAGCCAATGATGTTTATTTAAAAATTGTTATAACCGATAAAGATGTTGTACTGCCTAAAGGTTCTATTGCAACAGTTGAGTTTAGCGGCATGGGAGGTTCTAAGTCTCTGGAAGTTTATCCGCCGACAAAAGAAAGTCTCGCTGAAAATAAACTTATAGTCGTACAAAATCCGAAAAGACTTCATGATTCTTTAGGTCTGCTGAATGATATGTTTGATAAAATAGGCTCTATTACGACAAAATTGTCATTTTTTGCCAGAGAAACAGGTGTTATGGATATAAATAACGGTATTCATACATCGGAAATTCAAACTAACATGTCAGCGTTTGAAAAATTAATGAAAGAGGTTTCCGATATAAGAAAAGAAGGAGTTAAGTATGGACAAGACAAAAGTAAGAATAATTAATAATCCTGTTGTGCTTTTAAATTTGTGTACAATGCGCGATAAAAATACGGACAGTCAAGGTGTTAGAATTGCAACAAGAAAAATTACACGCTGCCTTTTATACGAAGCAGCAAAAAATCTTCCGCTTGTTGATACTAAAATTACAACTCCTCTTGCAACTTTCACAGCCAAAACAGTAGATCCGGATATAAATCTTATAATCTCTCCGATATTAAGGGCCGGGCTGATTTTTACGGATGAAGCAATTGATATCCTGCCGCAGGCATGTATAAGGCATATTGGAATGTACAGGGATGAAAAAACTTTAAAACCTGTCTGGTATTATAATAAAGTTCCTATGGAAGCTCCTAATCCTGAAAAATTTTATATTTATATTACGGATCCGATGCTTGCAACAGGAAATTCTCTTGTTG
>URXH01000080.1 GCA_900551675.1 uncultured bacterium
AAGGTGCTACGCACGTAGTCCACTTTAACGATATTCGTAGAGTTGCATTTACTCTTGCCGAGGTTTTGATAACCTTAGGGATTATCGGTGTAGTTGCTGCATTAACTATGCCTGCATTGATATCTAATTACAAAAAAACTGTTTATGTAAACCAGTTGAAAAAATCAGTTAGTGTAATTGAAAACGGTTTTAAAATGATACTGGCAGATGATGGTGTAGATAAGATTACAGACACTGGTTTATTTTCAACTTTTTCTTTTATTGGCGGCGGGGCTATAAATTCGAAATTTGCTGCTTATATGAACAAATATTTTAAAGTTGTAGAGACTAATCTAATTGATTTAAAAAACTATAAGTACCTGAATAGTGTAGGACCTGGACCAAATCCAAGATCAAATTTTATACTGGAAGATGGTTCATACTTTATGTTTAACTCATTATATAACACACCGACTTCTCTGTCCGAACAGGACTGTAAAAAAGCAAAAGAGCTGGGCGGGAACTTTTGTGAATTTGCAATTGAACAGCTTTATATAGATGTTAATGGCTCTAAACGACCTAATGAATTCGGTCGTGATTTATTTCAATTCATGGTATCAAATGATGGCAGGTTAATTCCTTATGGAAGTAAAGATGCTGCATTATTTAGAGAACAAGTTGAAATTTCTTCAAATTCGTATTATTGGCATAATGCAACTGGTGATTCTGGCTGTAATGAAAATATAAGAGGCACAGGCTCCGGCTGTGCTGCACGTGTAATTGAAAACGGTTGGAAGATGGATTATTAAATATTTATGTTTTATAAATAATTCTCTATTTTAACTATAAGTTTTTTGTGTTAATATAAATTTATAGAATACATATAGAAGGAAGTATAAAACATGAGTTTAACAGTATATTTAGGGATAGATGTTGGATCTGTAACAACGAAATTAGCACTTGTTGATGAAAAAGGGAAATATGTGGACAGTTACATGCTCAGAACTGCAGGCAAGCCTGTTATGGCAGTGCAAAAAGGTTTGAATGAACTTTATGCAAAAAAGTTGACAGATTACGAGGTTATGGGTGTAGGAACAACTGGCTCGGGACGTAACCTCGCAGGTGCATTAGTCGGAGCTGATATTATAAAAAATGAAATTACAGCGCATGCTGTTGCCGCAAGTATTAATGTTCCCGGCGTTCAGACAATTCTTGAAATCGGCGGACAGGACAGCAAAATTATTATTTTAAGAGACGGTATTGTAACTGATTTTGCAATGAATACTGTATGTGCAGCTGGAACAGGAAGCTTTCTTGATCATCAGGCTCAAAGATTGAATGTCCCTATTGAAAAATTTGGCGAAACTGCTTTAAAATCTGAAAATCCTGCCCGTATTGCCGGACGATGCGGTGTATTTGCTGAAAGTGATTTGATCCACAAACAACAGCTCGGGTATCCTGTAGAGGATTTGTTATATGGCCTTTGTCAGGCTCTTGTCCGCAATTATCTTGCAAATCTGGCTTTGGGTAAAGAATTGTTGCCTGTATTTTCATTTCAGGGCGGTGTAGCAACAAATTCCGGTATGGTAAAAGCATTTGAAGAAGCTTTAGGACATAAAGTTGTTGTTCCAGATCATCATCAGACAATGGGTGCAATCGGTGCTGCTCTTCTTGCCATGGAAAATCATCAGTATACAGAAGCGCACACAACTTTCAAAGGCTGGGAAGTCGGAGAAATGAATTTCCATTCAATAACTTGTGATTGTACCGGCTGTTCAAATAATTGCGAGGTTATCACAATTGTTGAAGGCGGGGAAGATATTCACCATGTTGATAAAATTAAAGATATCAAAGGAAATATTATCGCACGCTGGGGCGGAACCTGTGGAAGATGGGATATTACTTAACATTTATTTCTTTCTATTTTGAAAAATGGATTATTAAAAATTCACAAAGTTCCCTTTTGCCCATTTATAAATGCTTTCAAGATCTGAAAATTCTTTTTTGAATTTTTTGTTATCTTCAAATGTCAAAATGAACTTGCCGTTATCTGATTGTGCATAACCTATTACTTTATCAGGTGATTGCGTGCTGTAGCCGTAAATTATTGTTTTACCGTTGCTTTCTGTACGCAGAGGCTTTTTATCCAGTGTTAAATATGTTATTCTATTAGTTGTTTGTTTGCCGTCTGCAAAGTTTCTGATTGTTCTTTTGTAACCTGTAGGAATGCCTGCTGTTGTTGTCAATTCGGTTATAACGCTTTGTTTTCTTGTTTCTTCCCCATTTTTATCTAAAAATAGTTTTTCGACAGTTTTTGTATGTCCGTCATAAGTTTCTTTTTTTACTATTTTAAGTCCGTTTTTTTCTATAGTTTTTTCAGATTTTTCTTCAAATTTGTTAGCTAATTTTTGTTCTGTTGATTTCTTGGATGATATTTTTTGTCCTATAGCTCTGGATGCTCCTTTGCTCCCTCTTGAAAGATAATAGACAGCAAGCAGACCTGCTCCTGCAACTGCTGTTCCGATCGCAAGTTTTAAAGTTGTGTTTGATTTTTCTTTAACGATTTCTTTATAATTTTTGTCAGACCCGTTAAAATACAATTGAGGACCTATTGCAGAAATTTTCATATAAACCATCCTTTTTGTATACACATTTTAAATTGAAAAATAAAAAATTTTGTTATTTTTAGAAAAAAATTTACAATCCTTAAAAAATTCGTGTTATTATATATTTATGACTGCTTTAAGGGATACAGTAAACAATATGAAAAAAATGTATCGGGAAATTTTTATGAAATCTTCCGATGCTATAAAAGAGCGTGTTGATGCGCTCAGACCGGAAGGTGTGGCAGGTGATATTTTTGATAAATTTGCCCCCGCAAGCACCGGTAAAAATTGGCAGATTGCTGTTCTTAATATGTTTGAAAACGATATTTCGCATGAAATTTACCGCAAGTGGCAGGAAATTTTAAAATTACGAGAAAATTATTCCTGCAAGGGTTGCGCAACCTGCTGTAATCTTGCATGTTGTGAGTTTTCGTATGAGGAATTGAAAGCAAAAGCTAAAAACGGCGATAAGTTTGCCTTGCAGTTTGTCAGTATTTTCGTGCCTTATGAAAACAGGGAAGATGCAGAGAAAATTTATCCGCAATATCTGGAGCTTTTGGATAAAAATACTGACGGTGATGTTTATTTTTATCATTGTCCGAAACTAAATGAATGCAGCCGCTGTTCAGATTATGAAAACCGTCCTCAAATATGCAGGGATTTCCCAGACAATCCTTTGTGTATTTTGCCTGAATCATGCGGGTTTTATGAATGGAGGAAACTTGCAGAACCCGTTGCAATGATGCTTCATGCTATGGTTGAGATTATTGCTTATTACAAGCAGAAAATGCCGGTTGCCGAAGAACGGAGCTCAAGCGGTCAGGAAGGCAGGCTATAATTTATATGATAGTACTTTCAGGATTAAATTTAAAAGAAATCGAAAAAATAACCGATGAAATGAAAGCGTCAAAGTTCAGAGCACGCCAGATTCACAACTGGATTTATTTAAAATCGGTTAAAAGTATTGATGAAATGACTGATTTGTCTGTAAAATTCAGGGAAGAATTAAAAAAATTTGCAACTGTTACCGGTACAAAAATAAAGGTTAAACAGGAAAGTTCTGATGGAACTTTAAAATATCTTCTTGAATATCCTGATGGTGAATGCGTTGAAACTGTTCTTATGCGTTTTGATAACCGTGCGAATTTAACTGCATGCGTAAGTTCTCAGGTCGGCTGTGCCGTTAACTGCTCGTTTTGCGCGACAGGCAAACGTGGATTTATCAGAAATCTTACCTATAAAGAAATAATTGAACAGGTATTAACTATTCAGCGTGATACAGGTTTAAAAGTTACAAATGTCGTTTTTATGGGGCAGGGGGAACCGCTTTTGAATCTCGATAATGTTTTAAAAGCAATGGAAATTTTTAATGAAAACTTCCAAATAGGTGCAAGACGTTTAACAGTTTCTACATCAGGTATAATTCCGGGTATTGAAAGGCTTGCAAATGAAGATATGCAGTCGACTCTTGCAATTTCTTTGCATGCATCAAATCATGAAACCCGCAAAAAATTAATGCAGATTGAAAATAAATATCCTATGCCCGAGCTTAAAAAAGTATTAAAGCATTACATTGAAAAAACGGGCAGAAGGATTACAGTTGAATATCTTTTGATAAAAGATTTGAATGATACGCTTCAAAGTGCAAAAGAGCTTGTAAGCTATCTTCATGATTTAAAATGTAATATAAATTTGATACCTTATAATCCTACAGAGAAAAACGATTATCAAAAACCGTCAGGGAATTCAATAATGCGTTTTAAATCTCTTTTGGAGCAGTCAGGCAAAAAAGTTACGGTCAGGCTTGAACGCGGAGCGGATATTGATGCTGCCTGCGGTCAATTAAGAGGGAAAATTGATTAGAATATGAAAGCACTAATTCAAAGAGTAAAAAGAGCTTCAGTCAGCATATCAGGAGAATTATTCTCATCTATATCCAAAGGCATACTTGTTTTTCTCGGAGTTGAAAAACAGGATACAAAAGAAAATGCAGAAAAGTTGGCTGATAAAATTATAAAACTACGCATTTTTGAAGATGAAAATGAAAAAATGAATTTGTCAGTTAATGATGTAGATGGCGAAATCCTTGTAGTTTCTCAATTTACTTTATGTGCAGACTGTAAGAAAGGTACACGTCCTTCTTTTGATAATGCTTCAGAACCTCAAAAAGCTGTTGAATTGTACGAATATTTCGTAAAATATTTAAAAGAACATAATATGAAAGTTCAGACAGGAAAATTTCGTGCAATGATGGATGTGGAGCTTATTAATGACGGTCCTGTTACATTCTGGCTTGAAAAATAGATGACATGTTGCAAAATTTTTCAAAGCATGTTATAATATTGGTATTGATATAGAGTTAGAAATTTATTTTTTTACTGAGGAGAAATTCTTTACTTTATTATTAACCCGGAATTACGTTATTTTTTATAATTAAGAGGCTATCGTTATGTATGTAAACAAGTGTATCAAATGCGGTCGTGAGTTTGAAACAAAGAACCCCAAAAGAGTAATTTGTCCGGATTGTTTGTATCCTGACAAAAAAATGATGATATCACCTTCATCTGAACCGGATTCTCAGCAAACTGCACCGGCTCCTGTTAAGGAAGAACCGTTAAACGGCTACAGTGCAGGCGGAACAGAGGAACCTCCCCGTTATTACAGCGCAGGCGGAGATCCGGAACCGCAAAGATATAACAGACCCCAGAGATCATACAATAATCAGGGTGGATATAGCAGAAATAATTATAATAACAGACAGAATTATAACAGAAATCAAGGCGGTTATAACCGATCAGGCTATAACAGAAGCCAGGGCGGGTACAATAACCGTAACCAGAGACCTTATAACAATCAGGGCGGATATAACAGACGTCCGCAGGGCGGCGGTTTTAACAGAAATAACTTTAAACGTCCGCAGAAAAAAGCTCCAAAACAGCTTCTGGTAAGCAAGGAACAGCTCGAACAGATAGAAAAGCTCTATAAAGCTATGCTTCCTTTGCCAAATCCTGACTGCCACGAAGTTATCGGAGAAAAAATCGGGCTTGAACCGAGAAAAGTTTTCTTTGGAATTAATCTGGTAAGACAAAAGATGATGCTTCCGAAATTACCGTTCCCGAAACGTAAGCTCGCAATTTCTCCTGATCAGCTTTTCGCTATAAAGAATTTGTATGAGCCTTTATTGCCGCTTCCTCCGATCGGTTGCCATAAAATCATTGCATCTCAGTTGAAGATGGACGAGTGGAGAGTTCATGTTGGTATTGGTTTAATTCGTTCTCAAATGGGTTTGAGCAGATGGAATCAAGATAGACCTGATCTGCCCGAAGAATTTAAAAAACAAAAAGAAGAAGCTGAAAAAGCTGCATCAGAAGAAATTAAGACTGATGAGCAGAATACCGTTGAAGAAGTTAAACCAAAAAGAGGCAGAAAACCTAAAAAGGCCGAAGAAACTCCGGAAGCTTAATATATTATGACAAAATTTGTTTCTGTCGGTAAAATTTTAAATTTTCACGGGATAAAAGGCGAAGCAAAAGTCGGTTTTACGAAAAATCAGGCTGATTTTTTCTGTTCCCTGAATAAAGTGTTTGTAAAAATTGAACATGAATACAAACCTTTAAACATTGAAACCGTAAGGCTTCACAAAAATATTGCCCTTGTTAAATTTGAAGGTATTAACTCAATTAATGATTTAATGGAATATAAAGGAGCTTTTTTATATGTTGAGGAAGCAACAATCAGAGAAGCTCTTGATGAAGATGAATTTTTAATTGATGAGCTTGTCAGTCTTGAAGTTTTTGATGAAAAAGGCGTTAAGCAGGGTTTTGTTGTCGGAGTATCAAATAACGGTGCAAATGATCTTTTATCTGTTAAGACAAAATCTAAAAATATTGTTTTAGTACCGTTTGTAAAAGCTATTGTTACTGATGTGAATCTCAAAGAACGGAAAATCATTATAAATAATATAGAGGGATTGATTGAATGATTTTTGATGTTCTTACTCTGTTTCCGGAAATGATTGAAAGTTCCTGCAGTTATAGTATTTTAAAACGTGCTGTTGATGCAGGCATAATACAAATTAATACTATAAACCCCAGAGATTACACGCTCAACAAACATAAAAAAGTTGATGATACTCCTTATGGTGGTGGTGCTGGAATGGTAATTCAACCAGATGTTGTTTATGATGCATATAAATCTGTTATTTCAAATATTAAAGATGTAATGAATGTTACAAATTCAAAGAAAATAGAAAATACAGAAAATGTTGAAAAATTAACAAGAACAAGAGTTATCTATATGTCGCCACAAGGAAAAAAATTAGACCAACAAAAAGTAGAGGAACTATCAAAACAAGAACACTTAATTCTTCTATGTGGTCATTATGAGGGAATTGACCAGAGAGTACTGGACAGCATAGTTGACGAAGAAATTTCAATTGGTGATTATGTATTAACAGGAGGAGAGTTACCAGCAATGGTGTTAATCGATTCTGTAAGTAGATATGTAGAAGGAGTTTTGAAAGATGGTTCAACAACAGAAGAATCATTTTCACAAGGACTTTTAGAATATCCACAGTATACAAGACCAGAGGTTTTTGAAGGACAACAGGTTCCAGAAGTATTACGCTCAGGTAACCATCAAATGATAGACAAGTGGAGAAGAGAGCAAAGTTTGAAAAGAACTTTGGAAAAAAGGCCAGACCTTTTGGAAAATGTTGATTTATCTGATGAGGATAAGAAAATTTTAGAAAAAATAGAAATGACGTGCCAAACCAAGTAGGCACCGCTCATAAAAAACGAAGGAGGTAAAGTTTGAAAAAATAATTATCATTTGGCGTCGTTAAACTTCAATTTAAATTTAATCAACGTGCAAACGCACGTATCATAAATTTAAATTTTGTTTGCCTAGTCAAATAACAATTCTTTTTCCAAACGAATAGTGCCTCAAGAAAGGAATGTAAAATGGATATTATTAAATCAATAGAACACGAACAACTTAAGAATAAAATACCAGAATTAAAAGTTGGTAATACAGTTAGAGTACACGTAAGAATCAAAGAAGGAAACAAAGAAAGAATCCAAGTTTTCGAAGGAATTATAATTAAAGTTCAAGGTGGAGGAGTTAACCAAACATTTACAGTAAGAAAAACATCTTACGGTGTTGGTGTAGAAAAAACATTCTTAATCCATTCACCATTAGTTGAAAAAGTTGAATTAGTTAGAGTAGGTAAAGCAAGAAGAGCTAGATTATTCTACCTAAGAGACAGAGTAGGTAAAGCCGCTAAAACTAAAGAAATGGTTGGAGCTAGAATTGAAAACAAAGAAATCGTTGTTAAAGAAAATTTAGCAGAAGAACCAGTTGTAGAAGCTACAGAAACTGTTGCTGAAACAGCAGAAAAAGCTGAATAGTTTATAAAAATACATCTTATAAGAGGTGTATTTTTTTTATATAGTAGGAAAGTTCTCCTTGTAGGAGGATTTTCTGTACTAGATAAATATGGCGAGTCTTAAATTTTCTTAAAATTTTTA
>URXH01000081.1 GCA_900551675.1 uncultured bacterium
TTAAACGCAAAAATTTTTTTGTTCCGTTTTATTCATAAATATGAAAATTAATTCAATAACACAGTCGCATTCTAATATAAATTTTAAAAGTTATAATATGATTGATGATGATACCGGAAATTCAATCAGCACAAATTTTTATCATAATCCGGAAGTTTTACAAAGGTCTGTTAAGATTATAGAAAAAGAATTTCCAAACGGGACTGATATATTAGTGTACGCAGGTTCTAACGGGGAAGAAGCTCTATCCATTAATACGCTCTTTAACAATCGTCAAAAATATAAGATTTATTCTATAGATAAAAGCAGTAAAGCTATAGATTTTGCTCATAAAGGAATTTATGCAATACATCCACTGGCTGAAGACGGATTTTTAGTAAACCATAATAGTGAAAATAATAAACAATTCTTAAGTCAAATTTTTCATACAAATTTTATAGAAACAGATAAACCATCATTCCCTGTTAATAATGTTTCTGATCTTGTATATACAATACGATTTGATAATATTGATTTTTATCCTCAAAAATATTTCATTCCGAAAAGATCATGCAAGGAAAATGTTAGTTTTATTAAGGGGGATATTAAAGATATAGAAACATTTAATAAACACAAGAAAACCGGAGCTATATTTTTCAGAAATGCAATTTATCAGTTGACAGATAATGATTTAAACGGAGTATTTAAATATGGAGATAAGCCTAATATTGAAACAAACAAAAGAAAAATAATATATGAAATTATTGAAAAAATATATAATAAGCTTGAAACTAATGGGATTTTTGTACTTGGCAACCATTTACAAGAACATCTTTATATCGCAGATAAAACAATTCCTTTAGAAGATACAGTCTTAGTTAATAAGGATAGAAATATAAGATTTATGAAAAAACATCCGCTTATCGAGGCATTAAATAAAAATGGCAGATTTAAACCCTTATCTGAATTTCTGATTCAGGGTTTGGGTAACAACACTTTAAAAATACCGTTGATATGGCAGAAAATAAAATAGTGATTTGAATTCAAGTTTTATAAAATCTTCAAAACCTTTATTAAAAATAAGCAATCCAACATTTAATTTACGTTTTACATTTTTTATTATTTTTTTGCGTATTCATCATTAACGAATTTTTCATATAATCTGTCTAAAAACAATTTTGGAGCAGGAGAAAATACCTGATACTTTTTCCAGACAATATCAAGTCCGGATTCGAGTCTCGGGCTTAACGGCCTGAAACATATTTCGCTGTCTCCTGTAGTATTTACAAGCTTGTCCAAAGTAACTGCATACCCAATTCCTGCTCTTACCATAATCGCAGCATTATAAACAAGATTGTAAGTCGCAACAATATTGAGCTTTTTAAAATCTTTACCAAACCAGCTAAGAAATCCGCTGCGGGCAGAATATTTTTCAGACATCTGCCTTGATGCTATAAGAGGAACAGATATCAAATCTTCAAGTTTAATTTCTTTTTTATTCGCAAGCGGACTGTCTTTACGCATTATAACACCCCATACATCTTTTTCCGGCAATGCAATATTATTATATTTTGACAAATCTATGGGTTGTATCAAAATTCCGAAGTCTAACAAACCTTTATCTAATTTTTCCGTTACATCTTCCGCATTTCCACTGTATATATGAAATTTTATATCAGGATAAATCTGCTGAATATCTTTCATAATTTCAGCTATATATTTCATAGAATCGGTTTCACCGCTTCCTATATAAATATCTCCGCCTATTATATCATTTATAGACCTGAAATCAGCTTCTGTTTTGTCAACCAGCTCAACAATTTCCTCAGCACGTTTTCTAAGCATCATGCCTTCAGGAGTAAGAATTACTTTATGCTTACCCCTTATAAGCAGTTTCTGTCCCAATTCTTTCTCCAAATCCTGAAGCTGTCTTGAAAGTGTAGGTTGTGTAAGATGAAGATAATTTGCAGCACCTGTAATACTTCCTTCTCTTGCAACAGTAAGAAAATATCTTAAAACTCGAACCTCCATATAACCTCCTTATGTTTAATCATACAGCATTTAATTATGCCCGTCAAGTATAGATAAATATGTAATATAAGTATTTGCTATTTTATAAAAATCGTAAATAATATAAAAAGGAGGCAGCTTATGAAAATTATAAGAGTAAATACGCCCAGAGGCCTTGAATTAAAAGGGGCGATGTGGGGTGATAACACTATGGACACAGTTGTTATCATAATGAGCGGGATATGCAGTAATGTATTTCAAAATGACCTTCTGACAGCTACAGGCGAATTATTAAGCTCCAATAATATAGCCTGCATTGCAGGACATGCAATGGATGCTTTTTCCTGTATTGCATATTCTGATTTCACAACAGGCAAACAAAAGTATACAGGTGTAGTTTATGACGATTTCAGCCTTGTTTATGAAGATGTAGAAAGTTATGTAAAATACGTAAAAGAACTCGGCTTTAAAAATATAATACTTGCGGGACACTCGCTAGGTTCAAATAAAATTATACATTATCTCGGCAATACACCTGATAATTTTGTTGACTACTTTATTGTATCGGCTCCTGTAGATCTGGCGCACTGGTTTAATGTTATGCCAAATGTCAAAAAATGTATTGAACTTGCTGAAAAATTTGAAGCAGAAGGAAGAGGAAATGAAATTCTTCCGTATCTTTTCGGCGGATTTTCACCAATGTGTGCAAGCACGGTTCTAGAATTTTACAACGCATATAACCTGAAAAACTGCCCTGTAATAAGCAATGAAGGCGAGACTGATTCGCTTTATAATATTAAAATTAACGGCTCATTTGTAATAGGCGAAAAAGACAGCCTGACAGAAGGCGATGCAAAAGGATTTATGGAAAAAATAAACTCGCATTGCAAACATCCGCAAGATAACGAAGTTATCGTAGTGCCTGACGCATCACATATTTTTTACGGAAAACATGAAGAATATGCGGGGGTAATTTTAGAAATTGCTCAGAAAAAAGTATTGGCAAAAGTTTAATACAAGAAAGGAAGGCAAATGAAAGGTGTATTAATTAGTTTTATTACATTTTTATTACTGATTGGAGGTGCATCTATGAGTATGGCAGAAAATTGGGACAAAACTTTTCCGAAAAGCGACAAAGTTAATATTGAAAAAGTCCACTTTAAAAACAGATACGGCATAAAGTTAACAGGCGATTTATATATACCAAAAAGTATGCCTAAAGACAAATTAGCCGCAATTGCAATAAGCGGTCCTTTCGGAGCCGTAAAAGAACAGGTTTCGGGGCGTTATGCACAGACGCTTGCTGAACGCGGTTTTGTAACTCTGGCATTTGATCCTTCCTACACGGGCGAAAGCGGAGGCGAACCGCGTGATGTTGCATCACCTGATATAAATACGGAAGACTTCAGCGCAGCTGTTGACTATTTAAGCAATCTTAAATTTGTTAATCCTGACAGAATAGGGATTTTAGGTATCTGCGGATTTGGAGGATTCGGCTTAAACGCAGCAGCTATTGATACAAGAATAAAAGCAACAGTTACCGTAACAATGTATGATATGACAAGAGTTACGTCAAGAGGCTACTTTGATTCAATGGATGAAAATGCCCGTTATGAATTAAAAGAAAAACTTAACAAACAAAGAACCGAAGATTTCAAAAACGGCACTTACGCAAAATCGCAGGGTCTGCCTGACAAACTCACAGGTGATGAACCGCAGTTTGTAAAAGATTACGTTGCATTTTATAAAACAAAACGGGGATTTCACAAACGTTCAATAGGTTCAAACGGTGGCTGGAATACAACATCATCGCTGTCTTTAATCAATATGCCTATACTTGCTTTCAGTGATGAAATAAGAAATCCGGTATTGATGATTCACGGAGAAAAAGCACACAGCCGTTACTTTTCTGAAGATGCTTTTAAAAAATTAAAAGGCAGTAACAAAGAATTATACATTGTACCCGATGCAAACCACACAGACCTTTATGACAATCTTGAGAAAATACCTTTTGATAAAATAGAAGCATTCTACAAAGAATATCTTAAATAACTTTAGGAATAAAGTTATAAAAAAATAGATTGTCTCTCAGACAATCTATTTTTTATAACAAGGGACTTATATCGCAGTTTACACACGATATTCTCGAAAAACAGACATAATGTCATTACGAACTTGTTTCGAAAACTTATCATTATAAGACCCTGAAACGAGTTCAGGTGGACAATTTAGATATTGTTAGGTGTAAACTGCGGTATAAATTCCTATAACAAGCTGTTGACAGGAGATACAATTAACGGTTATAATAAATCATACAGGCCGATATAGCTCAGCTGGCAGAGCAACTCATTCGTAATGAGTAGGTCGTGAGTTCAAATCTCACTATCGGCTTGTTTTTTTAGGCCTGAATCCGTAATCATTAGCAACGGTTCTGCCTATTGATTTGAGTCTATTTTCAATTATTGCACGCGATTTTAATATATCATCATCAAGATGAGCCTTGTTAGGGTAAATATCATATTTTTCACTGTAATTAAAATCCGTTACATTTGGCATAATAACATTTGCCCCGCACTGAAGAGCAATTAGACGCCCGTCCGGATTAAGTGTTTCCATAGCCGTTGTTGCAGGTATATTAATATCTTTGAGCAGAATTCTTGTGATTGCCATTACCTTTAATGCAAGAGTAAAATCGCCGTTCGGGTAATCCTTTAAAGGAGTCTGAGGATGCGCAATAAAAGGACCAATCCCAACCATATCCGCATTTATATCCTTAAAAAACAAAATATCACCGGCTAGAGATTCTATTGTCTGCTCAGGCAGGCCGACAAGACAGCCCGTACCGGTTTCATAACCTAAAGTTTTTAAATCTTTAAGGCATCTTATTCTGTTATCAAAATCCATTGAAGGGTGCATTTTTTTATATAAATTTCTGTCGGTTGTTTCAATTCTTATTAAATATCTGTCTGCACCGCTTTGCCTGAAAGATTTATACTCTTCAAAACTTCTTTCGCCGATACTTAGAGTTACGGCTGTATCAAATTTTTTAATTTCAGCGACTGTCTCTGACATAATTTTTCGGGTAAAATACATATCCTCGCCCGACTGAAGAACAATTGTTTTATATCCGGCTTCACATGCAGTTTTAGCTGTTTCAATAATATCATCCGGAGCAATTCTGTATCTTCTTGCGAATTTATTTTCAGCTCTCACTCCGCAGTATTTACAAGTACCTCTGCAAAAGTTTGAAAATTCGATAAGCCCTCTTAAATGAACTTCGTCTCCCGTGTATTCTTTTCTCACTTTATCAGCAAGCGAAAACAGCCAATCATTTTGACTGTCATCTTTTAACAAATCAATAATTTCTTTTTTTGAAAAATTTTCCAAAACGTCCTGCTCCGGGCTTACACGGCAGAATTTACCTGTTCCGTCTGATTCATCGGATTCCATGTATCTTTAAGATTATTTTTTATAAGATTTTGATAAAAAGCTTCTTTAAATTCAAGAATATCTATCTGCTTTTTGCATTCCTCCATTTGCTTTAAAGCTTTAACTTTTGTTTCATGAATAATATCATAACGCTCTTTAACTGTGGAATCTCCCATTATACATAAATCAATATAGCGTTTTATTGCCTTATTTTCGGTACCGACAGAGCGGAGGCATTTAACCATTTTAACCCACCCGAGATCGTTGTCGGAAAACATTCTTATATTATTTTTATCTCTTTTTACAAAAGGGAAAAAACCGCTTTTGGCCCAAAAACGCAATGTGTGTTCCGATACATCCATTTTTTCCGCCACTTCTTTTACAGTATACATAAAATACCTCCTGAAAAAATTATATCATAAATAACTCATACTTGATAGTAACTCAAAGAGAAAAATAAAAACGACCTTATATCAAAGGCCGCTTTTATCATATCCGATTAAAATAATTATTTTAAAATCTTTTCTATATCTTCCAATATCAATTCTTTCCTGAGTCTGTAACGGCTGTAAAGTTCACTCAACGGCACTCTGTCCGTAAACTCTTTTTCGGCTCCGTAATTCAGAACTTTCATATCGGAATTTCCGTAAAAACGCGCGATTTTTTCGCCGAATCCGCCGTTTAGTATGCCGTCTTCAAGAGTTATTACAACTTTATGATCGGCTTTCAAACTTTCGAGAAGCTCTTTATCAACACCTGTAATATAGCGAGGATTAATAAGAGTTGCATTAATATTGAGTTTATTTTTAATCTCATCTTTAACGTCTTTTGCAAGATTAAAGAAATTGCCAAGTCCTAACAATGCAATTTTTTCACCTTTTTCTTCGAGCTTAAATTTATTCGAAATCGAATAATCCGTTCTATCTTCAACACCTGTTGAATAAAGCGGAATTGACGGAACTCTTATTGCGACAGGACCTTGATTTTGCGAATATGCATATTCAAGCATTGCCAGATATTCTTCTTTATTTGCCGGCGCAAGATATGTAAGATTCGGGATATTCGACATCATTGACATATCAAACGAACAAAGATGAGTTGCATCCGCATCCGATATTCCGCCCCAGTAAACAAGAATAACAAGCGGAGATTTATTAAGACACAAATCCTGAGAAAGCTGGTCATAAGTTCTTTGTACAAAAGAACTCATTATTGTTAAAACAGGTTTTGCACCGGCCTTTGCAAGCGCCGAGGAATAAGCAACCGCATGTTCTTCTGCAATACCGACATCAGTATAATGAACACCCAGCTTTTTCCTGTATTCCGCATCGAATCCGAAAACTCCGGGAGTTGCGGCTGTAACCACCACAGTTGTTTTATCTTCTTCAATTTTTTTGAGAATAAAATCTTTTGTTATCGAATTATAATCTTCAATCTGAGAACAAGGAGCAGAAGTTTTTGCATCTAAAATTCCCGGGACTACCCAGTGAAATACTTCTTTATTTTCTTCTGCTGCTGCAAGGCCATGCCCTTTTATGGTCTTAATATGAACAACAACAGGATGATTAATATCTTTTACCTTTTGAAAAGCTTCAATCATCTTTGCAATATTGTTGCCTTCATCTACATAAATATAATCAAATCCCATCGCTTTAAACAAATTGCATTCTGCCTGACCTTTTGTATCTCTTAAAAGTTTAAGGTTTTTATAAATCCCTCCGTGGTTTTCCGCAATAGACATATCATTATCATTAATCACAATTATAATATTTGTTCCGAGTGCAGCAGCATTATCAAGCCCTTCAAGAGCTTCGCCTCCGCTCAAAGAACCGTCTCCGACTATTGCAATTACGTTTGATTTTTCGCCCTTTAAATCTCTTGCCTTTGCAAGACCTGCAGCTAAACTTGCGGCAGTTGAGGTATGACCTATTTTAAAAATATCATGTTCACTTTCTTCAGGCGCTGTGTAGCCTGTATATTTCAAATATTTGTCAGGATCAGTAAATCCTTCTTTTCTGCCTGTCAAAATCTTATGAGGGTAACACTGGTGAGAAACATCAAAAACAATTTTGTCAACAGGAGAATTAAACACATAATGCATTGCGATAGTAGTTTCTATAATACCTAAATTAGGCCCCATGTGCCCGCCTGTTGTGTTTACTTTTTTTATAATTAATTCTCTGATTTCATCAGCCAGATAATTCATTTCATCAACGGATAAATTTTTCAAATCATCAGGATTGTTTACTTTGTCTAAAATCATTTAATGCTCTCCTTTTTTAATTTATACAATAATATTGTATATTTGAGAGTTCACTCTCAGTCAAGAGGGGAAAAATAAAAATCTTAATAAGTGTTTACAAAATATAGTAATCCGTCTGATGAAAAATTTTTATTATTTTCAATAATTAATTTATGGATTTAAACTGGTACAACACACTGAATAAACCGCCTCTTACTCCGCCGTCAGAGATTTTTGCACCTGTTTGGGGAATTATTTATATACTGATATTTTTGTATTTTTTTATTTTTTTCCTGAAGTTTTTTATTTTCATTCTGAACTTGTTGTTTTTTGTCCACTGCCCAGACGGGTACTTTATAAACATTTAATGTAAGCATTGCAGACAACATCATCAGGACAATTCCTATATGATATCTCCTTTTCATAGTCTCAC
>URXH01000082.1 GCA_900551675.1 uncultured bacterium
TTCGGAATCTCATCTGATGCGGCAGCAAGTTAAACATAATGCTAATACCCTGAAACGAACTTATTCACCTATTCACTTATTTACTCATTCCCTTAAAAAACGAGCTGCGTTTACTCTTGCAGAAGTCTTAATAACATTAGGCATTATCGGGGTTGTTGCTGCATTAACCATTCCAACCTTAATGGCTAATCATAGAAAGCAGGTTGTTGTAACCGGATTGCAAAAGTTTTACACTACATTTAATCAAGCAATATTGCTCGCTGAAAATAAGTACGGCGAAATTGAATACTGGGATAATGCAGATTTATTTACTCCTACAGGTTCAGGGGATTGGTTCAATAAGTATCTGGCTGAATTTTTTACATCTAAAGATATTGAAGTTTTAGAAAAAAACAATTATGTTTCTTGGATAAAATTATCTGATGGTAGTGCATTTGGGATGCGTTTCGGGGATATGACGACTGAAACTAACTTTGATATGTATTTTTACCCGAATGCTTCAGACATAGATAAATGTATGTTTAATGTAAGCTGTTGCGGCAGAAAATATTTTACGTTTCGTTTTACACCTCAAAGCGGATTGAAGCCTTATGGAGATTTTTTAGGTTTGAATCGTGAACAATTAATAGAAAAATGTCGTGATAACGCTAATTTTTGTACTGCAATAATAATGATGGACGGATGGAAGATATCAAAGGATTACCCGAAAAGAATTTAATTATTAAAAAGCCCGTTATTTAACGGGCTTTTTGTATTTTTTATTTATGTGCAGTGCTTTTTAAGTGAAGTTCTCTTAACTGTTGCAGAGATGCTTCGCCCGGTGCATCTGACATTAAGTCTTTTGCGCCAGAATTTTTCGGGAACGCTATTACGTCTCTGATGCTTTCCGTTCTGCAAAGCAGGGCGACAAGTCTGTCCAAACCGATTGCAAGACCTGCATGAGGCGGTGTTCCGTATTGAAGTGCATTAACCATAAAGCCGAATTTTTCTTTAGCTTCATCTTCTGTTAATCCCAATGCTTTAAATACCGCATTTTGAACATCGGATGAATGAATTCTGACAGACCCTCCGCCGAGTTCCGTTCCGTTATAGACAATGTCATAAGCTATTGATTTGACATTGCCTAAATCTCCGGCTTTTAACTTGTCTAAATCTTCAATGCAAGGTGATGTGAACGGGTGATGCATAGCCATAAATCTGCCTTCTTCATCAGACCATTCAAACATCGGGAAGTCTACAACCCATAAAAGATTATGCTTACTTTCGTCAATCAGATTTAATCTTTTACCGAAATAGAGTCTTAATCTTCCCATAATGTCATAAACAAGTTTGGGCTTATCTGCAACAAAGAAGATTATATCGCCTGCAACAGCGCCCGCTCTTTCCTGAATTTGTTTAGCCTGTTCTTCTGTTACAAATTTCAATACAGGAGATTTAGCTGTTCCGTCTTCGTTATAAATAATATTTGCAAGAGCTTTTGCTCCGAATGATACAGCAAGTTTTGTAATATCATCGATATCTTTTCTTGAGAATTTAGCACCGCCGGGAATTCTGATACCTCTGACGATACCGCCGTTTTCTAATGTATCTTTTACAATTTTGAATTCTGACTGTAAAATAATATCGCCGATATCAAAAAGTTCTAATCCGAAACGGGTGTCTGGTTTATCGGAACCGTATCTGTCCATAGCTTCCTGCCACGGCATTTGAATAAACGGAGGTTTAACCTCAACTCCTGCAGCTTTAAATGTTTCAACAATCAAACCTTCAACGCATTTGATAACGTCCTGCTGTTCCACAAAAGACATTTCAAGGTCAATTTGTGTAAATTCAGGCTGTCTGTCGGCACGCAAATCTTCATCGCGGAAGCATTTTGCAATCTGGTAATATCTTTCAATACCGCCGACCATCAATAACTGCTTGAAAATCTGCGGAGATTGCGGCAGCGCATAGAATTTGCCTTCCTGCACTCTTGAAGGTACCAGATAATCTCTTGCGCCTTCCGGAGTTGTTTTAATCAAAATAGGTGTTTCTACTTCCAGAAAATCTTCGCCGTTAAGATAGCTTCTTGCTGCCTGACAGATTTTGTGGCGCAATGTCAAATTGTGAAGCATACTTTCACGTCTTATATCAAGGTATCTGTATTTAAGTCTGATGTCTTCGGAAACATTCTCATCATCCAGTACAAAAGGCAAAGTCTTTGCTTCCGATAAAATTTCAACAGAGGCAGGATACATTTCTACCTGACCTGTAGCGTATTTTTCATTATAAGTTTCTTCGGGGCGTCTTGTAACTTTTCCTTTTACGGTAATAACATATTCAGATCTTAATTTTTCAAAAACTTTGTGTACTTCGGGGTTAATCTGCGGGTTTGCAACAAGCTGGAAAAAACCTGTTCTGTCTCTCAATTCCACAAATAAAATACCGCCTAAATCACGGATAGTTGAAGCCCATCCTGACAGGGTAACTTCTTCATTCAAATTGTTAAGATTAAGCTCTCCGCAATTATGGTCTTTAAGTTTGGTTTTAATCATTTTAACTTCCTTTTCTATTTTTTGTTCGGACTTATTTTAAGTTTATCAAAAACATAAAAAAAAAGGAATAAATATGAAGAAAGTTATTTTTAATTATCGTTTTACGCGGGATCTCTGGCGTTGTCTTTCTATTTGCTGTTTTTCTTCTTCAGCTTCTTCCAGATCGTCATAATAGCTGTCTTCGTATTCATAATCGTCAGGAAGAATTTCTATAATTTGCATTGTAATTATGCATGAAATATTTACATGGAGCTGATGTGATTTATCAGGTCGGAACGCTAGATTTTTTCTGTCTTTAACTTCGCAGTTTTTCAAGGTTATGAATTGGAATCCGCCGTTTAGAATGTAGAAAAGCATATTATCTGGAATAGAGTTGCTAAAACGCATATTTTCAGGAAGCAGTAATTCCCCTTCTATATACTGATCGTTTGTTGTTATCAAAACCTGCATTCTTGGTAAATCATTAATTATCATATATTTTCTCCTGAATTTATTTTAATATAACATAAAACCGCCGTTTTGTCTATCAATGCTTAGTGAAAAAGAACGGCGGTTTTATAAATATTTATTAGTTTTATTTTTTGTCAAACATTTGTTTAATTCCGTCAACAGAGGACAGTATGCCTGTTGCTTCATAAGGCATGTAAACAACTTTATTATTTTCGCCTTTCGTAATTGAAGAAAGTGTTTCAAGATATTTCATTGCAATTAAGTATTTATCAGGCTGGCCTTTGTCTGCTAATGCATTTATAATTCGCAAAATTGCTTCTTTTTCAGCATCTGCTTCAATTACTCTCGCCTGAGCAATACCTTCGGCGCGGAGAATTTCTGCCTGTTTTTCGCCTTCTGCGGATCTTATGGCAGCTTCTTTTTCTCCTTCAGCTTTTCTGATTGCGGCTTCTTTCAGTCCTTCTGCTTCTGTTATGGTTGCTTTCTTTTCTCTGTCTGCTTTCATTAATTTATCCATTGATGCCTGAATATCAGCAGGCGGGAAAATATCCTGAATCTCAACACGATTAACTTTTACGCCCCATTTGTTTGTTGCTTCATCAAGTGTTGTTCTCAATTCATCATTAATTTTTCCTCGTGATGTTAAAGTTTCCTGCAGATCCATCTGGCCTACAAGGTTTCTTAAAGTCGTCTGTGTTAATTTTTCAATAGCATCCGGCAGGTTTTCGATTTCATAAACGGCGCTTTTTGCATCAATTATCTGAAAATAGATCAGTGCATTAATTGTAATAGATACGTTGTCTCTTGTAATAACATTCTGGCGCGGAAAATCATACATTTGTTCTCTCAAATCAATTCTGTCAACCGGTTTGAGGTAATAAAAATTCCTTCCGTCAATGCCTTTTTGTGAAACTTTTTTATAAATACCTCTCGGTGCTTCTAAGATCGGGAATATAAAGTTGGGTCCTGCTCTTAATGTTTTTTCATAACGTCCCATTCTTTCAATAATAACTTCCTGTTGCTGCTGTACGATGATTATGCCTTTGAATACATAAACAAGGAGTGCAGCAAGCAAAATTAATAAAACTAAACTCATTTTTTTTCTCCTATACTCTCTCTACCGTTAGTATTAAACTGTCGTATCTAATAATTCTTACTTCAGAACCTGCCGGAATTGTGTCCTCATTTTCCGTGCGGGCTTCCCAGCGTTCATCATAAATTGTAATTGCTCCTGAATATTTGCTGACAGGTTCTGTTACTTTAACGATTTTTCCTATATATTTGGCTTCCATACCTGTTTCATGCTCTTTGTCTTTTTTATTTTTAATAAGCAGCGGACGAAGAAACAGTATTGATAAAACAGATAAAATAACAAATAATATTGTTAATATAATCCAGTCAGAGATCCATACCGCAGTAACTGCAGTGATAAATCCTGCTATTGCAAGATTTAAAAAGAACATTGAAGGTACAAGCATTTCAAGTATTAAAAATACAAGTCCCGCAATTACAAATATTTCCCATAAAACCATATCTTCTCCTTTTTATAATATTTGATATTAGCATATTTTTTGCGTATCGTCAACAAAACAATTTGTCAAATATAAAAAATTTGCTATAATTATAAAAATACTTGTTTGTAAAATTATTAGAGGTTGTTAAAAGGTATGAATTATGAAAATATTTAGTTTTTTGATTGCTTTAGTATTAGCTGCTTTTTTGATCGGAAAGTATAGTGATTATAAAGCTCCTTCCGACTTAAAAGTAAAAGAGCAGGCGTCTGAATCCGTTGCAGCTAATGCGACTGAGCGGCCTGTAAAGATTTCTTTTCACGGAGCAGTAAAGATTCCTGACAGTGTTTATGAAAATACCGCTAATAGTGATACCTATTATGAAATAATACACGGTAACAGAAAAATGATTTTCTGGGTATATGCTGACTGCCCGATTGGCAGAAATATAAAAAGCAGAATGGAAGCAATACTGAATCGTAATAATTTGTATTCAAACTATACACATAAGCCGAATCTTATGTCCGGCGGTGTTATGGTAAGATGTAGAAATAATACGGCTAAATGTGCTCAAATTTATTTATACGATAATTGCAGCGACAATATTTGTATAATTAATCCGATGGAGAAAGCTATTATTAAGTTGAATAATTCTGATTTTGACACAATAGAAAATACTTTGATAAGAGCTAAGAACTGGTAATCTTTAAGTGTTTTTGTTGTAATATCTTTATATGATATCTTTTGATTCAAAAACTTTAAAATTATGGATGGATGAAAATTTGGATTTTCTTTCAGGTGCTAGAATTCAAAAAATTCAGCAGCCGACAAGAAGAGATTTCATTTTTTCAATTAGAAATAAAGGTGTAACAAAAAAGCTTTATATCAATATTAACCCGCAGTATTTTCACATTTGTTTTATGGATAAAGAAAATGAAGCAAAACGCTTAATTGAAATACCGCAAAAACCGCCTATGTTTTGTATGCTTTTGCGTAAATATCTTGAAAATTCTTTAATTGCAAAAGTTGAACAGCCTGAATATGAAAGAATTTTGGAATTATACATAGAAACTTATAATGAGTTATCAGAAAAAATTTATCTTTGTCTTGCAATAGAGCTTATGGGTAAATATTCAAATGTTATCCTTTACAATTATGATACAAATATAATTCTCGGCTGTGCTCATAATGTAGGTGCGGAAAAAAGCCGTGAACGTGAAATGGCTGGAGGTCTGCCTTATGTCTATCCTGCAGGACGACCTAAAAACTGGTATGCATCTGAATATTCACTGTCAAATAATTCGGGCTCCTCTATAAATAATTTTATAGATAATTATTATGCGGAAGCTATTTATAAAGATAAATTTGAACGATTGAAAGAGCAGTTAAAGCAGATAGTTTCTTCAAAGCTTAAAAAAGACAAAAATTCTCTTAAAAAAATGCAGTACAAACTTGAAAAAGAAATTAATTCCGATAGATATCGTCTCTATGGTGATTTGATAATGGCTAACCTTTATAATTTTTCAGATTATTCAAAATTTATAGATGTATATGATTACGAGAACGAGAAAAATATTAAAATTGAACTGGATGAAACAAAAACGTTAAAAGAAAACGCAAATAACTTTTATAAGCTGTATAACAAAGGTAAAAATGCAATTGCAAAAATTACTGACCTTACTGCTCAGTTAAATATTCAAATTCAGTATTACGAGCAGATACTATATTCTCTTGGCATTGCAGAATCTGTAAATGATTTACTGTCAATAAAATCAGAAATAGAGCCGGATACTTCAAACCGTAAAAAAGAACAGAGAAAAGCTTCTTTTGAGCCCATGGTGTTTGAAATCGGGGGATGTAAAGTTTTTGTAGGCAGAAATAACCGCCAGAATGATTATATTGTTTCAAAGCTTTCCAAAGATGATGATTTATGGTTTCACACAAAAGACTGCGCAGGATCTCATGTGCTTTTGAAATGTGATAATCCATCGGATGAATTGATTTTAAAGTGTGCAAGTCTTGCAAAACAATATTCCAAGGCATCAAAATCCTCTAAAGTTGGTGTGATTTATACCAGAAGAAAATATTTGAAAAAGCCTCCCGCATCAAATCCTGGTTATGTAACTTACAAAAACGAACGGGAAATAATTCTTTGATAATGGACGAAAATAAAAACATATCTGATAATATTGATATGGCACGAAAACATATAATAGCACTCGTAGACTGCGATTCTTTTTTTGTTTCCTGCGAGCAGTCCGTCAATCCTGAGCTTAAAGGAAAAGCTGTATGCGTTATGTCAGGACGCGGCCAGTGCGTTATTTCCCGTTCAAAAGAGGCTAAAAAACTCGGTATAAGGATGGGAATGCCGTATTTCCAGATAGAAGGGCAGATGAAAAAGGCTGTCTATATAAATGCTAACCATGATTTATACCTTGAAATTTCCAAAAAAGTTATGGCTGTTCTAAAAGATTTCAGCCCGCTTGTGGAAGTTTATTCCATAGATGAAGCCTTTGTTGATTTAACAGGTTTGGAACGTCTGTATAAAAAGAATTATCTTGAGATAGCGCAGATGATAAGGAAGGAGATTAAAGATAGAGCTGATATTCCTGTTTCAATCGGGTTAAGTTCTTCTAAATCTCTAGCAAAACTTGCATCTGATAAGGCGAAAAATTTAGATGAAGGAGTTTTTCTTATTGGTTCAAGAAAAATTATTCCTGTATTACAGAAAACAAGTATTGATGAAATCTGGGGAATAGGGAAGAATTTGTCTGCTCTTTTTCGTAAAAACGGAATATTAACGGCTTATGAACTTGTCTGTCAGGATGATTTATGGCTGAATAAACAGATTGGAATACGTGGTTTGGAGATGAAACATGAATTACTGGGGGAAATGGTTTCTCCTGTTTCAGATGAAGTGAAACTTCCTAAATCTATACAAAAAACCAGCGCACTTGCGAAATTTACATCAGATAAGAATTATTTAAAAAATTCTCTTAATTACCATATTCACCGCGCATGCGTAAAGCTTCGTAAAATTAATGCGAAATGCAAAGGGGTAAGTATATTTTTACGGACGAAGGATTTTAAAGTATATTGTGAAAAGAAACTTTTAAATGTCCCGACAGATTTTGAACTGGAAATTTCGGATATTATTTGTGAACTTCTCGATAAGGTGTATAAATCTGATATTTTATATCGAAGTACGGGGGTAATCCTTGATACTTTTGAGTTTAATAGTGAGGCACAGATGTCTTTATTTTCAGATGTTAAAGTTGATGAGCGCAAGTCAAAGCTTTCAAAATGTTTTGACAAACTGGAAGAACGTTTTGGAAAAGACATTATTCAGACAGGTTTTATAAAAAAAGATGTGTAACTGTTGTTTTTTATATCAAATGTTGTTATAATAAACATGTATTGTAAAAACAGCAGAGGAGTTTGAATTTATGAAAAGATTAGATTGTTTGAGAATGTCGGGGGG
>URXH01000083.1 GCA_900551675.1 uncultured bacterium
CCCCCCTCCCCCCGGGGGGGGGGGGGGGGGGGGGGGGGGGGTTACAATCTAAAAACACAGAAACTTACTCTATTAGAAGTGGACGAGATGCTGAAATAAATTCAGCATGACGGACTGTATTTTGTGTGCTCCTGAACTTGTTTCAGGATCTTATTATTACCCTCTCCCTTACTCCATCTTCCAAGAGAGGGAAATAGGCACCCCAAAGGGCGAGAGGATGGAAAACCTTTTACTATAAATCCATAAAAAAGAACCCCGCCCAAACGGAGTCCTTTTATTTAAATACAATAAATATTAAAACTATTTTGCTGACTTTGCAGCTTCAAATACAACCGTAAATGCTTCAGGATCTCTTACTGCCATATCAGCAAGCATTTTTCTGTTTACGGTAATATTTGCTTTTTTGCAGGCATTAACAAATCTTGAATAGCTCATACCGCGTTCTCTAACTGCTGCATTAATTCTTACAATCCACAAACGACGCATATTGCGTTTTGTAGTACGTCTGTCTCTGTAAGCATATTTTAAAGCTTTCATAACGGCAATATTAGCAACTTTAAATATTCTGCTTCTTGCGCCGATAAAGCCTTTAGCTAATTTTAATATTTTTTTATGTCTTTTGCGTAATACATTACCACGTTTTACTCTCATTTACCTGCCTCCTATCTTGCATACTTTCTGTAGGGTAACTCTTTTGAAATCAATTTGAAATGTGATTCAGAAATTGAAATCATTTTGAAAATTCTGCGTTTTCTGGAAGCAGATTTGTGCTGAAGCAAGTGGCCTATGCCTGCCTGTCTTCTGACAATTTTGCCTGTTGCAGTAACTTTGTAGCGTTTTGCAGCAGACTTGTGTGTTTTCATTTTTGGCATTTTGTCCTCTTTCTGTGCATTGCACGGTTAAGTCTCAATAAAAAAGCTTGTGGCATACCAAAGCCATAAAACTTTTGCGTAACAATTATATTACGCACAATTTTGATTTGCAAGCTTAATGTTAAAAATAATTAATCAACGTTTATTCTTAGGCCTGAATATACTTCTTTTATTTTAACATATTCAGAAAGAACAATTTTTGAATTCAAATCACAGCAATGACAGGGGTAGAAGTTTTTAATATTCAAATCTCTCAAATATATACCGAGTTCGCGTATTTTGTATTCTGTTTTATTAGCAAGAAATATACCACCGATAAAAGTATCAATACGAGATTCGCCGGTAACTTTTTTTGCATATTCTATTATATTAGGAATTCCCATATGACAGCATCCCGCAACGATAATAAGTCCGTTCTCCCCTTTATAAACAAGAACTGTTTCATCTTTGTATTTATAATCAGTATTAAAATACTTCGGAATTTCACCTAAAAAGAGAAGTTTCGGCGTAATCCAGCGGGGTTCTCTTGTGTATTCAACATCAAAGATATCGCACAACTTGCCGGCATCACCAGGAAAACCGACATTTTCTGATTTTTCGTTCAACTTCGGTTCAAATGCATCAGGATGAGTAATTATTGTTTTCAAATTAAGACTTATACCTGCCATAAGCATCTTGCGGTATAAAGATTCGAGACGTAAAAGCCCGCCTGTATGATCTTTATGCCCGTGCGACAGAATTATTTCATTTACATCTGCAAGGTCAAGTCCGAGTTTATATGCATTTTTTATAAATGCATCACTGTAACCACAGTCAAACAAGACTTTATGAAAATCATTTTCAAGCAGAACAGAAAAACCCGGCTCGCCGAGTAAAAAGTAATTTGTCTTACAATTGTTGTCAACAAGAACAGTTAGATCCATTAATTCCTCAAGTATATATACATATTATAACAGAGATTTTATCAAATTGCAATATTTACATATTACCGGAATAAAAAATATCAATAAAACCTCTGAACAACCGGCAGATTTACACCGTTGCAGAATGAACGTTCGGTAAGTCTTACCCCGAGACATCCCTGATGACGTTTAAACTGCATTCTGTAAATCTTTCTAATTGTTTCATCAACAACGGCTTTATCATATTTTTTAGAAATATCTTCCGCTGATTTGTTTTCTTCAAGGTACATTTCTATAATATCGTCAAGCACCGCATACTGAGGAAGTCTGTCCTGATCTTTCTGTCCCGGATGAAGTTCCGCTGACGGTGCTTTATCAATAATTTCCTGAGGTATAATTTCTCTATCTCTGTTTATATAATTCGAAACTTTATAAACATTAGTTTTTGTCAAATCGCAAATCATATTAAATCCGCCAGCCAGATCTCCGTATAAAGTACCAAACCCCATGGCACTTTCAGACTTATTGCCTGTTGACAGCAAAAGCATGTTTTCTCTGTTTGAATAAAACATTAAAATCAAACCGCGCAATCTTGCCTGCAAATTTTCTTCCGCAAGGTCATGGAGCCTTTCTCTCTTTTTCATAAATTCGTCAAACAAAGGAGTAATCGGTTCTTTAACAGTTTTAATACCGAGATTTTCAGCAAGATTCAGACTGTCTGTAATACTTCCTTCTGACGAAAACATACTCGGCATTAATACTCCAAGAACATTTTCAGCACCTAATGCTTTAACAGCAAGAACTGCAGTCAACGCACTGTCTATTCCGCCTGACAATCCCAATACAACCTTTTTAAATCCTGTATTTTCACAGTATTCTTTTAGTGCAAATGTCGTTACATCTACAATTTGAGCTTCCAAAGGCTCATCAGTAAATTCTACATTCCTTGAAAAATCAACAGTATCAACATCTTCACGGCATACAGGCATCTGCATTACAAGTTCATTATTTGAATTTTTTGCAAAACTTCCGCCTGCAAAAACATTTTCATCAGCAATACCTAAAGCATTCACATAAATAAAATCACAACGGGTATTGATACTTTCAACAAACTCTTTATAAGTATGCATTGCGTAATATCTGTTTTTTGCAAGAATATATAAATCACAATCAACATCTTCCTCAAAAGTATCGGAAACATATACTTTTTTCCCGCATATATCAAATACACCGTAGTCAGCGACTTCAACTTCGCCATTTCTGATTAAGATATCGCCTATAATAATATTCTGCTTATAGTTCTTATCAGCAATCTCTCTATATAATTGCGATTGGGCAGACATACATTTTTCATCAAAAACAAGATCTTTTCCGCCTAATTCTTCAACATCTGTCTGCGGAAAAACAATCAAATCACAATCGGAATTAATATTCTTAATTATATTATCCAAATTAAATTTGAAATCTGCCGTTTTTAATCTGATTTGTGCTACCGTAATCTTCATATTTTTTATCCTCTTTTAAAAAGTTTACTCCAGTTTTAAATAATTAACTTTCTCCCAGCTTAAATCCAAATATTTTACTTTTGAATCAACAAGCTTTACCTGAGGCAAAATTGACGGAATTCGTTCTATCCGCTTATAAACATTTTCGTCTATTTTACCTATCCTGATGTTAACAGTTTTAATTTTTACATAAACATCATCAGGATTTCTAAAATCTATATATTCAACAGGCTCTTTTGAATAAGTCTCAACATACCTGTTTATTTTTTCAATTTCATGTATTCTTTCTAAATTCCACTTACGGTAGTCATCTCCCCTGTTACCGTAAGATAATACTTTTATCGTTTTATAAGACGGATTTAAAGGAAGATATTCATGCCCGATAAGTTTCCCGTCTGTTGTAAAAAACGCGACAGGCGAAACTTTTTCATCGGGAGCAATTGTTATAACAGGAATTCTTTCTTTTACAATAATTTGAATTCTTGCAGGAAAAGCGTAACGTCTTATATAAACATCCTCAATAGGAGTCAGTTTCATAAGTTCTTTTTTTATAGCATCAGTTCTTGCCATATATATTGGAACATTCGGGACATTGCTGTTTTTTAAAAGAACCAGAATTTTATGCGATGGAACAATTTTGTTATTTATAATTTCAACAGCCCTGCCGCCCACGTAGGTAAAAGCCTTTTTGTCCATATACCAGCCTTTACAGCGCAGACCGTATACAAGAAAGAAAATAAAAAACAAAGAAAGAAAAAATCTCACAAAAGCGCGGAAACGTTCCTGTTTCATACGCCCCTTACGCACAAGACGCTCACGGCGTTTCTTTTTAACAAGATGCTTTCCGTCATGAATACCTTCTTGTTCTTCAACTTCATTAATTTCTATTGTCTCAGAAAATTCATGGTATTCCGTTATTTCATTATCCTGATTATGAGTTATTTCATCATCTGCCATTTATTTATTCAATCCTGCACTATTCAAAATTAACTGTACCAGATTATCGTAATTTATTCCCATTGCTGCCGACTGTGCCGGAAGATCACTAACTGTTGTCATTCCTGGGCTTGTATTGATTTCAAGCAGATAAGGAATATCATCTTTCATCATAAAATCAATTCTTGAAACCCCTCTGCACCCTGCCGTTTCAAATGCTTTTACCGCAGCCTCCTTGACCCGCTTTGTAACATCTTCCGACAACCTGGCAGGACAGATAAATTCCGACATTCCGCTGGTATATTTTGCCTCGAAATCATACCATTCGGTTTTTGGTCTGATTTCCAAAATTTCAGTTGCAAACGGTTCGCCTTCACACTCCAACACTCCGACAGTTACAAAAAAACCGTCAATAAATTCTTCTATCAAAACATCATCATTATATTTTAGTGCTGTTTCATAGGCGGATTTCAAATCTTCTTTTTTATCAACCTTTGTCATACCGAAGCTTGATCCCTCGCTTACAGGTTTTACAAAAAGAGGATAAGTTAAATCTTTTGTTTTCTCAAACAAATCATCACCTTTTTTTACAAAAGCTGATTTTGCCATAACAATAGCAGGATTTGTTGATAAAATTCGTTTTGTGAATTCTTTATTCATACAAAGAGAACTTGCCATAACACCGCATCCTGTGTATGGAATTCTTAAAATTTCCAAAATTCCTTGAATACAGCCGTCTTCTCCATATTTGCCGTGCAGTGCGTTAAAAGCATAATCATAATTGCCCTCTTTTAATTTTAAAGCAATATCTTTATCGACAACGACCATTTCGGAATTTTTATATCCGAGTCTTTGCAAAGCATCATAACAGCCTTTGCCTGATCTCATGGAAACCTCGGCTTCCGATGACATTCCACCGCATAAAACCGCAATTTTTGAATTTTTATCTACAACAGCTTTAATTTCCTGCATAATTCAACCTCTTTTTCATTTTTCCCGCCGAGATATCTTACCTCGGGTTTTAATTCTACATTAAACTTTTCTTTTACACGCGAATACATTTCATACATTAATTCTAAAATATCTAAAGATGTTGCACTCCCGTCATTTATAATAAAGTTTGCGTGATTTTCCCAAACATAAGCACCGCCGATTTTAAGTCCTTTAACTCCGGCCTCGTCCAAAAGACGCCCAGCAGAATCACCTTCCGGATTTCTGAAAGTACTGCCGCAGTTTGGCAAAGTCAAAGACGGCTGCTTGTTCTGTCTGAAAGATAAATTTTCATTCATTTTTTCCTGAATTTTATCTTTTGCACAAGGCTGCAAAGCAAATTCTGCCTCTAATACAGAATAAGGCATCTTCTGGCATATTGATGTTCTGTAGCTGAACTGCATATCCGCATTTGTAAGGGATATAACACCTTTCTCAGGACAGTAAACCCTTGCTGATCTCAAAACATCCGCAATCATCTGTCCGTGTGCTCCCGCATTCATAAAGACTTCACCGCCGACAGAGCCGGGAAAAGCTATCATAAATTCAAGCCCGCTCAACCCGTTTTCTAAAACAATTTTTGATAATTTTGTACCTCTGACGCCTGCACCTGCAAGTACCCTATTGCCTTCGATCCTTATCCCGTCAATCTTTTTTGTACAGATAACAGCACCGTCATACCCATCTGATGACACAAGAATATTGGAAAAATTTCCCGCAACAAATGATTCAGACTCTTTTTCTTTTATCTCGACAAATTCTTCAACCGATTCGGGGAAATACATCCTTGCAATTTTCCCTCCGATTTTAAAAGATGTCATTTTTTTTATATCATAATCAGTTTGCAGCACCAACAGCCTCTTTTCTGGCATTCAAAAGTTCTTTTGAAAGATTTGTAATAGTTCCGGCTCCAAGACCGATTACAACATCATCTTTTTTAAGTTCAGGATAAAGTTTCTTTGCAACATCTGCAATCGAGCCTTTTATGTATTCACATGGAATATCAATATGACATGACAAATCTTTCACAAAATTTTCAGAATTTATGCCGTCAAGAGCATCCTCAGATGCGGCATAAACATCTGTTACAACAACTTTATCAACTCCTGAAAATGCATCCAGAAATTCATCCCAAAGATTTTTCAATCGGCTGAATCTGTGCGGCTGAAAAACTGCAATAATATGTTTCCCCTGCATTCCTTCGGCAGATGAAAGAGTTGCCTTAATTTCTGTCGGATGATGCGCATAATCATCATAAATAGTTACCCCGTCAAATTCTCCGACTTTCTGAAATCTCCTTCCCATGCCTGAAAAGGTTGCAAAATGCGGTTTAACAACACTAATATCAACTCCTGCCTGATGAAGACTTGCAAGAACTGATAAAGCATTATAAACATTATGCTTCCCGCGCAGGATAATTTTTAAATCAGTTAAAAATTCACCCTTGTAATAAATATCAAATGTTGTGCAATCAGGTTTATAGCTGATATTTACGGCTTTATAATCAGCATCGTTTTCAAGAGCGTATGTCATTGTTTTGTGTCCGTGCAGGCTCATAGTTGCTTTGCAGTCGGCATTTACCAGCACAAGTGAACTGTCAGGTATTTTTGAAATAAATTTATCAAATGTTGAAAGAATTGATTTCAAACCGTCTTTGTAAAAATCCAGATGATCAGGTTCAAGGTTGTTAATAACGCAAATATTAGGACAATATTTAACTATAGTACCGTCGCTTTCGTCAAGTTCTGCAACGAAAAATTTCCCGTCCTGCGAGTGTGCGTTAGTTTCAAGAGAAGGAATAATTCCTCCGACTACGTAAGATGGTTTTAGCCCGGCTTTTTCAAGAACATAAGATGAAAGTCCGCTGGTTGTTGTTTTCCCGTGAGTCCCGGAATACCCGAGGAAAAACTTACCCCATCTTGAAATTTCGGCTAAAATATCTGATCGGTGATAAACCGTTAAGCCGAGCTCTTTTGCTCTGACCATTTCGGGGTTATTTTCGCGGATTGCGGTGCTCGCAACAACTATGGCGTCCGGCGGTACATTTTCAGCCCTTTGACCTATGTAAACTTTAGCACCTAAATCTCTTAATTTTTGAATATATTTACTGTCAACTATATCAGAGCCTGAAACATCGCATCCGTTTTCCAGCAGATACTTTGCCAGACCGCTCATTCCTACACCGCCTATTGCGATAAAATAATACTTTTTATTTTTCAAAACTCTATCCCTTATCTATATGTACATATATAATTATAATACATAAATCCTGATACGGGCGGAATTTTACTATTTGTAAAGAGATTTATTCATATTATTTAAAGCATACTCAATACATTGAATAATAAACTCATTACGGCTGATATCAGTTTTTGCAGATATGTCATCAATATTTTTAAGCATATTAACATCCAATCTGATACTGATGACTGTTTTTTCTGTTTTTATCGGTTTAAATTCTTCCATAAAATTATTATATTTTATTAAAGCATCTTAATATATA
>URXH01000084.1 GCA_900551675.1 uncultured bacterium
AAAAAACAAAAAGAAAAATAGGCGAATGTTAACTATTTTCCCCCGCCGTTTTTTTCTTCTGCGAGAAGTCTTTCCATTTTTTTGTTATGCATAACCGATGATATAAATGCAAGAACAATAAAACCTAACCCGATTCCGCCTGTTACGACTTCCGGAATTTCTTTGACCGTTGACACAAGCATAAGACAGGCTAAAGCACCTATTGCCCAGTGTGCACCGTGTTCAAGATATAAAAATTTAGCAAGAGTTTTCTTTTCAACGAGCATTATTGTCAGAGAACGTACAAACATTGCACCGATTGCAAGTCCTATTGAGATAATAATGATATCTTTACTCAATGCAAATGCCCCCAAAACTCCGTCTAACGAGAAAGATGCATCAATTAATTCAAGATAAAGAAAACTTATCAGCCCCGTGCAGCCTGCCCCTTTTGCTGCGCAGCTTGCAAGGCGCATCTCTTCGTGTTTTTCAAGATAATGAGTAAATCCGTCTATTGCAAGATAAGTTATAATACCTGAAATCCCTGCAATCATAACATGAATTTTTTGTCCAGAAGGCACAACATTTTGAGTCGCAAGAAGCATTAGAAGTGAAATAATAACCTCAATTCCTTTTATATGGTCAAAATGTGCCAGCCAGTATTCTACAGGTTTTATCCAGTGAACCTGTTTTTCGTGATTGAAAAAGTAATTGAGAAAAAGCATTATCAAAAACATTCCGCCGAAAGTAACAATCGGCGCGTGTGTTTGATGAAGATAATATGCATATTTGTCGGCGTTTGTCAGTGCAATATTTGCCACTTCAAGCATTTTTAATTTTGCGAATATGGAAACAACAAGTATAGGGAACAAAAACCTCATACCAAATACTGCAATTACTATACCCCAGGTTAAAAAACGATGTCTCCATTTGTGGCTCATTTTTTCAAGTTTCATTGCATTGACTACAGCATTGTCAAAAGACAAACTGACTTCAAGAATACCTAAAACAACTGCTATAAAAACACATGTTAATCCTGTGCCGTTATGAACATGTTCGCCCCAGAAATATGCCCCTATAAGCCCTGCAATAGTTACTATATATGAACCTAAAAAGTATTCTAACATTTTATTGTCTCCTCATTGTTTTGTTTTAGATGTTTCAATTATATAAAAAATTTGGATTTGTGCAATCATATAATATTTGTATAATTTTTATCCCTTTGAAAAAATTTTTGTTCCTGTTATAATCTAGGGTATGAAAGATATGTTAGACAAAATTCTCCAGATAGAGAAGAAATATAATGAACTCGGCGTTACTCTTTCCGATCCTGTCGTAATCCACGATTATAACAAGTTCAGGGATCTTTCCAAACAGCGCAAGTCTATGGAAGAAACCGTAAACCTTTACTATGCGTGGAAAAAGGCGGTTGATGCGATAGAAGAAGCCAGACAGATGATGCACGAAGAAAAAGACGAGGAAATGAAAAGTTTTCTCAAAGCTGAAATTGAAAGCAACGAAGCCAAGCTCCCTGAATATGAACAAAGAATGAAAGTTTTGCTTCTGCCGCGAGATCCGATGGATGATAAAGATATTATGCTTGAAATCCGGGGCGGAGCCGGCGGTGATGAAGCAAATATTTTCGCGGGAGATCTTGCAAGAATGTATATGAGATATGCAGATAAAAAAGGCTGGCAGACTCAGGTGCTGAGTAAAACGGAATGTGAAGCCGGCGGTGTCTCTGAAATTATAATATCAATAAAAGGAGACGGTGTTTATTCCCAATTGAAATACGAATCAGGCGTTCACAGAGTTCAAAGGGTTCCTGCGACAGAATCTCAAGGTCGTGTTCATACATCTACGGCTACTGTTGCTGTTATGCCTGAAGTTGACGATGTTGAAGTTAATCTTAATATGAATGATGTGGAAATAACAACGGCACGTTCTGGCGGTGCAGGCGGACAAAACGTCAACAAAGTTGAAACAGCCGCAAGAGTTTTTCACAAACCTACAGGGATTATGATTTTCTGTACTGAAGAACGCTCGCAGCTTCAGAATAAAGAACGCGCGCTCCAAATTCTTAAAGCAAAACTTTATGATATGGAAGTGCAAAAACAGATGAAGGAAATAACAGATTTACGCCGTTCCCAGGTTGGCACTGGCGACAGAAGCGAGCGTATAAGAACTTATAATTTCCCTCAAGGTCGTCTGACAGATCACAGAATTAACCATAATTTGAATGTAAATACCGTTATAGACGGTGATTTGGATGAATTAATAAATCTGCTGATAGAGCACGACCAAAAATTAAAATTGGAGAAACTGGCTGAGGTAAATTAGTGGTTGATAGAAAATGCGTTGGATGCGGCAAAGTTAAAAACAGGGATGAATTAATAAAGATTACTAAGGAAAACACGCACGGAGACGTAATTATAAACCACAGCAATAAAATATTTGGCAGATCAGTATATCTCTGCTATAATAAATCTTGTATTGAAACAGCTTTTAAAAAAAATAAAATTGCAAAAGTTTTAAAAACTTCAATACCTGATGATTTGAAAGGAAAATTGATAAATGAGTTTTGAGACAATAAGAATAAATGAATTAGCAAAAGAATTAGGGCTTACGAGCAAAGAAGTTATAGAAAAGCTGGCCCGAATTTCAATTACAGGTAAAACTCATTCAAGCACGCTTACTCTTGATCAGGTAAAAAGGTTGAAAGAATTTATTGCATCAGGCGGAGTTAAAGAAGCCAAAAAACCGAAAGCATTTGTTGTAAAGAAGGCAAAAGTTGCAGAAGCGCAGGCGGAAGAAAATAAACAGGAAGAAGTAAAAAAAGAACCGGAATCGAAAAAAGTTAATGTTCCGAAGGTAGAGGTCGTAAGGCCAAAACCGCAGAGCCGTCTTGAAATAGTAAGACGTGCCCCGCAAAAGCCGGTAGGTGAAAAATCGGATAAACCGGCTCAGGAAGGAAGAAAATTCCCTCCGCGATCTGAAAGACCGGCAAAAGGAGAAAAAACTTTTCCGCCTAAAAAAGACGGCGCTCCAACAGGTAAAAAACCGTTTGAAAAACCGTCTGGGGAAAGAAAACCTATACAGAGAACAATCATTTCTCAAGATATTTATGAAAATAAAGGCGGAGGCAGAAGACGCGCAGACGGCAAGAAAAAAGGAAAAGATTTTAATTCTAAAAAAGAAGAGCAGGAAAGAATTTCATTAGAAAAAGCCGCTGCTCAAAAACATAAAAAACGCACGCATAAAGAGGAAGAAACCGAACAGGTTACGCAGATTGTTGTAAACAGAGCCATGACAATCAGCGAGCTTTCCGAAAAAATTCAAAAAACTCCGGCGGAAATAGTTAAATTTTTAATGCTTAACGGCATAATGGCAACTGTTAACCAGCTTATAGATATTGATGTTATTAAAAAAGTATGCGCCGAATACAACCTTGAAGTTCTTGATGAAGACTTAGATGCCTATATGGAAGAAGAGCTTGAAAAAGAAGAAAAAGTTAAAAAGTTAACGGAAGTTGATAAAAAATTGCTTAAAAAACGTGCGCCTGTTGTAAGTATTATGGGGCACGTCGATCATGGTAAAACAACATTATTAGACAGTATCAGAGCTTCAAAACACAAAATTGTTGCAACGGAAGTCGGCGGTATAACTCAATCTATCGGTGCTTATACCGTTTATCTCGACAATAACAAAGAAAAGAAAATAGTATTTGTTGATACTCCGGGACACGAAGCGTTTACCGAGATGAGAGCGCGTGGAGCTAAAGCAACTGATATTGCAATTCTGGTTGTTGCTGCAGATGACGGTATAATGCCTCAGACGATTGAAGCTATTAACCATGCAAAAGCTGCTGATGTCCCCATTATCGTTGCAGTTAACAAAATTGATAAGCCTGATGCAAATCCTGACAGGGTTTTACAGCAGTTGACCGAGCATGGTTTAGTTCCTGAAGAATGGGGCGGTGAAACAATTGTTGTTAAAGTTTCAGCTTTGCAGGGAACAGGTATTGATGAACTTTTGGAATATATTCTTCTTGTTGCTGAAGTTCAGGATTTAAAAGCAAATCCAAAGGCAGAAGCATCAGGGGTTGTAATTGAAGCAAACCTTGATAAGGGTAAAGGTCCTGTTGCAACATTACTTGTTCAAAACGGAACATTACGTGTCGGCAACTGTATTGTTGTCGGTACGGCATGCGGTCGTGTAAGAGCTTTATTATCTGACTCGGGTGAAAGAATTCAAAAGGCTGAGCCTTCTACGCCTGTTGAAATTTTAGGTTTAACAGAAGTTCCTCAGGCAGGTGATTATTTTGAAGTTGTTCAAAATGAAAAAGAAATGAAGGCAATTGTTGAGCAGCGCAAAGAAAAAGAACGCAACAAGCGGCTTGAAAATATGCTTCCTGCCCATGTCCGCCGTGAAGCTGCAGCCGGTGAAGATGATATCCCGCAGTTGAATTTGATTATTAAAGCAAATACAAACGGTTCTGCAGAGGCTGTTTCGCAGGCTATTGCACAGCTTGAATCTAATGAAATTAAGACAAAAATTATACACGTAGGTGTCGGTGATATTTCGGAAGCCGATGTAATGCTCGCATCTGCATCGAATGCCTTAATTTTAGGTTTTACCGTAAAAGAAGATGCGAACGCTCTTGCAGCTGCCGAAAGAGAAGGCGTTACTATTAAAAAATATGATATTATTTATCAGATTTTGGAAGATATTGAAAAGACAATGCTTTCACTATTACAGCCTGAAATTAAAGAAGTTGAACTTGGAAAAGCTGAAGTTCGTCAGGTATTTACAATCGGTAAGACAACAAGAATTGCAGGCTGTTACGTAACAGAAGGCAAAATTGTAAGAAGCAAAGATGCAGTTATTTACAGAGACGGCAAAGAAATATTCCGCGGAGCAATAGATCAATTAAAACGCTTTAAAGACGATGTTAAAGAAGTTGCTCAAGGTTTTGAATGCGGTATTTCATTTGCAAAATGGAATGACATTGAGGTCGGCGATATTATAGAAGTTTCAACTAAAGAAGAAGTCGAACGTTCAAGCCTATAATCTACGCGGATAATCATCCTTGAATTCCCAATTGTCGTATTCCAAAAGTGCAGAACAATAATAAGCGTTTGTTTTACAAGCATTTATAAGTTCAGTTCTATTATTGTAAACTTGACGTTTTGTGCAGAATGCTTTATTACCGTTTCCGCAAACGGATTTTCTTGTTGAATCCGAAAAACACATATAAAATACAAATGTGTCTCTCCCTACAACATTTGGCTTCGCATTTCCATTGGCATCAAAAATGAAATCCATACAGGAGCCGTTGTTAAACCTGAAAGATGAGCCGTCTGCAAGATAAACAGTGCCTTGTGTGCCGTTACCGGTTTGTTCTCCATTTTCATCAGTAAAGTTTTCTCCTTCAGTAATTTTGATATATTTAAAATATGGTGCAAGATAAGTCATAAAAAATTCTTTTGATGCCTTTCCGTTGGCTTCATAGTCTGAATTGCCTTCCTCATCTTTTTGTGTGGAAGCTTTTATCCATTCTCTTGAGTCTCCGTTATCGATTTCACTAAGCCTTATTGCCTGTTCCATTGAAGAATAGAATTTTTTCAGTCTTGCAGAAGTCTCAATTTTTTTGTGATGGCTGATTAATGCCGGCATTGTCATGGCGGCGACTATGCCGATAATTCCTAAAGTTATCAAAACTTCTGCCAGAGTAAACGCTTTCAGTTCAGGAGGTGAATAAGTAAATAGGTTAATAAGTGAATAAGTTCGTTTAGGGAAGTTACCGTCATGCTGAACTTGTTTCAGCATCTTATAAACACTTGATTGACCCCGGAATTTCTGTATCCGATGAGATCCCGAAACGAGTTCGGTATGACTATTACTTACTCCCTCTCCTACGGGAGAAGGTTGGTGTGAGGTCTGATTTTCATCTTTAGTTAAATTGTAATTACTTATTCCTTCTCCAATGTGCGGGAGAAGGTGTTGCTTTGTGCCGGATGATGGGTAAGTATTACACACCCCTTTAATTTTTCTGTCTTGCTCAGTTGCGAAAACTGAACCGCATAAAATTTTTACGATACTTCTTACTGCCTTAGAACCATAGCATCTTAGTATCTTATAAACCCCGTAATCCCTCTCTACAATTTTATTCTGTCGGGGGGGGGGCATTTAAAAGCTTTTCTATTCAACATATTAATCCTCCTGACTTTTTCTTTATAATTTACGATTTTAAGATATTTGTCAATACTTGCCTTGACTTTTTAGCATGTCTTTTTTATCATAGAAGAATAGGTTGAGGCGACATGGCCAAGTGGTAAGGCAGGAGCCTGCAAAGCTCTTATCCCCAGTTCGAATCTGGGTGTCGCCTTTTTTATTATTTTAGTTTTCTTATTGACTATTGACATAATCTTTATATACTGCTAAAATACTTTGTATGGTTAAGAAAAGTTGGTTATTTGTTTCAATTTTATTAGTTTTATTATCTGCAAGGGTTGATGCTATTACGTTAAAATTTAATGGTTTTATTGCTGATGAAGCAAATCTTTTGTCCCCTGAAGTTGAAAACGACTTGAATATGACTTTATGGGATTTGCAGAAAAAATCCGGCGCAGATTTAGTTGTAGTTACATTACCGTCATTAGACGGTAAGACGGTTGAAGATGTTGCACTTGATATCGGACGGTCTTATAAGCTCGGTGCTGCCGGTAAAAATAACGGAATGGTATATTTGACAGCATTAAATGAGAGAAGAATGCGTATAGAACAGGGTTTGGGACTTGAGAAAAAAATTAGTGTAAGTACTCTTGAAAATATTATGAATAATGATATTTTGCCTTATTACAGACAGAATAATTATGAAAAAGGTATTAGAAGAGGTACTTATATTTTAGCTCAAACCGTTGCACAGGCAGAAGGTGTTGAAATCAAAAAGCAGGGTGTTTGTCCCTCTGCTCCATCTTCAAACACTTCAAGGACTGAACACATTCCGTGGTGGATTTGGCCGCTGGCAATAATAATGTCTATATTTTCTCCACGAAGAAGATTTCGTTCCAGCAGCTTCGGAGGTTTTGGCGGCGGCGGAGGTTTCGGCGGAAGCGGCTGTTCCGGAAGCTGGTAAAATTTAAAAACAGCAACGGAAGATATAAAAATTTTGATGAATATCAACGGAGAGGATAAAAAAATGAAAAATTTGGACAATTTTATTGAAGAATTAAAAACGAAACTCGGTGATAACCTTGTTTCTGTTATCGCGTTCGGCTCAAAAGCAAATGTTGAAGATGCTAAAAATAATCTTAATTTAATGATTGTTACAAATACTCTGAATGCTGAAAATCTTTATGAAATTTCAAAACCTGTTCAAAAGTGGGTAAAGGCAAAAAATCCTATTCCGGTTATTATGAATAAAGAAGAATGGTATTCATCATTTGATGTTTATGCAATTGAGTATTCCGATATAAAAGACAATTATCGTATCATTTACGGAGAAGACTTAGTTCCTTCTATCCCTGTTAATAAATATTTTTTAAGGCTCCAGTGCGAATCAGAGTTGAAGAGTTTGTTATTAAAATATAAAAATAATTTCAAATAGATACTTA